>NZ_JAZDRP010000006.1:0-125926 GCF_036330345.1 Hyphobacterium lacteum
ATGGGCCCGCCACTAGCGGTTTCCGGTCGGGAAAACCAGTCAGGATTATTTCAGGTCGAACCGATCCAGTTCCATCACCTTGGTCCAGGCGGCCACGAAATCCTTGACGAATTTCGTTTCAGCATCCGCAGCACCATAGACTTCCGAAATGGCCCGGAGCTGGGAATTGGACCCGAAGATCAGGTCCGCACGGGTTCCGCTCCAGACAACATCGCCGCTCTTGCGATCGATGGCCTGATAGAGCCCTTCAGCTTCATCTACCGGTTTCCATTCAGTCTTCATGTCGAGAATGTTGACGAAGAAGTCATTGGTCAGCTGACCCTTCTTCCGGGTCAGGACGCCATGATCGCTATCGCCGAAATTGGCACCGATCACACGCAAACCACCTACCAGAACCGACATTTCCGGCGCCGAAAGAGTCAGCAACTGGGATTTATCGACCAGCATTTCCTCGGCGGGGCGATCCATTCTGCCCTGATAATTGCGGAACCCGTCCGCCTTGGGTTCAAGATAGCCAATGGATTCGACGTCCGTCATCTCCCGCGTGGCATCAGTACGTCCCGGTGAGAACGGCACGTCCAAAGTGTGCCCCGCGGCCTTCGCAGCCGCTTCCACTCCGGCATTACCCGCCAGCACAATCAGGTCGGCCAGGGAGATTTGCTTGTTGCCCGGTGCAGATACATTGAAGTCGCTGCGGATGCCTTCGAGAACCGTCAGGACCTTGTCCAGTTCGGCAGGCTCGTTGGCCTCCCAGTTCTTCATCGGCTCAAGACGGATGCGGGCACCATTGGCACCGCCCCGCTTGTCGGAACCGCGGAAGGTCGACGCCGAGGCCCAGGCCGTTTTCACCAATTGCTGTATGGTCAGGCCAGAGGCCAGAACCTTTTCCTTGAGGGCCGCAATGTCGGCTTCATCGACCAGATCGTGATCAACCGGCGGGACCGGATCCTGCCAGATCAGGACTTCATCCGGCACTTCCTTGCCGAGATAACGCGAAACGGGGCCCATATCGCGGTGGGTCAACTTGAACCAGGCGCGCGCAAAGGCATCGGCAAACTCGTCCGGATTCTCGTGGAAGCGGCGCGAAATCTTCTCATAGGACGGATCCATGCGCATCGACATGTCAGCCGTTGTCATGATCGTCGGAACTCTTTTCGAGGCATCCGCCGCATCCGGTGCCTGATCCTCGGCTTTCGGATTCTTGGGCGTCCATTGCCATGCGCCCGCCGGGCTCTTCACAAGCTCCCATTCATAGCCGAACAACAGATCGAAATAGCCATTGTCCCACTGGACCGGATTGGCCGTCCATGCGCCCTCGATCCCCGAGGTTATCGTGTCGGCGCCCTTGCCCGACCCGTAGGAACTCATCCAACCAAAGCCCATCTGTTCGATCGGCGCAGCTTCGGGTTCCGGCCCAACAAGACCGGCATCACCGGCCCCGTGACATTTACCGAATGTATGACCGCCAGCGGTCAACGCGACCGTTTCCTCGTCATTCATGGCCATGCGGGCAAAGGTTTCCCGCACATCGCGTCCCGATGCGAGCGGGTCGGGATTGCCATCCGGACCCTCGGGATTGACGTAGATCAGTCCCATCTGCACAGCGGCCAGAGGGTTTTCGAGTTCCCGATCACCCGAATAGCGGCTGTCCTTGGTGTCGCTTGTTGCCAGCCATTCGGTCTCTGGACCCCAGTAAATATCACCTTCGGGCTCGTAGACATCTTCGCGGCCTCCGGCAAAACCGAATGTCTTGCCGCCCATGGACTCGATCGCGACATTACCGGCGAGGATCATCAGATCAGCCCAGGAAATCTTGTTTCCGTATTTCTGTTTGATCGGCCAGAGAAGCCGGCGCGCCTTGTCCAGATTACCATTGTCCGGCCAGGAATTCAGGGGCGCGAAGCGCTGGGTTCCCGACGTGGCGCCACCGCGGCCATCGCTGACGCGGTATGTTCCGGCAGAGTGCCAGGCCATGCGGATGAAGAAGGGACCGTAATGGCCGTAGTCAGCCGGCCACCAGTCCTGGCTGTCCGTCATCAGGGCTGTGAGATCGGCCTTGACCGCATCAAGGTCGAGACTCTTGAAGGCCTCGGCATAGTCGAAATCCGCGTCATTCGGATCGGACGCCGGCGCATTCTGGTGGAGAATCCTTAGATTGAGCTGTTCCGGCCACCAGTCGGAATTAGACAGGGCGCCGGCCGCCGTATGGCGATGCTGCGCTGATGTGAAAGGACATTTTCCTGCGCCGTCCATGATTGTCTCCCATAGGATTGCTTGTCATCGATCGGGCCAATGGCCCTGGATGGATGAACCCTATGGGAGCCCCAATCATAAATCCAATCGATTTTTTATCACCGGTCGATAGCCTTTATCGATAGCGATAGTAATCGTGACCCGCCAGTTCACTTGCCTGTCATGCTGAAAACGAAAACGCCCCCGCCGGAAACCGGCAGGGGCGCAGTCAGATCAGAAAGGGGGAAGAAGACTATTCCTCGTCTTCCTCCTCCTCGCTCAGCACTTCGAAATGCGTCGCATCGAACGTGTAGGCCGCAGACGCCATCCGGCCGCTCGAAGGCTGGATGTTGAGACGGAAGCCATCATCATCGCAATCGCCCGGAGCCGGGGGCATGGCGCTGTTGAACACCATCAGGCCGACATGGTCGAAACCGGTCGTATCCACTGTGCCGGATTGGCCCAGCGGAATGACCTGCACTTCGCCATTGCCGACACCCAGCGCGAACATCTCGATCTGGCCGGGGCTGTTAAGCGTCACCGTATAGGTGCCGTCGAGGTCGAAGTTGAAATAATTCGCCCCCAGCTGTTCCAGGCCGCCTTTGGACGCCCAGTCACCGGTCTCTGCCAGCGTGTCACGCAGCGCGACCGTGGTCCGGAAGAGCGGTGCCAGATCATAATCGCGTGCAAAGTTCTGGGCACGCCAGCGTTCGATAACCTCCGGGATGGTCGCGCCGTCTTCAGCCAGCGCGGCGGACACGGTTTCGAAACCGTCCAGCTCGACGGCATTCTCCCAGAATCGGCGGATCATGTCATTGCCATGCACGTCGGCGATCGACTGGAGCAGCGTCCACTGGGAATAATTGAAACCGCTCTCACTGGTCGTCCAGCAATTCTCCGGCGAACGGTAATCACGGCGCACATAATCGGTCGCGTCCTGGTCGCTACCGACCGTGGCCACTTCCATCCAGGATGCCGTCGACTCATACAGCCAGCCCAGACCTTCCTCGGCGTCATAGCCATACTGGACGATATGGTTGAACTCGTGCGTCGCCGTCGCCCGCATCAGGCTGTGGGCAGAGGCTTCCTTGCCCAGGCCGCGGAAATCATTCTCGATCAGGAAGATTGCGCGTGAGGCCGCCATCTCGCGGACGTCCGTCGTGTTCGGGTTATCGAACACCGACTCAACCGGGTAAGCCACGCCCAACGAACCGCCGGCATCGGCGATGAAAACATTATACATGCCCTCATCGTCACGGATCGGTTCGGCCCAGCCCATCTGGCGGATCTGGATGTCCAGAATTTCCTGCAGCGCGACACCAACGGATTCGGCATATTCGCGAGAGGAGGCATCATCGCCCTCGACCGTGTAATGGATCACGAAATCGTCGGTGGTAACGGTCTCGACCTCACCGCTCAGCGTGATCACGCGCTCGCGCAATTCCTGGAGAATGTCGACGACTTCAGCGTCGACCAGCGAGATGACCAGTTCGAAATCGCCGCTCGACGGCGATCCGGAATACCGTGTCATTTCCAGCGTGTACCGGCCGGTCTCTTCCACTGTGTAGGCAATGGCAGAGTTCAGCGAACCATCGCCGCGGTCATCATTCATGGCCACCGGGAAACCGTCCGGACCGTTCAGGCGGATAAAGGTATCGAGATCACCCGACAGCGCATCGGCATATGCATAGATCGTCTGACCGGCCTCCAGCGGAAGCGGATATTCGATCACCGGGCGCTCATTCGTGATCTGACCGGAAAACTCGGCAATGCGCTGGCCTTCGATTGACGTGAAATCGAACGGAACCTCTGCATTTGGGTCTGTCGCGATGGACACAACGAGATCGCCGGTTTCATCGCCACCATAAGTGCCGATCTCGACGGTGTAGCGTCCCGGCTCGGAGACCTGGAAAACCACATGCGAATTCAGCGTGCCGTCACCGCGATCATCGTTTTGCGAGAGGATCATGCCGGTCGGACCGGTCAGCGACATCGTCGTGTCGAGACCGCTGGTCAGCGCATAGGTCGATGCAACCAGAATATCCTCGGCCTGCAGATCGACCGGGAAGCTCAGCGTCGGATCCGGGTCACCGATCCGGGTGATCACTTCCGTCAGGACATTGGCGCTACTGGACAGGCCGAAATCGACCCCATCGCCGATTTCCAGCTCGAACGAACCGGTAGAGCCGCCATAGCCTGTGATCGAAGCCGTATAGGTACCGGTTTGCGACGCCTGGAAGACGACGCGCGATTGCAGCGAGCCCGGGCCCATATCATCGTTCTGGTCGATCAGCCGGCCATCAGGACCGGTCACAGCGAGAATGGTATCGAAATTCTCGTCAGAGGAGGTTGTCAGCGTCACAATGGAGCCGGCTTCCAGTTCAATCGGAAAATCAACCTGCGGCCGCTGGGCAGTCACTTCACCCGCCAGGCCTCCGTCAGCGCCTTCCTGAGCGCAAGCTACGGCAACCGAGCAGGCAGCTACCATCGTACCAATTACAAAACGCATCAAAGTCCCCTTGTCTGTCGTGGCCCTCGCACCGGGTCGAACGGCGATAGCCCTAGACAAGTTGCCGTTATTCAGCAAGCCAAAGGGCTGTGGCTGCGCCAATATGCACCAACCCGGGAACCGGGGCGGCTCATCCCAGTAACAGGTCTGCCAGCGCCTTTTTGTGGAAAGCGGAGTCTCCGGACATCGCTCCGTGCCAGATCGCACGCCGCCGGTACAACTGGGCGTCACAGTCATAGGTAAATCCGAAACCGCCATGGAACTGAATGGAACGATCCCCCGCATAGGAATAGGCTTCCAGCGCAGTCACCTTGGCCATGCGCGTGGCGATTTCGCCCTCCCCCTGCTGGTTGAAGCAGTGCGCCGCTGAGTAAACATGCGACCGCGCCTGCTCGTACATGACGTATGCATCAACCATCGGATGTTTCAGCGCCTGATAGGATCCGATCGGCTTGCCGAACTGGGTGCGGGTTCGCAAATAATCCAGCGTGTAGTCGATAACGCTCAGATTGCCGCCGGTCATGTCCGCTGCCGCGAGCAAGTTCGAGCACAGATGGATGTGCTTCAGCGCCGTGGCCGCAAGGTCCGGGTCGAGCAGCCGGTCTTCGCTAATGCGGATGCCGTCGAGTGTCAGCTCGAAGGTTCGCCGCGTTTCATCGATGATCGTTTCCGGGCGCAGGGCTTCCCTCCCCAGATCAGCCGCTTCCAGCAGCACCAGAGTGGGCTGCCCGTCCAGCTGAACCGAAACGATGACCGCTGAAGCACTCGCCGCATCGGCCACAAAACGTTTCCGGCCAGAAAGTTCCAGCGTATCGCCATCGCGCCCGGCGCGCGCCGAAATCGCCATCACATCCCAATCACCCTCGGCTTCCAGAAGGGCGAGCGTTGCCGCTTCGCCGCCTGCCAGACGCGGCAGCCATGCCTGTTTCTGGGCCTCGGTGCCACCTGCCAGCAGGGCCTGTGCTGCCAGCGTTGTTGCGGTGAACGGCGAGTTCAGAAGATAACGCCCCATGGCTTCAGCCACCGGAACCACCTCCGCCATGGACAGCCCGATCCCGCCATAGGCTTCAGGGATGGCAATGCCCAGCCAGCCCATTTCACCGATCTCCTTCCAGAGTTCCGGATCATGGCCCAGCTTATCTTCCAGCAGGCCCCGCACTCGCTCGATCGGGGATTTGTCGCGGCAGAAATTCATGGCGACCTCGAGGAGATCTGCCTGTTCCTCGGAAAAGCCCAGCTTGCCGATCTTGTCCATATCCGCCCCCTACCCCTTGGGCAGGCCAAGCACATGCTCGGCCACGATATTGCGCTGGATCTGCGACGTGCCACCGCCAATCGTCGCCGAGAAGGCATTCAGATAGGCGCGCGTCCACAAGCCCTCATCAACCGCATTGGGATCGCCGACATAATAGCCACCACCGGTCCCCGTCAGAGTCACGGCAAACTCGTTCAGGCGCCGCACGAACTCGGTAAACATCAGTTTGGATGCCAGTGGCACGCCGAACGGCTTTTCCTGGTTCAGTGGCTGGATCGGCACACGCTGACGGCAAAGGGCGTTCGACTGGATCTCGATGATGAACTCGACCAGCTTGTCACGCAGCACGGGATCCTCGATGGCCGGCTTGCCGCCACGCTTCACGCGGCGTGCCAGTTCAACCACATCGAAAGCGTTCTGTTCGGTAATGATATAGCCGCCGGCCTGGCCGCCCCGCACGCCCCGCTCATATTCCAGCAGCTGCATGGCAATCTTCCAGCCCTGTCCTTCCTCACCCATCAATCCGTCAGCCGGAATGCGGGCATCGGTGAAGAAGGTCTGGGTAAAGCCGAATTCGCCTGTCAGCTTGCGAATCGGCACCGTCTCCACACCCGGCACCCGCATCGGAGCGAGGAAAAAGGACAGGCCGTCATATTTGCGCGGGGCATCCGGATCAGTACGCGCCAGAAGGATCATGTATTTGGCGTAATTGCCCTGGGTGGTCCAGATTTTGGACCCGTTGATCACGTATTCATCGCCATCGCGGACTGCACGTGTCTGGGCATTACCCAGATCCGATCCATTCTCGGGTTCGGAGAAACCCTGACACCAGATATCTTCGCCAGAGAGAATGTTCTTCAGGTATTTCGCCTTCAACTCATGCGAGCCGATATCCAGCAGCATCGGGCCGGTCCAGTTCAGTCCGATTGCGTTCAGCATGATCGGCGCCTGGTGTTTTCGCATCGCCTTGGTGGCCGCATCCTGGAAGGCCTGCGCCAGGCCACCACCGCCATATTCACTGGGCCATGCCGCTCCCAGATAGCCCGCGGACCAGACCTTGTTCTGCCAGTCCCGCAGGAAATCAAACTGCTGGTCCGTCCCGACCTCCATGAAGGTCAGGGGCAAGCGGAAGCCGGGATCAGAGACCGTATTTTCTGCGAACCAGGCGTCCGCTTCGGCGGAAAACTCAGCCAGTTCTTTCTCGTTCACCTCGGACATGGGCCCTCCCTAGTTCTCATTCTCGCGGCGATGCCGGCTTCCCGGCGCGGGCGGTTCGACAGCCGGGCCCGCAAAGCACTGGGCTTTGGCCATCCAGTCTTCGGCGACGCCACCCTCGACGGTCAGCGATGTGTCGGCGATATTGCGTGTCTGTGTCACCACTTGGCAGAATTCTTCCGCCAGGCCGGCAATCCGGTCTGTTTTGCTCTCGCCAAAAGTCCAGACGTCGCCGGACGGTGAAGTCAGCTCCAGGCGGGGCATCTCGCCCGGCGGTTCGGTGCCACGCGCCATATAGGTCCAGCGATAGGTGTTCACGCCGAGCACAACGATGCCGCGAATACGGTCTGTATTCTGGCGTTCAACACCCAGCTCGTCATAAATCTCCTGCCCGTGCGCCCAGCTTTCCATCAGGCGGGACGTAATGGATGAGCGCGCGCTCATCGTCGGCCCCACCCATTTAAGCCGCTGTTTCGGATCGGCGGCCGCGAAAGTGTCCGCCGTCGCCTCAAAGCCCGACTGCCATTTCTCCACAAGGGCGGCACCCCGCAGATCATCCAGAAAAGCGGTTTCGAACTTGCGCAGGTTGGCATCCATTTCCAGCAGGGAGTGGAATTGCCGGTCGAGTTCAGCCTCGTCCTCGATCTGCAAGCGGGCCATATGGTTCCACACCGTCAGATGCTGGATCACATCATTGATGCTCCAGCCCTTGAACTGGGTCGGCGCCTGCAACCGGTCGTCTGTCAGCGGCGCGAGCAAAGCCTGCAGCGCGCGAGATTCCTCGCGAAAATCTTCAGCTTCCTGCATCGCCAGCCTCCGTCTCGATTGTCAGAATCAGATCGCCTGATGCCAGCTGGCCACCCGCTTCAGCATGCACCTTGCCCACAATCCCGGAAACCTCGGCGAGAAGCTGATGCTGCATCTTCATCGCTTCAAGGACAGCAACCCGGTCGCCCGCCTGTACACGGTCTCCGGATTTCACGAAGATATCCTGCAATGTCCCGTGCATGTTGGCGATGACGTCACCGGCACCACCAGCCGTCCCCGCAGATTTCAGGATGGCCGCCCGGTTCGCGAACTCGAAACTGCGAACTCCGCGCTTCACAAAGACCCTTTCCTCACCGGTCAGCGCGAACACCACTGAAGCCGGCAACCCGTCGACGCTGAGCGATACCTGCGGGCCTTGTTCTGCGATGACTTCAATCCGGAGAACCGTTTCGGCTATCTCCACACGATATGCCTCTCCGCCTTGCGGGAAAACTCGGACCATTCCGGTTTCGAAATCAGCCACGGAGGGCTGGGGATGAACGCTGGACCAGTCCAGCAACTCGTCAGGCACATCCAGCGCTGCGGTACGCGCCGTTTTGCGAGCCGCGCGATGCAACAGGACGGCGGCGATCGCGGCATCATCCGGGCGGGGAGGCCGCGTTGCATAACCGTCTTCGCCCCAGGTCTCGGCGATGAACGCCGTCGTCGCGTCGCCCGCAGCGAAAGCCGGTTGCGAGATCGCGTCTGCCAAAAAAGCCTGATTACTGGTGACGCCGAGCAAGGCCGCTTGATCCAGGGCACCCGCGAGACGCGTTAACGCGATCTCCCGAGTTTCGCCCCAGGCCATGATCTTGGCCAGCATGGCATCGTAGAAGGGCGAGACTTCACCACCTGTCTCGATGCCATCATCACAGCGCACACCCTCTCCCTTGGGCGGCGTCCACAGCGCGATCCTTCCCGTGGCCGGCTGGAAATCCTGCGCCGGATCCTCGGCATAGAGGCGCGCCTCGATGGCATGACCGTTCAGCTGAACATCTGACTGTGTCAGGCCGAGCGGCACACCCTCAGCAACCTCGATCTGCAGGCGAACGAGGTCCAGCCCCATCACCAATTCGGTCACCGGGTGTTCGACCTGCAGCCGCGTATTCATCTCGAGGAAGTAGAAGTTTCGATCGCTATCCAGAAGGAACTCAACGGTCCCGGCCCCGCGATAATCGACGGCCTTCCCCGCCTCGACCGCGGCCTGGCCCATCGCCTCGCGCAAGTCCGGCGTCATGACCGGGCAGGGTGCCTCCTCCAACACCTTCTGATGGCGGCGCTGGACCGAGCAGTCCCGCTCTCCGAGATGGATCGTATTGCCATGCGCGTCCGCAAATATCTGGATCTCGACATGTCGCGGTTTCAGGATTGCCTTTTCCAGTATCAGCTCGCCCGAACCAAAGGCATTTTCTGCTTCCGACCGCGCCAGCTTCAGCGCATCGGGCAAAACCATCGCTGATTCAACCAGTCGCATGCCGCGCCCGCCGCCACCGGCTGCCGCCTTTACCATGACCGGAAAGCCGATCTCGTCCGCCGCAGCGATAAACTTTGTCTCGTTCTGATCCTCGCCCTCATAGCCGGGCACGCAGGGCACGCCCGCCTCGATCATGGCGCGCTTGGCGCGTGCCTTGTCACCCATCACTTCGATCGCCTTCACCGGCGGACCAATAAAGACCAGCCCGGCCTTTTCCACAGCCTCGGCAAAGGCCGCGTTCTCCGACAGGAAGCCATAACCGGGGTGGATGGCATCCGCGCCGCACTGTCTGGCCGCTTCAAGCACAGCTTCGATATTCAGATAGCTCTCGCCGACGGGCGCCGGACCGATACGGATGGCGGCGTCCGCAAAACGCCGGTGCGGAGCGTCCGCGTCGGCATCCGAATAAACCGCCACGGTGCGAATACCCATGGCCCTGGCCGTGCGCATGACGCGCAGAGAGATCTCGCCGCGATTGGCAATCAGGAGGGTCTTGATACGGCTCATGATCAATCCTCCTCTGCCCAGGACGGCTTGCGTTTTTCGATGAAGGAAAGAACCCCTTCCTGGCCTTCCTCGCTGAGAAGGCGGCCGGCGAAATTCTCTGCGGCGGCGGCGATCTGCGCCGACCGGTCCAGCGTTGGCAGGTCGAGAATGAGTTGCTTGATATCAGCGACGGCACCCGGCGCGCAGCCCAACACCTGTTGCCGGATACCGGCCTCCAGTTCATCGAGCGCCGCGGCGCCATCCGCCACGAAATCCACGAGACCGAGGGTTTGAGCCGCCGCGCCCTTGAAGCACGCAGCGGTCAACATCAGGCGGCGGGCGGTCGCATAGCCGGCCTTCTGGATCACGAAAGGCGCGATCTGCGCCGGTGTCAGGCCAATGGCCGTTTCAGTGAAGGCAAACTTCGCACCGGCATCGGCGATCGCGACGTCAGCACAACAGGCCAGGCCCAGCCCACCGGCCATCGCAGCGCCCTCGACCACCGCGATCACGACCTGTGGCATGGAATTGACCGTATCGAAGATCGCCGCACCCGACTTTGACATGTCGACAATGGCGGCCCGGGCCGCATCACCTTCGGCGCCGAAGCCGGCACTGAAGGCCTTGAGATCACCGCCTGCGCAGAATACGCCGCCGCGCCCACGAAGCGTGATCCCCCTCACCCCCCGGTCCTCCCGCACAGCGTCCAGCACCGCGCGCAAATCGGCAGTGAGTTCCGCGCTGAGGGCATTGCGGCTTTCCGGCAGGTTGAACCAGATGGTCAGCCAGCCTTTCTCAAGCCCGGTTTCCAGCGCGGTGGTTTCGGGAAGTGCTGTCATCGTCACCGCCTACATCCGCGCAATGCCAAAGGAGTTGCGCCGCGCTTCGCGGTGACGCGCCTCCCAGACCGTGGCCAGCAGGAAACCCAGAGTTTTTCGCGTATCACGGGGATCGATCATCCCGTCATCAATCTCGTGACCGGATGTGTAAAAGGCACCTGACTGACCATCGAACAGCTCTTTCAGAAAAGCTTCCTGTTGCTTCAGGGCTTCGCGGTCCGGCTCGGTGCCGGCTGCCTTTGCCTGCCCCTCGGCAACGATCGACATAACGGTCGCCGCCTGCTCGCCGCCCATAACGCCGGTGGCCGCATTGGGCCAGGAGTAAAGAAAGTCGGGGCCAAACGCCTGCCCGCACATGCCGTAATTACCGGCCCCGAAGCTCGCCCCGATCATGAAGGTCAGCCGCGGCACCTCGATATTGGTCACCGCCTGGATCATCTTTGACCCGTGCTTGATCATACCGCCGCGCTCATAATCCGTACCGACCATGTAGCCCGTCGTATTCTGCAGGAAGACAACCGGCGTATCGGCCTGGTCCATCAGCTGAAGGAATTGTGCAACCTTGGTCGCGCCGGCCGGATCAATCGGCCCGTTATTGCCGATCAGTCCGCAGCGATAGCCCATCACATTGGCCTGCAGACAGACCGTTGAAGCGCCATAGCGCGGTTTGAAATCGGCAAAGTCCGACCCATCGACAATCCGGGCCACCACCTCGCGAACATCATAGGGAATGCGGTAATCCACAGGCACTACACCCGCAATTTCGTCGGGATCATAGAGCGGCGGCGACCCTTCCGGCCGCTCCGGCTTGGGGCAACGCGTATTCCATCCCAGCCGGTCCACGACCTCGCGCGCCATCAGCACCGCCTCACCATCGTTTTCGGCGAGGTATTCGACGAGCCCGGAGGTCTCCGCATGCATTTCCGCGCCGCCCAGCTCGGCTTCCGTTGCGATTTCGCCCGTGGCGGCTTTCAGGAGGGGCGGTCCGGCCAGAAACGCCTTGCCATTCTCCTTTACCGCCACGACGTAATCACTCATGCCGGGCATGTAGGCACCGCCGGCCGTTGATGAGCCGTGCAGAATGGTGATCACCGGAATGCCTGCCTTGGAGAGTTTTGCCTGGCCGGCAAAGACACCGCCGCCGCGCACAAAGCCTTCGACCGTGTAATTGATGAGATCGCCGCCCGCGCTTTCCACCAGGTGGACGAAGGGCAGCTTCTGTTCCAGCGCGATCTGTTCGGCACGGAGGATCTTGTAGCCGGCGGCCTTGAGAATCGCCCCGCCCTTGATGCCGCTATCGTCGACAATGATCATGCAGCGTACACCCCGGATAAAGCCGATGCCGGCGATCAGGGTGGAGCCGGGCAAGGACCGTTCCTCGGGCTGATTGTCCGCCAGATAGCCGGTGAGATTGCCCAGCGTCAGCCACGGCATGCCGGGATCAATCAGCCGGGCCAGCCGCTCGCGCGGCGTCAACTGGCCGCGCGCCTCGAAGCGCGGCTTGCGCTTCTCCGAAATCAGCGCCGCCCGCCCGTTAAGCTCATCCAGCTTCGCGATCAGCTCCAGCATGGCTTGACGGTTATGCTGGAAAGCGTCCGACGAGGTTGAAATCCGCGACTTGAAAACGGTCATGTCAGCGCCTCTGCGATTTCGCCCGACACAGGGATGGGGGTTTGCAACAGGATTTGCGCGTAGGCTTTGCCTTGCGGATCATTGCGCAGGCTGGCCACACCACCCCCGCCAAGAACATCGTGCAGGACGATATTCATCGCCCCGGTGCCGGGAAGAAAATAGCGATCCACCCCACCTTCCAGATAATGCGAGAACCGGGACCGGAGCGTCTGCTCGTCGAGGGCCGCCCAGATCCACGCCATATAGGCCGGATCACGCGGCAAAAGCCCGATATTGGCCTTGTCACCCTTGTCGCCCGACCGGCCCCAGGCGAGTTTGAACAGGGGAACGCTTGTCGTCGCTCGCCCCGAAGGCGCCTCCGGCTCGGAACGCAGCTCATCAGGAATTTCCACCGTCGAACCGCGGCCAGGATCAAGCTCGATGGCCTCGCCGTTCATAAGCACGACCGGTATGGCCTGCTCGCGCGGCAGCAGGAAGGAGAAAAGCCGGACCACCGGTGACGGCTTTGGCCGGCTGCCCGAGAAGCCCGACAGGCCCGGTGGAGCCGCCAGCGCCATCCCGATCGCCTCCCGCAGGATCAACCCGGCGGCCAGTGGGTCGGCATGCTTCACAGCGAGCTTGACCGCGACGTCTCTCGCTTTGCCCGCTTCCACACCAAAAGCGCTTCCATCCCCGACAATTTCGATCAGGGTCTCGGTATAATCCGGCGCTCCATAGGATTTCAGCTTGCGGCACGCGCGGGCGAGCGCAGCCTCTGCAAATGCCCGCGCCGCCTCAGTCGCGTCCTCGCCCACATAGAAGAAAGTGGTTCCGGCGCGCCAGCCATCCTGATAGGTGACACTGACTTTCAGTGTATCCGGTGCAGGGCGGCCTTTCGCACCGGTGACAGAAACACGGTCCGGCCCGGCCTGTTCGAGCATCACGTCAGTGAAGTCACAAACCACGTCCGGAAGGATATAGGCCGCCGGATCACCGATCTCGTAGAGCATCTGCTCGCCAACGGTCGCCACCGTCACCGAGCCACCCGTGCCATCCGGCTTGGTGATGACCGTCGACCCGTCCTCGCTGATCTCGGCAATCGGGTAGCCGATTTCGACGAGCTCTTCGGCAATCGATTTCCAGTCCGTGAAATTCCCGCCGGTTGCTTGCGGCCCGCATTCAATAATGTGCCCGGCAAGGCTGCCCGCTGCCAACCGGTCCCAATCATCCAGCGCCCAGTCAAAGGCGTGGAGGCACGCTCCGAGGGTTACGGCACTGTCGACCCCTCGACCGGTGATGGCGATATCCGCCCCACGTCGAAGCGCTTCGGCAACTGGCGCTGCACCGAGATAGGCATTAATGGAGGCAATGCTCGCCGGGTCCGGGAAATCTGCACCGGAGAACATTTCCTTATACCCGCCAGCCGCGAGCGCGTCGGCCCGGTCGATCAGATCATCACCCGTTACGACCGCCACCTTCAGATCCAGTCCGGCCGCTTTCACGGCGGCCTCGATCACTGTGGCACAAGCCCCAGGGTTCATGCCCCCGGCATTGGAGATCACCTTCACGCCCTGCCGGGCGATTTCTTCAAGGTTGGGCTTGAGCACGAAATCGACGAAATCCGCCGCATAGCCCTTGGACGCATCTTTGGCCCGCGCCCGGGCCATGATGGAAAGCGTGATCTCGGCCAGGTAATCGAAGACGATATAGTCCAGCCCGCCGGCCTTCAGGAATTGCGGCAGCGCCATATCGGATTCTCCCCAAAAACCGCTGGCACCCCCGATCCTGATTGTTTTCCTGCCAGGCAATCCTGCCTCCCGCCCGATTGACAAATAAATGAGACCATCTCAGTTTATGTCCGTCAACCGGTTTCTGATCTAGGCAACAGGGAGAAAGGCGCATGGAAAACCCTTTCGATACCGAAGAGCGGCGCGCCTTTCGCGAGACGGTCCGCCGCTTCGTTGCGGACGAAATCACCCCCTATGCTGATGCTTGGGACGAAGCTGGCGAGATACCCTGGGAATTGCATCAGAAGGTCGGCGCTCTGGGCGTTTTCGGCTTTGGTATGGACGAACGCTGGGGCGGGCTGGGCTTTTCTGATTGCTTCATGCAGGCCGCCTGGGCGGAGGAGCTGGCACAATGTGGGGTTGGCGGCGTTGCAGCCGCCCTGGGCGGACGCTCCATCTCACAACACCCGATCCAGGATCTGGCCAATGATGATATCCGCGACCGGGTGCTTCCTGAGATCATCTCAGGAAGGAAGGCGTCCAGTCTGGCTATCACAGAACCCGCTGGCGGATCTGACGTTGGCGGGATGAAAACCACCGCCCGCCGCGAGGGCGGCCAATACGTCATCAATGGTCAGAAGACCTTCATCACCGGCGGGATGAAAAGCGACTACTTCGTGGTTGGCGCCCGAACGGCGGAAGGCAAGCTGGACGGGATCTCGCTCTTCTTTGTTGAGGCAGATGCGCCGGGCTTTTCCCGAACCGCCATTGACCGGAAAATGGGCTGGTGGTGCTCTGATCAGGCAACGCTGTATTTCGAGGACTGCCGGATTCCCGCGGACAATCTTCTCGGCAAGGAGGGTCAGGGCTTCCTGGCCATCGTCAACAATTTCAACGGCGAACGCATCGGCCTGATCGCCAGCATGCTGGGCGCCATGAAGCTGTGTCTGAAGGAATCCATCTCATGGGCGATGGAAAGGGAGACCTTTGGCAAACCGCTGATCCGCCATCAGGTGATCCGGCACAAGATCGCCGACATGTCCGCGAAGATCGATATGGTCGAGGCCTATCTCAACCAGATCTGCTGGCTGGTGAACGAAGGCCGCACGCCTGTGGCGGAGATTTCAAAAGCCAAATTCTCTGCCTCGAAGGCATTGGAATTCTGTGCCTCCGAGACGATGCAGATTCTGGGAGGCGCGGGTTATTTGCGCGGCCATCCGGTCGAGCGGGTTTATCGTGAGGTGAAGGTCCAGGCGATTGGCGGTGGCTCGGAAGAGATCATGCGCGATCTGGCTGTCCGTCAGATGGGGCTTTGATCATGCCGGACACGGCTCGCACTGACCGCAGCGAAGACCGCCGCCGCGCCATTCTGAAAGCGGCGCGCGAGGTTTTCATCGAAGCGGGTTTCGACGGCGCGAGGGTCGCTGAAATCGGGCGCCGCGCCGGCATCGCCGAAGGCACC
This sequence comes from Hyphobacterium lacteum, assembly GCF_036330345.1. NCBI lineage: Bacteria > Pseudomonadati > Pseudomonadota > Alphaproteobacteria > Maricaulales > Maricaulaceae > Hyphobacterium > Hyphobacterium lacteum. The sequence continues at coordinate 15,618 of NZ_JAZDRP010000006.1, forward strand.
GTCTATATTTACTACAAGACCAAGTCCGCCCTGATGGAAGCGCTGCTCGCCGGTTTCTGGCAGGATCTGACGCGCAATGCCCGCGAGACGGTCGCGCGCCATTCCGATCCGCTCGAACAATTGCACGCCCTCGCCGACTATCATCTGACGAGCGTCATTCGCGACCTTGCCTTCCTCGATCTCGCCGCCAAGCTGCGAAAAGCCTACAGCGTCGATCCCGAAACACGCGATTTCCTGCGCGCCTATGTGGCTGTCTTCGATGAAATCTACGCTGCGGGGGTTGCCGCTGGCCTCTTCCGCGCCGGCCAACCGGCCTGGATCGCGCGGGACATGTTCTATGGCACGCTGGAATATTCAGCCCGCACCATTGCCTTGCGCGGCGATACGCGGCCGACCGGTGTGGTCGACAATCTGATACAGGCCTTCAAGAGCACCTATGGCGCCAAACCGGCACTGGATGAGACCCTCGTCAGCCGGTTGGAAGCAGCGATCAGCCAGCTGGAAAAACGCGCCTGAAACCGTCAGACCGCATCGATCGGGAGCTGGGTCGTATTCTTGATCGCTTCCATGGCGAAATAGGCTGACATTTCCGACAGCGGGGCAATCGAGATGATGCGCTTGTAGACATCATCATAATCGGTGATCTGCGGCAGTACGACCTTGAGAAGATAGTCGATATCCCCGCCCATCCGGTAGAATTCAACCACTTCCGGAATCCGGGCCACGCCCTTTGAAAACCGTTCCAGCCATTCATCATCATGGTGCCGGGTCTTGATCGATACGAACAGCGTGGTCTTGAGGCCCAGCTTTTCGGCATCCAGAACAGCGACATGCTTTTTGATATAGCCCTGCTCTTCCAGCATTTTCAGACGCCGGGCCGTGGGCGTCGCGCTCAACCCGATCAGGTCCGCATATTCCTGCACCGTCTTGCGGGAATCAGCCTGCAAAGCCTTCAGAAGCTTTCGATTATAGCTGTCTAACACCAACATTCCTCCATTTATTGGTGCTGTATACTACAACACCTCTCTCAGAAAGGGCGAATTGGCAGAAATCGATCCCGAATGCGTGCGAAGTTGGACAGAACCGGTTTTCAAGAGGCCAGAATGACCGCTCCGCTGCAAGATGATGCTATCAAGGCCGCCCGAGACGCCCAGATCGGGCGTGATGCGACCCTCCGCACCCCGTTCGGACTTCGTCCGCTCATCTATGCCGATTATGCCGCCTCCGGCAGGGCTGACACACGGGTCGAGGCCGCCGTTGAAGGCGTGCTGGCAGCGTATGCCAACCCCCACACCGATGACAGCGCGACCGGCCGGACATCAACGGACTGGCTGCATCGTGCTGACCACATGATCCGCGAGGCGCTGAATGTCCGGCCCGAGGACGGCGTTGTCGCCTGTGGTTCGGGCGCGACTGGAGCGATTGCAAAGCTTCAGGAAATCCTCGGCGTTGCGGAATCCCCGGCCAGCCGAGCCGAGCGCATGGACAATATGCGTCAATTGCTCGGCTCGGAAGTTGCCGACAAGCTGGAGGCCCAGCTGCGGGCTCTCGCACCCGTGGTGTTTGTCGGACCGTATGAGCACCACTCCAATGACCTCACCTGGCGCGAAAGCCGGGCGGAGATTGTCCGCATCGGGCTGGACGAAACCGGTGGCATTGATTTCGGCGAGCTCGAAACAGCATTGAAGGATCCGCGCCATGCCGGCCGGAGAAAGATCGGCGCGTTTTCGGCGGCCTCGAACGTCACCGGCATCAAAACCGATGTGCCGCGCCTCGCTCGCCTGCTCCACGAAAATGACGCCATTCTCTGCCTCGATTGCGCGGCAAGCGCCCCCTATCTGAAAATCGACCTCAATCCGGAGGACCCTGCAGCGGGACCGGATGCCGTCAGCCTGTCGCCGCACAAATTTGTCGGCGGACCGGGGTCCTGCGGCCTTCTCGTCTTCCGCGCCTCGATCTATCGCGGGGATCTTCCGCCGACGGTCTCGGGCGGCGGCACAGTCTCCTATGTGATGCCGCAGAGCCACGACTTCATTCCCGACATTTCCGTCCGCGAACGCGCCGGAACGCCGGGCATGCCGCAAATGCTGCGCGCCGCGCTGGCCCTGAAATATCTGGGTTCGGTCGGTTATGACACGGTCGAAGCCCGCGAACATGCCGCCATGGAGAAGGCCTTTGCCGCCTGGGCGGAGGACAGCCGGATTGAAATCCTTGGCTCGCGGGATCCGGAACGGCGGATTGGCATTGCCGCCTTCAATATCCGGACAGCCAACGGTGATATCCTTCATCCGCGTTATGTCTCGAACCTGTTGAGCGACCTCTTCGGCATTCAGTCCCGGGCCGGATGTTCCTGCGCCGGTCCATATGGCCACACACTGCTCGATCTCGACCTCTCGGCATCCGCCGATATCCGCGAAGCCGTCCTGTCAGGCTATGCCGGAGTCCGGCCGGGCTGGTGCCGTGTCAGCCTGCACTGGCTGATGGACGAGGAAGAGATCGATTATCTGATAGAGGCGGTCCGATTTGTCGCCAGGCATGGCGAGGACTTTCTGCGCTGCTATGAGTTCTGCGCCTATTCAGGCCAGTGGAAGCACAAGGACAGCAATGCGGATTTCGGCATAGTGGCTCAGTCACGCGGCCGCCGTCTGATGGCAAAAGCAATGGATGAGGCGCGTGTTCTTGCAGAATCGCTGGACTGTTGCGAAGGCTGTGGCTGCCTGCCCGAAGATGTCGAACCCCTCCGGAATTTTGCCGTGCCTGCCTAGGCGAGAAACGCCTTTATCTTCCCGATGGCGGCAGGTTCGGTCAGGAATGGCGCATGGCCGACATTCGGGATGCTTACAAAGTCCAGATCCGGCTTGCGGGCTTGCATTTTCTCAACGGTCGACATCATAAGAAGGTCAGTGATTGCCCCCCGCACGATCAGCGTCGGGATATCCTTGAGCCCATCAAATAGCGGCCAGAGATCAACATCCGCATCCCCGCCCTCGGCAACGGATTTGGCGATTGCCGGATCATAGGCAAGCGCCACTCGGCCATCACCCAGCGGGCGGCAGGTCTTGTGCGCGAAATCCAGCCAGAATTCATTCCCGGTTTCCTTCGGAAACGCGGCGCCATTGATGGCGCGAATAGCGTCCGCGGCCGCCTGCCAGCTCGCAAATTCGCCGCTGGACTTTCCGGCATAGGAACGAATGCGCGCAATTCCGACAGGATCCAGTTCGGGACCGATATCGTTGAGGACGGCTTTCTCGAGCCGCTGCGGCGCCAGCGTGGACGCGACCATCGTCATCAATCCACCCATGGATGTGCCGATCCAGACCGCTTTCGGAATCTCCAGATAATCCAGCAGCGCGAACATGTCCTGCGTATAGACCGCCGGATTATATCGCTCGTGCTGAGGATCGTAATCCGATTCGCCGCGTCCCCTCTGGGTCGCCGAGATGACCGGGCGGCCCAGACCCGCGATCTGCGGCGCGAAATCCTCGAAATCTTTCAGATTGCGTGTCAGTCCATGCAGGCAGAGGACCGGCGTGCCCGTGACGTCACCCACCGGATCGTACTGCCGGTAATGGAGTTTCAATTCATCCGCCGTGGTGAAATGGTGGTCGGAAAATCTGATATCCGTCTTCATCATTCGGCATCCCGCCACGCTGTCGCTAATTGACCTGGGCACAAAGCCAGTTCGCCAGAGAAATACAATCACTGACAGCACACCGCTTCATTTGCAAAACGCTTCGATCTGCTGTCAGACTTCCGTCAGCGAGGGGAGCAAGCATGACCAGAATCCTGAAGATGGCAGCAGCCATCCTGACCAGCCTGACTCTGACAACGGCATCGCTGGCCCAATCGACACAGATTCAAGCCGGCGAAGAGGGCATTACGCGACTGCAGCGCGTCGGTATTGCGCCGCCGGCTCCGGCACCGGACCGGCAAAACGGCGAAGGGCCATTTGACCGGCTGGTCATCCGCGGCGCCATCATGATCGACGGAACCGGCTCCCCGCCCGTCGGCCCGGTCGACATTGTGGTTGAGGGCAATCGCATCACCCGGATCGCGACGGTCGGCGCGCCGGACCTGCCCATTGATCCGCGAGTCCGGCCGGCGCCCGGTGACTATGAAATCGACGCAACCGGCATGTATATCCTGCCCGGCTTCATCGACGCGCATACCCATATCGGCTCGCCCGGGCAGGCTGCTGCCGGCGCCCCGCTGGATCCGCAATATGTTTTCAATCTCTGGCTCGCGCACGGCGTAACCACGGTCCGCGAAGTCGGCTCGCTCTGGGGGCTGGGCTGGACGATGGAGCATCGTGACCGCGCCGCCCGCGGTGAAATCACCGCCCCGCGCATCTATGCCTATGCGTATTTCGATGGCTCCATCAGCACGCCCGAACAGGCCCGGAGCTGGGTGCGTGATGTTGCACGCCGCGGGGCAGACGGCATCAAGTTTCGCGGTGCCGCTCCGGACGTCGCACAGGCCGCCATGGAAGAAGCCGCCGCACGCGGATTGGAAACGGCCTATCACCACGACCAGCGAACCGTCGTACGCAATAATGTGCTCGACTCCGCGCGCTGGGGGCTGACGTCGATGGAACACTGGTATGGCCTGCCCGAAGCCATGTTCGACGGTCAGGTCATCCAGGACTATTCACTTGACTATAATTACATGAACGAGCAGGACCGCTTCGGTGAAGCCGGCCGGTTATGGCGTCAGGCCGCGCCACGCGGCTCGGACGAATGGAATCTGCTGATCGAGGAACTGGTCGGGCTGGATTTCACCCTGGTGCCGACCATGACGATCTATGAAGCCAATCGCGATGTCATGCGGGCACGCGAAGCCGAGTGGCATGACATATACACCCATCCCGATCTCTGGGCCTTCCTGCAGCCTGATCCACGCATGCACGGATCATATTTCTTCGACTGGACAACACAGCACGAAATCGACTGGCGTGAGAATTACCGGATCTGGATGTCGTTCCTTGATGACTATAAAAATGCCGGTGGCCGTATCGCCGTCGGATCAGATAGCGGCTTCATCTATAATCTCTACGGGTTCGGATATATCCGCGAGCTCGAGCTTCTCCAGGAAGCCGGTTTCCACCCACTGGAAGTGATCCAGGCGGCCACGTTCAACGGGGCCGAGCTGCTGGGTGCCGAGGACGAGATCGGTACAATCGAGGTCGGCAAGCGCGCTGACTTTGTCATCGTTGCGGAAAATCCGTTGCGCAATCTGCGCGTCCTGTACGGGACAGGCCATCCGCGCTTCAACTGGGAAACCGAAGAAAACGAGCGCGTCGGTGGTGTCGTCTACACGATCCGCGACGGGATTATCTGGGATGCGCGCGAACTGTTGGCCGAAGTCCGTGAAATGGTCGAGGCCGCTCGCGAAAACGAAGACTAGACCCGGCGCGCCCTTATTTTTTCAGACCGATCTCGACCAGGCGCTGGTTGAGGAAGTCCCCTGTCGTGAGCGGCTCCGGACTGTCGCCAGAACCGCCACATGACGTCAGGCATTCCAGCATCACATCCTCTCTTGGCTGCACGAAAAAGGGCATGGAATAGCGGCTGACATTCGGCCCCGCCGGATTGACCACGCGATGGGTCGTGGCCGACAAGCGGCCATTGGTGATCCGCGCCATCATATCGCCGGTATCGACAACCAGATGCGCCGGCTGGTTATTGACCGGCAACCACTTTCCTTCCCGCGTGAAAATCTCCAGTCCCGCGCCCTGAGCGGCCACCAGAAGAGTGATCAGATTGATATCCTCGTGAGCCGCGGCGCGGACGCTCTTGGGATCTGCATTTTCCGGCACGGGAGGATAGTGGATCAGGCGCAAGAGCGATGTGCCGTCCGGTACGCGGTCTTCGAAATATTCCGGCTCGATTTCCAGCCCGATGGCTATTGCGGACAAGAGCTGGCGGCCTGTCGACTCGAGCGCCTCGAAGAGCGCCCCGAAAACCTCCCGAAAGTCCACGGGTCGGTCCGGCCAGACATTCTGATCTGCCCCCGCATGGGCTTCATAGCCAATCTGCCAGAACTCCTTCAGGTCGGGGACTGTCATATCCTTGGCGTGTTCGCGGCCGAATGGCGTGTAGCCGCGCAATCCGCCAGCATAGGTCCGCTTCTCGGCTTCCGGCAGGTTGAAGAAGGCCTCCGCCATTTCATAGCTTCGCGCGATCAGCGCTGCGTCGACCGCATGCCCTTCGAGGGTTATGAAGCCGCATTGCTCTAACGCCCCGACCAGCCGTGTTGCAAAATCGCGGCGCGCCTTTTCATCACCCGATGTGAAGTCGGCCAGATCGAGATGGGGAATCGTCTCAGCCATGAGGCGCTCCGCTGGGCATACGGTCTACATCCGTGCGCCGGGGAAAAGATGTCTGGGCGCCGCGCGTCAGCGTGCTCAGCGCGCCGGCCCGGCAGGCAAAGTCCAGCGCCTTGCCAGGTTCGGCTCCCTCGACCAGCGCCACCGTCAGGGCCGCAACGAACGTATCGCCGGCACCGGTCGCATCCACGGCTTCGACATGAGGTGGCACCGCCCGGGCGATTTCCTGTCCATCTGAAAGGAGTACCGCCCCCCTGGCCCCCAGCGTCAGCGCCGTCATGCCGCCAGACCGGTGCAGCCGGTCCAGACCATAGATTGCCCCTTCGGTTTCATTGACTGCAATGACGTCGATCCGGCCAAGCAGGCTATCCGGTACGTCGATGGCCGGGGCCAGATTGACACAGGATAGCCCCGGGCACCTTTCCAGCGCCGCATCCAGGACCGGAAGCGGCGTTTCCAGCTGACCGATGAGCGCCCCTTCAATCCGGTCCGGAAGATCGTCAACGGAAAGACAGGCATTGGCACCGGACGCCACCACGATCTGATTGTCCCCGCCCGGTTCAACCGCTATCAGCGCGACACCGGTCGGTGCATCTTCGGTGGCACGGCACATCGACAGATCCACGCCGTCCGCCTTCAAGAGCGCCAGCGCCTGGTCGGCTTCTTCATCCTTGCCGACACAAGCAATCAGCGAGACGTCCGCGCCCAGCCGCCGCGCGGCAAGTGCCTGATTGGCGCCCTTGCCTCCGGGGTATTTGGCAAAACCGTTTCCCAGTACGGTCTCGCCGGCCACCGGCAAGTGCCCGCAACGCACGACGAGATCGAGATTGACCGAACCGGCCACACAGATCTTCGCGCTCATCACAATCTCTCCATGCGCTCGATCAGCAGATCGAACAGCGTCCCGGCCCGCAGCCCTGTGACCCAGCGAAAGTCCGAGCCCGGCGACGGTTTCACGACCGTTTGCCCCCGGGTTTCACCGGTATAAGTTTGCACTGTCACGGCAACCTCCTGCGCCTCGAACAAGTCGGGGGCAATAAGATATCCGATCGTACAAGGGTCGTGCAGAGCGGAGCCCTCATCACCATAGATCTCGCCATAAATCTTGTTGACGTGACCAATCATCGCTGTCGCGGCTTTCAGGATTCGATGCGATGACGCGCCTAATCGTTCCATGCGCGCCGGCGTGCAGCGAAACTGCAGGGTCGCATCAAGACCGATCAGCGTGACCGGACGTCCACAAGCCAGAACAATGCGCGCAGCATCGGGGTCGGCGTAAATATTGAACTCGGCATGCGGCGTAATATTGCCGCCAGCCGCGCTGGCTCCGCCCATGATCACCAGCTCCTTAACGGCCGTGGCGATGGCCGGATTGCGCTGAAGGGCCGTCGCAAAATTCGTCATCGGCCCGGTAATGACCATGGTAATCGAAGCCGGTGCGGCAGCTTCTAGCGTCCCGATCAGGTAGTCCACTGCACCAAGGTTCTGAGCCGGAACCGTTGGCTCCGCGAGCACCGCATCGCCCAGCCCGGTTTCACCATGGATGTGATCGGCAAATTCCGGCTCTACGATCAGTGGCCGATCGCACCCCTCATAGACAGGTATCTCGGACCGCCCGGCCAGCGCCAGCAAGCTGCGGGCATTGTGGGTGCAGGTCGTCACGGGAACATTGCCCGCGACAACACAGACAGCCATCAGATCGATGTCTTCGGGAGAACCAAGCGCCGTGAACAATGCGATGCTGTCATCCACGCCCGGGTCACAATCGATGATGACACGCCGGCTCATTTCATGGTCACCCAGCAAACAGCATGCCCGCGATCGCGGCACTCATCAAATTGGACAGGGAGCCTGCCAAAACGGCCCGCAAGCCAAAATGAGCGATCTGCCCCATGCGGTCAGGCAGCAGGCTGCCAAGACCGCCCAGCAGAATGCCGATCGAGCTGAGATTGGCAAAGCCGCACAGGGCGATCGTCAGGATGGCCTGGCTGCGGGGCGAGAATTCCTCAAGGCTGCCGGACAGCGTCAGATAAGCAACGAACTCGTTGATCACCAGCTTCTCGCCAACGATGGCTCCGGCCGCCTGGGCTTCAGTCACAGGAATGCTCAGGGCCATCATCAGCGGAGAGAAAATCATACCGAGCAGGCTCTGGATCGTGACACCGTCCACGCCGAACCATCCTGTCACCAGACCGATCAGGCCATTCACCAGGGCAATCAGTGAGACAAAGGCAATCAGCATGGCGCCGATGTTCAGGGCCAGCTGCAGGCCATCCTTGGCGCCAACGGCCGCCGCCATGACGACATTGGCGTGCCGCTCACGCGCCGCAGCAGGCTTGATCAGATCCTGCTTTTCGGCGCCATCACGGTCTTCCGGCATGATGATACTGGCCATCAGCAAACCGCCGGGGGCGGCCATGAAACTCGCTGCCAGCAGGTACTCGATACTGATCCCGATCTGGGCGTAGGCGGCCAGCACCGTCCCCGCTACGGAAGCCAGACCCGACGTCATAATGGCAAACAATTGCGCCTTGCTGATCCCCGTCAGATAGGGACGAACCACCAGAGGCGCTTCGGTCTGGCCAACAAAGATATTGGCCGCGGCATTCAGAGAGACGACACGCCCGCAGGCCAATGCCTTGTGAAGGACATAGCCGACAATACGCACGACCCATTGCATGATCCCGATGTGGTAGAGCACCGACATCAACGCCGAGAAGAAGATAACGACAGGCAATACGTTCAGCGCAAAGCTGAAGCCGATCGACTCCGAAACCAGAGGCCCGAACACCATCTGGATACCGGCCGCCGAGAAGGCCAGCAATTGCGTAATCCCGGCGGAAAGAGCTGAGAGAGCCGCGCGTCCTGCCGGCAGGAAAAGCACGAGGACGCCGATTGCCACCTGGAGAAGAAAAGCGCTGATGACAACGCGCAGACGGATGTGGCGGCGATTGGATGAGAAGGCCACCGCAATCGCCAGAAGCAGAAGCGCACCAAAGACCGCAATCAGGTTTTCACTCATGTCCGGAAACGCCTCCCCTCGCCCACGCCGATGAAAGGCGTTTCAGCAGAAAGGTTTATTGCCACGCAGAGCGCGCAAAGGCGATACCCTGTTGTGGCTCAGGCTGCGGGAGCGGCCGCATCTGCCGGCTTTTCAAGGCTTTCAAGCCAGTGCTTGCGGCACAGCGATACATAATCCGACTTGGCCACACCCACCTGCGCGCCTTCGGTCACAGCGTCGCCCGACGCGTCCCGGCGCAGATTCATGGTCGCTTTCCGTCCGCAATGACAGATCGTCCGCGCTTCACGCAAATCATCCGCGATGGCCAGAAGCTCGGCCGCGCCTTCAAACAGCTTTCCCTGGAAGTCGGTGCGCAGCCCGTAGCACAATACCGGCAGACCCAGCTCATCACCCACGCGCGCCAGCTGCCAGACCTGTTCACGGGTCAGGAATTGGGCCTCATCGATGAAAATTGCATCCAGTGCGCCAGCCGTCTTCTGCTCGGCAATCATGGCAAACATGTTGGTGCCGGCGCGGTAGATATGGGCCGGGGCGCGAAGTCCGATCCGCGATTCAATCTCACCCATTTCATCCTCGGGCGAAGCCGCGTGATGCCCCGACGTCCACAGCATCACGGCCATGCCGCGTTCACCGTAATTGTGCGCGGCCTGAAGCAGAATGGCCGACTTGCCGGCATTCATGGCGCTGAAGGTGAAATAGAGCTTGCTCATGGCTATCCGCTAGCGCGATTCCCTGCGCTGTCGAACGCGGTGCGCGCATTGCGGCGGCGGCCCTGCAGTCTTGACGGCAAGCGGGAGACACCTGACAGGATGCGATCATGACGACAGGCCATGAAAACGAGCATTTCGACGCGCTGGTAGTCGGCGCCGGTGCAGCCGGCCTGTTCTATGGCGCCCGCGCGGGCGAAAAAGGCTTGCGGGTTCTGGTCATCGACCATGCGAAGAAGCCTGCCGAGAAGGTGCGCATTTCCGGCGGCGGCAGGTGCAATTTTACCAATATTCACACCACGCCCGCCAATTTCCTGTCGGACAATCCGCACTTCGCCAAGTCGGCGCTGGCGCGGTACACGCCTCAGGATTTCATCGGCCGGCTGGAGCGCCACAATATTGGCTGGCATGAAAAGACGCTGGGCCAGCTTTTCTGTGATGAGCGCTCCGGCGCCATCATCGACATGCTGCTGGCCGAGTTGCGGGCGGCCGGCGGCACGCTGCGCCTCGAGACGACGGTCAGCAACATTGCCCTTACCGACAGCGGTTTCCAGATCATGACGAGTTCAGGTCCGGTCAGTGCCACCCGTCTGGTGATCGCCAGCGGCGGGCTTTCGATTCCCAAAATGGGCGCGACCGGTTTTGCCTATGATGTGGCCCGCCAGTTCGGTCATGCGGTGATCGAGCCGCGCCCGGCCCTGGTGCCCTTCGTTTTCGAGGGCCGGGCCAAGACCGACTTCGCGGAGATTTCCGGCGTCGCCTGCCCGGTTCGGGCCAGCAATGAGCGGGCCGCCTTTGACGAGGCCATGCTGTTTACCCATCGCGGGCTTTCCGGCCCCGCCATTTTGCAGATTTCGTCATACTGGGCCGAGCGCGAGACCATTACGATCGACCTTCTCGGCGGTCTCGATGCACCGGCCGCGCTGAAGGCTTTCAAGGCCGGCCATCCGAAAAAATCCCTCGTCAGCGCGCTGGAAACCCTGCTGCCGTCGCGGCTGGTGGCGATGCTGGCGGCGCGCGGCGACATACCGGACTGTCCCCGCCTGGCCGATCTGTCCCACGCTGCGATCGACGCGCTGGTCGACGGCCTGTCGCACTGGACGCTGAAGCCCGCCGGAACCGAGGGCTGGCGCACCGCCGAGGTCACAGCCGGCGGGGTCGATACGGCGGGATTATCCTCACAGACAATGCAGAGCAAAAGCGTGCCCGGCCTTTTCTTCATTGGCGAATGCGTCGATGTGACGGGCTGGCTGGGCGGGTATAACTTCCAGTGGGCCTGGGCCAGCGCTCACGCCGCCGCACAGGCCTGAGCACTCAGATCCGGCGCCGCGGCAGGCTCCGGTCATTGGCCACATCATCGCCGCCGCGCGTATTGCGGATATGGCTTTCGATCTTGCCGGCAATCCCTTCGGCGGTCTCGCTGCGCATGTCTCCGATGAGGGTATTGGAAAAACCGGAATCCTCCAGCAGGCCCGACGCCGCGGACCGGCGATAGCGCAGGATCGGACTGATCAGCGCCTCCTCGCCATAACCGGCGAGCACCGAAGACGCCGCCACCACCAGCACATCCTCGCGATGGCCCTGCTTCAGATAGGCATCCAGCACCCGGCTGATGGCCAGCGAATTCACCGAAGTAATGGAGCTGACGAATATCAGGCGCGCCGATTCAAATCCCAGCGGCAGGCGGCAATGCTCGGCCGCGGTCAGCAGGCGGACCTGCGGGTCGCGGAAGGGACGCGGCGGGGTGACCAGCTCGCGCGCGATCATGAACGCATCCTGGGCGTCTTCAGGAGCGTGCAGAATGATGATCGTCCGGTCGGTCAAATCGCCTTGCGTCCCTGTCTCCGCCCGTTTGTTCCTGCCCGCTCACCGGATTGGAGAGCCGGCCCTGCCTATTTCCGCCAATTCCTCTGGCGGCGCATCAGCGAGAGAATGCTCTCGCCATTATTCGGTGTCAGTTTCGCCAGTTCCAGCGCCAGCTTTTCCAGATCCCTCCGGCCCAGCCCGTTGGCATGGTAGAGGATTTCCGCCCAGGCAATTTCCAGCTCCGGAAACTCGCCCGGCGCAGACACCTGGAAGGCCGAAACCGGCACGGCGAGGATGGAAGCAATCTCTTCCAGCTCGCTGAAGCGCGGCTCGTCACCGCCATAGATTTCCTTGATCCGGGCCTCCCCGAACGCATGGATCAGGGCCAGCTCGGCCTCTGGTCCGCGATGGTGCACGACCAGCTTGATCATGCTGGCAATACGCTCCCCCGGCAGCTCGCGAAAACGATCCAACGCAGACATTCTAGAACTCCTCGGCCGTTTCCCACCCTGGCCAGTCCCTGATCTAAGCATCAGGCTTGCTGGAATAAAAGGGGTTTCTTCGATTCGAGGTTGCGCTTTCCGGCGACTCATGTTTGCGCCGCGTGGATAAGACTCCGGTTTTCCGGGTTTCGTCTCCTACTACTCCTACGACTATTGCGGTCGCTGCCGACGCGCTCACCTGCCGGATTGGCCTGTCTGTATTGGGGAATGCCGGCATGAACGGGGCTCCGGTGCGACTCCAATCCGTCTCCGGTTTTTATCGGAGTCTCCTACAATTTTTCCGACGGGCGCCGGCAGGCAGGAGGCAGGCAGAGAGATGGATCAGGCGCAAAGTCTAAGCGGGAAACACCGGGCGGGGATTGGCCACCGGCACACAAAACGGCTTGTCTGCAATTTGATCCTGTAGCACCAGTGGCGGAAGGGGAGACAAGCACGTGACAAAAACAACGCCTTTGCAGCCGGATCTGCCGCCACCGGGCGCACCGGATATCGAGATTGCCCGCGCCGCGAAAATGCGGCCCATACTGGGTCTGGCCGAGGAAAAACTGGGCATACCGCCCGAAGCGCTGGTGCCCTATGGCCATTACAAGGCCAAGGTCTCGCACGATTATATTGCCAGCCTGAAGGACAAGCCGCTGGGCAAGCTGGTGCTGGTGACGGCGGTCACGCCCACGCCGGCCGGCGAAGGCAAGACCACCACCAGTGTCGGCCTCAATGACGGGCTGAACCATATCGGGGCAAAATCCGTGGTCTGCCTGCGCGAACCCTCGCTTGGCCCCTGTTTCGGAATGAAGGGTGGCGCGGCCGGCGGTGGCCGGGCGCAAGTGGTGCCGATGGAGGATATCAACCTTCATTTCAACGGCGATTTCCACGCGATCACCGCCGCCCACAATCTGCTTTCGGCCATGGTGGACAACCATATCCACTGGGGCCATGAGCCGAAAATCGATCCGCGCCAGATCGTCTGGAAACGCGTGCTGGACATGAATGACCGGGCGCTGCGCGATATCGTCATCGGGCTGGGCGGGCCGGTCCATGGCGTACCGCGCCAGGACGGGTTCGACATCACCGTGGCATCGGAAGTCATGGCGATCTTCTGCCTCGCCAATGATCTGAAGGATTTGCAGGAACGGCTGGGCCGGATGATTGTCGGCTATACCTATGACAAGCAGCCGGTCACCGCCCGCGACGTCGGTGCCGACGGCGCCATGGCGGTTCTGTTGAAGGATGCGCTGCAGCCCAATCTGGTGCAATCCATCGAACACGCCCCGGCCTTCATCCATGGCGGGCCGTTCGGCAATATCGCCCATGGCTGCAATTCGGTGATGGCAACGCGCTCGGCCCTGGCGCTGAGCGATATCGTTGTTACCGAAGCCGGTTTCGGAGCCGATCTGGGGGCCGAGAAATTCTTCGACATCAAGTGCCGCCAGTCCGGATTGCGGCCCGATGCGGTAGTGCTGGTCTGCACCATCCGCGCCCTGAAAATGCAGGGCGGCGTGGCACGGGCCGATCTCGATGCCGAAAATGTCCAGGCGGTGAAGGATGGCGCGGTAAACCTGAAGCGCCACATCGCCAATCTGGAACAATTCGGTCTGAAGCCGATCGTCGCCATCAATCATTTCGTCAAGGACAGCGAGGCCGAAATCGAGGCCGTGCGGGCCATCTGCAAGGCCAGGGGCGTGAAGGTCGAGCTGTCGCGTCACTGGGAGATGGGTGGCGAAGGCGCCGCCGATCTGGCCCGCGCCGTGGTCGATGAGCTGGAGACCGGCTCGCCGAAGGTCGAACTGCTCTATCCCGATGATATCAGCCTCGCTGACAAGATCCTGACGGTCGCGCAGAAGGTCTACCGCGCGCACGACATCCATCTCAGCGCCAAGGCCAGGCGTTCGCTCGAACAATTCGAGGAGATGGGTTACGGGCACTTGCCGGTCTGCATCGCCAAGACCCAGTACAGCTTCTCGGCCGATGCCAAGCAGATGGGGGCGCCGACGGGCCATTTCCTGCCGGTGCGGGAGGCCCGGCTGTCAGCCGGTGCCGGTTTCATCGTGGCGATCTGCGGGGACATCATGACCATGCCGGGCCTGCCCCGGAAGCCGGCAGCGCTCGACATTCATCTCGACGAAAACGGACTGATCCAGAACCTGTCCTAGGTGGACGCGCCCAGGCTCAGCGCGGCATCGCGGACCACCGGGTCCAGACGGTCAGGGTCCCGCTGGACAAGATCCGCCAGGGCGGCACGCATGCGCTGTTCCCAGAAGCTGCGGATATGACCGGCCACGCCGGCGACCGCCTCGTCCCGGCCATAAGGCTGGAAAAAGGCGGCGATCTGATTGGTCATCCTGACGATGTCCTCGTCACGCATTGTCATCTCCCCTGGCGAACCATACCACGCCGCCGCCATCGCCCCGGCAGGCCAGCGGCAGGCCGGCCGCCCCGGCCAGGTCAATCGCCATGCCGGTGGGCGCCGACAAGGTCGCCAGAACGCCCGCGCTTGTCATCGAAGCCTTGGCCACCAGTTCGAAACTGCAGCGGCTGGTCATCACAATGAAGCCGTCCTCTCCCAGCCGGTTGGACCGGAGCAGGGCTCCGGCCAGCTTGTCGAGCGCATTATGGCGTCCGACATCCTCGCGCACCAACACGATCTCTCCTGCCGGCGAGCACCAGGCCGCCGCATGCACAGTGCGCGTGGCGGCGTTCAGAGCCTGATGCGGTGGCAGCGCCTCGAACGCCGTTTCGATCGCCTGACCGGTGATGCGCGCCCGCCCGTCCAGGCCCGGCGGCCGGCGCAGGGCCTCAGCCAGGGTCTCGACCCCGCACAGCCCGCATCCCGTCACGCCGTCCAGATTCCGCTTGCGTAATCCGCCGGATGGCAACTTATCCGGATCAAGACCGATATCCGCGCTCCAGCCTTCCGGCCAGCGCCGGAGCGAAACCGCCGGCAAATCCGCTCCCGGCGTGATCAGGCCTTCCGTGTAGGCGAGACCGAGGGCGAGATCCTCCAGCTCCAGCGGACTGGCCATCATCACCGTCCAGGGCTGCCCCCGGAAACCGATCTCCACAGCGGCTTCCTCGGCAATGCCCCAGCCGGCCGGTCCGGCCCGCCATCCTGCCTGCTGATCCCTATTCGGCGGCATCGATGCGCACGGATTTCTGCTGCCGCTCGCGGCGCTTGCGGCTCCAGGCAGACGGCATGTTGGAGGGGGCCACCTCGACCGCCGTGACCTTGTATTCGGGGCAGTTCGTGGCCCAGTCGGAATTCTCGGTCGTCACCACATTGGCGCCGGTTTCGGGGTGGTGGAATGTTGTGTAGACGACACCGGGCGGCACCCGGTCGCTGATCCGCGCATGCAGGGTCGTCGAGCCCTTGCGGCTGGACAGGGCCACCAGATCGCCATCACGGACGCCGCGCATCTCGGCATCGGAGGCATGGATTTCC
The DNA here is from genome assembly GCF_036330345.1 of Hyphobacterium lacteum. Classification (NCBI taxonomy): domain Bacteria; kingdom Pseudomonadati; phylum Pseudomonadota; class Alphaproteobacteria; order Maricaulales; family Maricaulaceae; genus Hyphobacterium; species Hyphobacterium lacteum. The sequence continues at coordinate 31,417 of NZ_JAZDRP010000006.1, forward strand.
AGCACGTCCTCATCATGCCAGCGCGAATTCTGCGTGCGCCGCGTCTGCGCTCCGACATTGTATTGCGACAGGATCCGCCCCGTCGTCAGCAAGAGCGGGAAGGACCGGCTGGAACGCTCCTCGGTGGGCACATAGGCCGTCAGCATGAATTGCCCCTCCCCGCGGACAAATGCGTCCCTGTGCATGACCGGCGTGCCATCCGGGGCCGCTTCATTGCAAGGCCATTGCAGCGAGCCCTCACGGTCGAGGCGGTCAAAGCTGACGCCGGCAAAACTCGGCGTCGTTGCAGCAATCTCGTCCATGATCGCCGCCGCATCCGGATAGGACATGTCATAGCCCATCGCCGTTGCGAGCCGGCAAACCGTCTCCCATTCCGACAGGCCCTGAAGCGGCGGTTTTACCGGGCGGACGCGGTTGATACGCCGTTCGGCATTGGTGAAGGTGCCATCCTTTTCCAGGAAGGATGTGCCCGGCAGGAAGACATGGGCGAAGGCGGCGGTCTCGTTCAGGAAAAGGTCCTGCACGACGACGCAATCCATGGCCTGCAAGGCCGCATCGACATTCTCGGTGTCGGGATCGGACTGCGCCAGATCCTCGCCCTGGATGAACATCCCCCTGAACGTCCCATCCAGCGCCGCCGAGAACATGTTGGGTATCCGCAGGCCCGGCTCTTTTTCCAGGGTCACGCCCCAGAGCTTCTCGAAGCTGGCGCGCGTCTCGGTATCCGAGATATGCCGGTAACCCGGCAGCTCGTGCGGGAACGACCCCATATCGCACGAGCCCTGCACATTATTCTGGCCGCGCAGCGGGTTCACGCCCACGCCTTCACGCCCGATATTGCCAGTCGCCATGGCCAGATTGGCCAGCCCCATCACCATGGACGAGCCCTGCGAATGCTCGGTCACGCCCAGCCCGTAATAGATCGCGCCATTCCCCCCGGTGGCATACAGCCGGGCGGCTTCGCGGACGGTTTGGGCCGGTACGCCACTATCGGCTTCGAGCGCCTCGGGTGAATTGGCGGGATCTGCAATAAACGCCTTCCACCGCTCGAAAGACACCGTATCGCAGCGGTCCGCGACAAACGCCTCGTCCACAAGCCCTTCGGTGACGATGACATGCGCCATGGCATTGACCACGGCGACATTGGTGCCCGGGCGCAATTGCAGATGATGGGCCGCCTCGATATGCGGCGAGCGGACCAGGTCGATCCGCCGCGGATCGATGACAATCAGCTTTGCGCCCTCGCGCAGCCGCCGTTTCATCCGCGAGGCGAAGACCGGATGCGCGTCCGTCGGGTTGGCGCCGCACACCAGGATCACGTCAGCACTGCCGACCGATTTGAAATCCTGGGTGCCTGCCGAGGTTCCGAATGTCTGCTTCAGGCCATAGCCCGTCGGCGAGTGACAGACCCGCGCGCAGGTATCGACATTATTGTTGGCAAAGGCCGCCCGCACCATTTTCTGGACAACGAAGACCTCTTCATTGGTACAGCGCGAGGAGGTCACACCGCCAATGGCGCCCTTGCCATACTGCTCCTGTATGATCTTGAACCTGTCGGCGGCAAAGCCGATGGCCTCATCCCAGCTGACCTCCCGCCAGGGCTGGTCGGTGCTCTCGCGGATCATCGGAGACAGGATGCGGTCGCGGTGGGTGGCATAGCCCCAGGCAAAGCGGCCCTTCACGCAGGAATGGCCTTCATTGGCACCGCCATTCTTGTGGGGCGTCATGCGGACGACTTCGCCGCCCTTCATCTCGGCTTCAAAGGAACAGCCCACACCGCAATAGGCGCAGGTCGTGATCACCGAATGATCGGGCTGGCCGTGATCGATAATCGTTTTCTCGGTCAACGTGGCGGTGGGGCAGGCCTGCACACAGGCCCCGCAGGACACGCATTCGGACTCGAAAAAGCCCTCATCCGCCCCGGCCGCGATAACGCTGGCAAATCCCCGTCCATCAACCGTCAGCGCCAGCGTGCCCTGCACCTCGTCACAAGCGCGGACACAGCGCGAACAGACAATGCATTTCGATCCATCGAAGGTGAAATAGGGGTTGGTCTCGTCCTTGCCGCGGGACAAATGGTTTTCGCCTTCATAGCCATAGCGCACCTCGCGCAGACCGACCTGGCCGGCCCGGTCCTGGAGCTCGCAATCGCCATTGGCCGCACAGGTCAGGCAATCCAGCGGGTGATCGGAGATATACAGCTCCATCACACCGCGGCGCAGCTTCTCCAGGCGTGGCGACTGCGTGGTGACGGCCATGCCGTCTTCCACCGGCGTGGTACACGAGGCCGGCGTGCCCTTGCGGCCCTCGATTTCCACCAGGCAGAGCCGGCAGGAGCCGAACGCCTTGAGGGAATCCGTCGCGCACAGCTTGGGAATTTCGGTGCCGGCGATCGCGGCCGCGCGCATCACCGAGCTGCCGGCCTCCACCTCCACCGGCTGGCCATCAATGGTCAGCGTGACTGTCTCACCGCTGGCCGCGGGTGCGGGCGTGCCAAGGTCGGACCTGCCGGATACGGTCATTCCGCTGCCTCCTTGCTGGCCTGGCCGGGGAAATCCTCGGGAAAATGTTCAATCGCGCTCATCACCGGCATGGGTGTCAGCCCGCCCATCGCGCACAGCGAGCCATCCCGCATCAGCTCGGCCAGATCCCCGATGATCTCCAGATTGGCCTCGACATTCTCGCCGCGGCGGATTTTCGCCATCGTCTCCGCCCCCCGCACCGCGCCGATCCGGCACGGCGTGCATTTGCCGCAGGATTCCTCGGCGCAGAATTCAAAAGCGAACTCCGCCATTTTCGCCATGTCGACCTGATCGTCGAAAACCGTCAGACCGCCATGGCCCAGCATGGCGCCGATATCGGCGAGGGCCTCATAACTCATCGGCGTATCGAACTGGTGCGCAGGAATATAGGCGCCCAGCGGCCCGCCCGCCTGGACGGCCCGGACCGGACGTCCGCTCAGCGTGCCGCCGCCGAAATCCTCGATCAATTCCCGCAAGGTGACGCCGAAGGCGAGTTCCACCAGCCCGCCCTGCCGGATATTTCCCGCCAGCTGGAATGGCTGCGTGCCGGCCGACCGGCCCAGCCCGATTGCCTTGTATCCGTCGGCTCCGGGCTCGCCGGACAGGATCATCGGCACACTGGCCAGTGTCAGCACATTATTGACCACGGTGGGCTCGCCGAACAGGCCAGACAGGGCGGGGATGGGCGGTTTCGCGCGGACCTCGCCGCGCTTGCCTTCCAGCGAGTTCAGCATCGAGCTTTCCTCGCCGCAAATATAGGCCCCGGCCCCGCGCCGCAAAATGATATCGAAATCCCGTCCGGACCCGAGAATATCCGTCCCGAGGAAGCCCCCGGCGCGCGCGATTGCGATCGCCTCGCGCATCACCGAAATGGCATCGGGATATTCCGACCGGATATAGATGAAGCCCTGCGTCGAGCCGGTCGCAAAACCGGCCAGGATCATGCCCTCGATCACGGTGAAGGGGTCGCCTTCCATGATCATCCGGTCGGCGAAGGCCCCGCTATCGCCTTCATCGGCATTGCAGCAGACATATTTCTGCGCGCCATCGGCCTCGAGCACCGTGGTCCACTTGATACCAGCCGGAAAACCCGCCCCGCCCCGTCCGCGCAATCCGGACCGGGTGACCTCCTCGCAAATCGCCTCGGGCGTCATTTTCGCCGCCCGCTCCAGGCCCGCCCAGCCGCCATGCGCGGCATAATCTTCAGGATCCAGCGGATCGATGACACCGCAGCGCCGGAAGGTGACGCGCTGCTGGCGCTTGAGAAACCCGATCTCCCCGACGGGGCCAAGGCAAAGCGCATGCCCGCCGCCCTCGTCCAGAATGCCCGCAGCATCTTCGGGCGATACCGGCCCGTAGCCGATCCGCTGACCGCCCGTTGCAATCTCCACCAGCGGTTCCAGCCAGAACAGGCCGCGCGACCCGTTGCGCCGGATCGTCACTTCAAGACCGCGCGCCTCGGCTTCACGGGCAAACGCTTCCGCCACGGCGTCAGCGCCCACAGACCGCGCCGCCGCATCGCGGGGCACCCAGATAATGATCCGGTCAGTCATGCTCACCGCCTTCCAGCGCCGCCATGATCGCATCAACACTCGCCCGGCCGATCAGACGCTCATCCACCATGGCGGCAGGCGCCAGCGCGCAATTGCCGAGGCAATAAACCGGCTCCAGCCAGATTTCGCCCGGCATACCTGTCCCGCCGAGCTTCACCTCAAGCGCCGCTTCTGCCGCAGCTTTCAGGGCATCACTGCCCACAGCCTGACAGGCTTCTGCCTGGCACAGCTTCACACAGCGCCGCCCTTTCGGTTCGGCCGACAGGTCGGAATAGAATGACCGCGCGCCATGAACTTCGGCGCGCGACAGGTTCAGACGTCCGGCGATCTGCGCGGCGTGCGCATCCGAGACACAGCCGAACTCGGCCTGAACATCGATCAGGATCTCGACCAGCGCATCGGGCCGGGCATTATAACGGCTACAGATCTGGCCGATACGCGTTGCGCCGCCGGTGTCTGTCTCGCCGTATGCCATGAAATCCTCCTTGCGCCACAAAACCTAAAGGAGCCCTGCGGGAAAGGGAATGCGCAAGAGTGCAGCGCGTTGATTGCCCTGCCCGGCAAACTCGCAGCGGACACGCCAACGCCTTGCGTGACCACAGAATAGCGCTGTCCCGATTGCCAAGCGCCGCGCACCGGATCACACTCGCCCGCGCGAGCAGGGGAGGCTGGCCATGTCGACATTCACAATCGGGAACCCGGTCTTCGTGACCTATATGATCGCCGCGGCCCTCATGGTGCTGAAGATCATGGGTCAGGGCTGGATGACGGTTTACCGCATGCTGAAAAGCGATTCCGGCCTCGCCAGTCCGGAGGATTTGCAGCCCGGCCTGATCAACAGGAATCCCCGGCCCGAACAGCTGGAGCTGAACGATTATGTCGACCGCTCGCGGCGCATGCACCGCAATGATCTGGAAAACATCCCGGCCTTTCTGGCGATCGGCCTGGTGTTTGTGGCCATCAGCCCGCCGCTGATCGCCGCCCAGATCCTGATGTATGGCTTTGTCATCGCCCGGCTGATCCACGCCGTGGTTTACGCGACCGGCCAGCCGCACGAAGTGCGCGCCACTTTCTACACGATCGGCTCGGTGATCGTGATCGTCATGGCGGTCTGGGTGCTGGTGGCCGGGATCGGCCTGGCGATCTAGGCAGCGGGAAGAACGCGCAACTCCCGGCTTCACGGCGCGGCCGCAAGCTTCTACGGTGAGGACTGTGTTCAAGCGCGTGGGGTGGCCGGGCAGATGCGGGAGAAGGGTTCTGGTTTTCAGCTCAGCCTGACGGCAACGGTCTGGCTGATCGCCGCCATTCTGGCCATCACCGCCGTCATTGCCAGCTATCTGCTCTATGCCGACCTTCGCCAGCAACGCATCCTGCTGGATGAAGTGCGTTCGATCGAACGGCTCCGCACGGCCCTGTCAGAACTGAATGGCGATCTTCAATTGCTGGAAGAAGTAATCGCGGAGGGGCCCGGCGCGGCCGAATCCATTGCCGGCACCCGGCAGGAAATCGCCGACATTGAAGCGCTCTGGCAGCAATCCGGACAGCCCGCAGACCAGATCGCTCCGCTGATCGCTCTGGCGGAAACCCGGATCGAAGAGGCGCTGGCCGGCAATGAAGACAAGACACCTCACATCGCCTTCCAGACCGAGGCCTTGCGGATTTCCAGCGTTCTCACCGCGCTGTCTGATCCCCGGCAGTCCGAAGAACGCAATGCCATGGCCCGCTGGCGCTTCATTGCCGGCAGCCTGGTCATCTTCATGGCGCTGGCGCTTGGCCTGGCCATTCTTGCACTGCGGCGGGCGCTGAGATCGCACAAGCAGATGCTTGAGCAGGCCGAGGAGCAGACCCAGCGCCTGACCGCCATGTTTAATGGCTCCGGCGATGGCATGCTGTCGCTGGATATTGATGGGCGCATCCTCGACATGAACCGCTCGGCCAAGACCATGCTGGGCGCCGGACCCAAAGTTTACAAGGGCAAGCCCCTCAATGAGATCGTCAAGCTGGACGCGTTCTCCGGCCCCTCATTCCGCGACATGGCGGCGCGGCTGCGGGCACGGGACGAGGCGGTCTATGAAACCGAAGCCAACCGGCGAAATGGCACCACTTTCCGGGCCGGGCTGACGCTGGGCGTCTATTATATCGGCGGCCAGCTGCACTATATCGCCACGCTGCGCGACATCACGCGGCGTAAAATGCTGGAGGAAGCCAAGAACGCCTTCGTCTCGACGGTCAGCCATGAATTGAGGACACCACTGACCGCCATCGCCGGCTCGCTCGACCTGCTCCGCGTGCAAACCGAGAAGGAAAAGAGCTCCGACCAGACCAAGCGCCTGCTCCAGATCGCGCAGTCGAATTCCCGGCGGCTGATCAACCTGATCAATGACATCCTCGATATCGAGAAGCTGGAATCGGGCCGCGCGGCCATGGACCTGGAGGATGTCTCCCTGCGCGAACTGGCGCGGGAGGCGATCGAGGCCAACACCTCCCTCGGTGCCTCGCGAAACGTCTCCCTGAAGCTGGAAGCGGGCAGTGACGTCATGGTCCGGGCCGACAAGGACCGGCTCATGCAGATCGCGACAAACTTCATTTCCAATGCCATCAAGTTCTCGCCCGACAAGGGCTGCGTGACACTGCTGGTCCGGCGCATTGGCACGATGGGCGAGCTCGCGGTGAGCGATGAAGGCCCCGGGGTTCCGGCCGAATTCCGGCCGCACCTGTTCGAGAAATTCTCCCAGGCCGACGATGCGCGGATCAAGGGGCAGGGCTCGACTGGCCTGGGCCTCGCGATCTCACGCGAGATCGCCGAACAGCTGGATGGCGAGGTCCGCTACCTTCCGGCGGAAGGCGGCGGCGCCATGTTCGCAGTCCGCCTGCCCTCGACCCGCATCACCCAGGCCGCGCCGGAAAAGGCGAGCAACAAGCCGCGGATTCTCCACTTTGATCCGGACCGCGATACGCTGCGCGTGGTCGCCGACGCCTTCGGCACGTCCGCGCAATTGCTCTCCGTCAGTTCGCTGGCCGAACTGTCGGAGGCGGCCGAAGAGTTCGCGCCGGACCTGGTCATTGTCGACCCGTCCCTGCGTGCCAAACTGGTCCGGAGCGAGCTGGAGCGGATCATGGACAATAACGGAAGTTTGCCGCTGATTGCCTTCACCAGCCTGGACCGGGAAGCCCTGCCCGACATTCCCTTCGATGCCCATCTGGTGAAATCCCGTACGCCCGTTACCGGTCTGGTGACACTCACCCACCAATTCCTGAACCCCGAAATGGCCGAAACATGAGCCTGTCCCTCGCCTATATCGATGACGAGCCCGACCTGCGCGAACTGGTGGCGATGACCTTCGATCTCGATGGCCGCATCAGTCTTGCCTGTTTTGCCTCGGGCAAGGAGGCCGTTGAAGCCTTTGAAAATGGCGGCCTGACAGTCGACGCCATCCTGCTGGATGTGATGATGCCCGGAATGGATGGCGTCGAGACCGCCGCCCGGTTGGCAGAGCTTGATGCCACCCGGAATGTGCCGGTGATCTTCTTCACCGCCCATGTCCGCGAGGAGGAACATGAGCGGCTGCGCAAGGCCGGAGCAGCCGGCATTCTGGCGAAGCCCTTCGACGTCATGACCCTGGCCGACCAGGTCATGGCCATTCTGGATCAGGGATCGGAATGAACGAGTATTACAACCAGCGCTATGAGGGCCTGCGCGAACAATTCCGCGCCCGGTGCCGGTCGGATGCAGACCAGCTGGAAGCCTGCCTGGTGGAAGGCGGCGATCTCGAGACCGCGGAAATGCTGTTGCACCGTCTGGCCGGTGCGGGCGCGACCTTCGGCTATCCGGAGGTATCAGCCATGGCGAAAGGCCTGGAGAACCGGTTGATGGATGGCGGGCAGATAGCGGCGGCGGAACGTGCAGGCCTGCTGGCGCTTCTGCGCGGCCTTACCTGACACCTAGGAAGAAAAGCCCTTGCGGGTCATCTGGCCCCAGCTTTTCTGCCCGGTCGCAAACTGGAACCAGCCGCGGATGCGCCAGAAATTGCCGAGCTGCCGGTAGCCGAAATTCTCCAACACCGCGATCAGGGCCAGAAGTGTCAGATGCGAGGCGCGCGGAAACCGCTGCAGCTGGATCTCAGAAAGCACCAGTGACAACACGCTGATTGTCACGCCGAACATGAAGCTGACCGCCAGAAAGGCGAGCAGGTATTCAATGGACAGCAGGCCCAGCGCCCACAGAACCGGAAGCAGGACATAGCCGAGCAGCTCGATTAGCGGCCCCAGAACATCGACCAGAAAAATATGCGGGAAACCCAGCCAGCCAACTCGGCCATAGCGCGGATTGAACGTCATGCCGGCATGATGAAAGAACGTCTCCAGAGAGCCGCGTTGCCACCGCGCTCGCTGACGCCCGAGAATGCGGAGGTTTTCCGGCGCCTCTGTCCAGCACACCGGCTCGGGTACATAGGCGATACGATAAGCGCGCTTCTTTTTTCGCATCAACCTGTGCATGCGGACGACCAGCTCCATGTCCTCGCCGACTGTCCGGGTTGAATACCCCCCGGCTTCAATCACGACAGAGCGCCGGAACAGGCCGAAAGCACCGGAGATGATGGTCAGGGCGCCCATTTCGCTCCAGGCGAGCCGGGCCATCAGGAAAGCCCGCAGATACTCCACCGTCTGGAACAGGGCGAGGAGATTGCGCGGCAGGCCGATCCGGGTAACACGCCCGCCTTCCACACGGCACCCATTGGCCAGCCGTACCGTGCCGCCGACAGCGATAACCCGCTCCGGATCCTCGACAAATGGCCGCACAGCCCGAAGCAGGGCGTCGGATTCAAGGATGGAATCGGCGTCCATCGAGCAGATGATCGGGGCGCGCGCCAGATTGATACCGGCATTGAGCGCGTCCGCCTTGCCGCCATTTTCCTTGTCGATGACGATCAGCTTGGGAAAGTCGGGCGATGCGTAAATGCCCCGGATGGGCTGGTGTTGCAGTGTCTGGTCATGAGCCCGCGTCACCGGCTTGAGCCCGAACGCATCAATCAGCCGGGCCAGGGTGGCATCGCTGGAGCCGTCATTGACCACAATCACCTCGAAGAGAGGATATTGGAGCGCCAGCAGGGACCGGACGCTCGCCTCGATCGACATTTCCTCATTGAAGGCAGGCGAGATCAGCGCGATCGGTGGTGAAAACTCGCTGTATCGCCGCCACAGCAGAGCCGTCCGCCTGACCGGGGGTTCGGCACTCAGCGACCAGCCGGCGATGATCAGCTGCAACATGTAAACCGCATTCTGCGCCAGGCCGACGGCAATCACGCTGAGCGCCAGAATGGCCGCCAAAAGATGCCAGAGACCACTATCGGCTATCATGAGAACGCCCCCAGCTCTGCCAGAAGCATCTGGGCGGTGCGGCCCGATCGTGCCGTGGGCTGGGTCCTCGCCTTGTTCCTGAGCGCCTCCATCCCCTCGTCGCCCATGGCTGCCAGCGCCCGCGCGGCATTGATCCGTACATCCCAGTCCGGATCGTCCAGCAGGCCTGTCAGCTGGGCTTGCACGGTATTGATCGTTGCCTGTCCGGCCGCTCTTGCCGCCACCGCCCGCACATCGGCCGACTCAGCCGCCAGGCCCGCCGTGATTGCGGGTTCGGCAGCCGGATGCCCCAGCGTTCCAAGGGCTATAAGCGCAGCGATACGGAGGGTCGTGTCGGCTGATCCCGCCAGCTCCATGATTAAAGGCAGGCTCGCATAATTCCCGGACTCCCCGATCGAGCGGAGCCCCTGCGCATAGGCGATCGCCGGAAGGCCCGGTGTCTTGAGAATACGCTCGACCGCCGCTGGCGAGTGCCGCGCCAGATTATCGAGCACGGCCTCGAACTCGCCGGGCAACTGGTTGCCGATCAGCCGCAATGCGCCGGTCACCGCATCGAGATCGATCGCATCGCCCCGCAACTGAAGCGCACGCACGGCGGCAATCCGGTCTTCCACATCCCGGCTTCTATTGGCGATCCGCGCCAGCCGCCGCGTCGCCTCCGGTCCGCCCACATAACCAAGTGCGTCAATGGCCGCCAGCCGGGCCGCCGCATTGGATGACCGGCTGAGCCGGATCAGATGGCGAGCCAGGCCGAGCTCGTCGAGAACCCGGACGGCCGCTTCCAGCGCTTCACCTCGGATCAGGGTGGAAAATTCCAGAACCGCCTGAGCCGCAATCCGTGTATGGCGTATCAGCTTCGTCAGCTTGCCAAGGTCGGCGGATTGCCCCTCCATGACGTCATAGAGCGCCATGACGATCGCCTGGCGGACGGCATCACGCTGCCGGTCATTATAGCTGCCGAGCATGCGGGAAACGATCAGCCCGGCCATCACGATCAATGACGCGGCGGCAAGACCCAGCGATACGATCCAGAGTGTTTCGAGGGGACCGGCAATCATCAAAACCGCCAGCTGACACCCGCGACAAATGCCGAGCGGTCATAGGCGCGCCGGTCTTCGTGCAGCAGGGTCAGACTGATGGCGCGCCGGTCATCGAGTTCATGGCGGACAGCCGCCGAGAAAGCCCTGACATCGAGGGTAACCCCTTCGGAGGTTTCCGGTGCGTCCGTATAGGAAAAGCTCATCCGCGTCGGTGCCGCGGCCTGCCATTCACTCACCAGGGCAAAGCCCGAGCGCGTCTCGCCGGCTTCATCGCTCAACCCGATAAGCCGCGCGCCCAACCGCAGTCGTTCACTGGCAAATGTCCTGTAGATTCCCAGCGTCACCGACTGCACATCACCGCTGAGATACTGGCCGGCGAACAGATCGGCAGAACCGCTCCAACCGCCATCGCCCAGCGGGCCGGAAACGCCTGCGCGCAAGGCAATCTCGGGCCGGAACACCGCATCAGGCGCACCACCCAGCGCAACATATCCGGCGGATCTGTCGCCCAGCGCCCGGTCCAGCCGCACGGCAAAATACTGATCATCAAGACCGAACCGCTCGGCACTGTCCATCTGCAGGGTGAGCGACGTTGACGCATCAAGGCGGCGTCCCAGCGCCAGGCCAAACTCGCTCCAGTTCTCCAGCCCGTTGGTCAGTGATGCGCGGCCGGCAAAAAGATCCAGCCGCCAGCGCGGAAGGTCACTCGCGACCTCGGCCGCCTCAATCCGCGCCATTAGTGCGTCTGCTTCCGCAGATGGCCCGGCGCGCATCGCATGCCGGCGGGCATTGGCATAGTCATTCCGGAAATAGGCGATCCGCGCCCGGCCAAGCCAGGCATCGGGATAATCGGGGGCCAACTCCAGCGTGCGGACAAACGCCTCATCCGCACCCTGGAAATCGCCAAGAGCACTTCTTGCCAATCCGAGCTGCAGCCAGGCATCGGCATGATCCGGATGCGCCTGCACGAGGGAGACCAGCTGTGTTTCGGCGGCAGCAAAATCACCCGCCAGACGCGCCTCGACGGCCTGCTGATAAGCCTCCCCTCCGCCCGCACCCTGGCTCGCCAGCATCCATAAAACGGCGGCAAACACATCACTGGCCATCAGGTGTCCTCCGCCGCCGGCAAGCTGCGGGTGATACGGCGCAGCAGCTCTTCCGGCAGGAAGGGTTTGACGAGATAGTCCGCCGCGCCCTTGTCGAGTGCCGTCACGATGTCGGACTGGCCGCTCAGAGCGGTCAGCATGATCACCGGTATATCGCGGATCTCATCGTCCGACTTGATCCGGCTGAGTACGGCGAAGCCATCGAGGGCTGGCATCATGGCGTCCAGCACTACCAGATCCGGCATTTCGGCCCGGATGCGCTCAAGGGCGGAGACGCCGTCGGATGCTGAAATAACATTGTATCCCTTGGCCGACAGGCGATGCTCTAGCAGGCCGACGAGAAGTTCGTCATCATCTGCCACGAGAATGGTTGCTGCCGCCATGATCACCCCGGTTTCCGTGCCGGAAAAGCTAGAACGAAGCGGTCCGGATTTCCAAATATTTCCGGCACAGGACTGCGGATTCCATACAAAGGAAAAGCTGTCTGCACACATGGCTGTCCGGTTTTTGCACTCGGTGTGAAATTTGCCGCTTGCCATTCCCGGAAGCTGCCTCTATCGAAAAAGGCATGAAATCGAACGCCCAGATCCGCAACGCTTGCGCCCACTCGTGGTGGCGCTGGTCTGTCATGGATGATGGGTAGGCACGCGTATAACCAGATAACACCTTTGCAGGCCCGTCTTCTCCGCTGAAGATGGGCTTTTTTAATGCCTTCTGTTCGGCGGTCTGAAGACGGATCAGCCGGAAACAGGAGGCCGGATTGAACCATTTTCAGACGCATATTTCAGACCGCCCGGGCGGGCTGGACGCTCCGTTCGACATCGCAGCGGACCTGGAAACGCCCGTGTCTGCCTGGCGGAAACTCACGGCCTTCGATCCCGTCTTCCTGCTCGAAAGCGTGGCCGGTGGCGACAATCCGGGGCGCTATTCCTTCCTCGGCCTGGGGGCTGCCCTGCGTGTGCGTCTCGATGGAGACGGATTCCATATCGGCGAAAGCTGCCATCCCCGTCCCGCCAGCAAGGCAGATCTGCTCGCGCGTCTGCGTCAGGCGCTGGGTGAGGCCCCGCAGCTGACCCCGGCAATCGGCGATTTGCCCTTTGGCGGCGGCCTTGTGGGAGCCACCGGCTATGATGTCGTCCGGCATTTCGAACGCCTGCCCGGCGGCAAGGTCCCGGATGGCACGACGGAGCTGAGCTATGTCGCGCCACAATCCCTGCTCGTCTTTGATCACCTCACCCGCCGGGCCAGCCTGCTGCATGCCGGCAATGACAGGGAACGCCTCCGCCTGCGGGAACAGATCGTTTCAGCCCTGAACGGACCGCAACCCGGCGCAAGACCCGGCCGGGCCAGCATGGTCGGCGAGTGGAGCATGACACGCGAGGACTTCACCGCGAAAGTCGAACACGCCAGGGAATACATCGCAGCCGGCGACATCTATCAGCTAGTCCTCTCGATGAAATATTCGAGCGAACACTCCCTCGACCCGTTCGAGGTCTATCGGGCCCTGCGGCTGATCAATCCCTCCTCGCACATGTTCTATATCGACACCGGAGAGGAAAAGATTGTCGGCTCCTCCCCGGAAGCACTGGTGACATTGCGCAATGGACGTGCCGCACTCCGGCCGATTGCCGGCACCCGCCCGCGCGGCCAGTCACCTGCAGAAGATGACGCTTTGGCAGGAGAGCTCCGCGCCGACCCCAAGGAAATGGCGGAGCATACCATGCTGGTGGATCTGGCCCGGAATGATCTTGGCCGCGTGGCCGAGCCCGGCTCGATTGAAGTCGGTCCCGACATGATCATCGAGCGCTACAGCCACGTCATGCATCTGGTCAGCGGTGTGGAAGGCCGGCTGGAAGCTCCCAATGACATGTTCGATCTTTTTGCCGCCGCCTTTCCGGCCGGCACGCTGGTCGGGGCCCCCAAGATCAGGGCCATGGAACTGATCGATGCGCTCGAGCCGGAACACCGCGGCTGGTATGGCGGCGCTGTCGGCTATTTCGGTCATGACGGCCGGATGGACCAGGCCATCGCCATACGCACCATCGTCTTCAAGGACTGGAAATACACCATCCAGGCGGGCGCCGGAATCGTTGCCGATAGCAGCCCGGAAGGCGAGTACGCCGAAATCCAGTCCAAGCTCCAGGTGCTCAAGCAAGCCCTTAATCTCGCACAGGCGGGTCTTTGATCATGCGCGTTCTTCTCATCGACAATTATGACAGCTTCACCTTCAACCTCGTCCAGGCCTGCCGCGAGCTTGGCGCTGATGTCGCCGTGCATCGCAATGATGCGCTTACCCTGGACCAGATTCGCGAGTTGGCCCCCACGCACATCATCATCTCGCCGGGACCGGGCACGCCGGAAAATGCCGGCCTGTCGATCGACATCGTCCGGGAGCTGGGCAGCGAGATACCGGTTCTGGGCGTCTGCCTCGGGCATCAGGCCATCATTGCAGCCTTTGGCGGCCGCATCGAACGCGCCCGACGGCTGATGCACGGCAAGGCCTCGCCGATCCGCCATGATAGCAAAGGTGTCTTCACTGACATGCCGGAGCCGATGACCGTCGGCCGCTATCATTCGCTCGCCGGTACGGACGAGACCCTGCCGGACGTGCTGACCGTGACGGCGCGGACAGCGGAGGGCGAAATCATGGGGGTGCGCCATAACAGCCTGCCCATCGAGGGGGTGCAGTTTCATCCCGAAAGCGTGCTGACACCCGATGGCAAGGCCCTGCTGGCCAACTTCCTCGGCATCGGACAGGTCAGGAATATGGGGCTGCGTGCGCCGAAAATTATCCAGGCCTCGCTGAAAATGCTGCTGGGCGGCAACAGCCTGACCGAACATGAGGCCCATGAAACGCTGTTGGCCATGGCCGAGGAACAGACCCCGGCTGCGCTGGGCGGAGCCGTGCTCTCCGCCCTCCGTCTGAAAGGCGAAACCGCCGAGGAGATCCGCGGCTTTGCCAATGCCATGCGCGCGCTCGCCATCTCGCCGGACATTCCCGGCCATGAGATCGCCGTCGATATCGTCGGTACCGGCGGTGACGGATCCGGCAGCCTGAATCTGTCGACGGGCGCGGCCCTTCTGACCGCAGCCTGCGGAGTGCCGGTGATCAAGCATGGCAACCGCTCCATTTCCAGCCGCAGCGGGAGCGCCGACGTGCTGGAAACACTGGGCCTGCCCATGCCGCTGTCACCTGATCGCGCGCGGGATTGCCTTGCCGAAACCGGTTTCACCTTCCTCTTCGCGCCGGGATATCACCCCGCCATGAAGGCGATCGGACCGGTACGCAAGACGCTCGGAACCGCCACCGTCTTCAACGTTCTGGGCCCGCTGACCAATCCGGCGCGCCCGCCCTACATGGTCGTCGGAGCTTTCAGCAAGCAGATGGCCGAATTGATGGCCGGTGCGCTCTCGGGCATGGACATCAAGCGCGCCTTCGTCATCCACGGCCATCCGGGATGGGATGAGGCGACCCCGGCCGGTCCCTATGATCTCTTTGATGTGACGCCCGGCTCGGTCGTCTATGAGCGGCGCGACAGCCTTGATCTCGGCCTGCCGCGATGTGCGCCGGAAGATCTGGCCGGAGGCGATTGCGTCCACAATGCGCTGGCCCTGCGCCGAGCGCTGACCGGGCAGGAGGCCGGACCACATGCCGATGCTCTGGTACTGGGCGCTGCGCTGGCGCTGGAAGTCACCGGTATTGCCGGTGATTGCGCCGAGGGTATGGCCATCGCACGCGCCGCCATCGCGGACGGGCGCGCCGGAAAGCTTCTCGAGCGCCTCGAACAGGTCGGGGCACCGGCATGAGCGGCGATTTTCTCTCCGGCATGGCCAAGGCCAGCCGCCTGAGGGCCGATGCCCTGCTGGCAGAGGCGGCGCTTCCGGCCCTGCGCCGACGGGCGCTGGAAACCGCGCCACCCATTGCGCCAGCCCTTTCGCTTGAAGGCTTTGATCTCATCGCCGAGATCAAGCCGCGTTCACCCTCCCAGGGGGTGCTTCAGGTCCAACCGGATCCGGCGGCACGCGCCCGCCTCTATGCGAAGGCCGGGGCGACCATCATTTCGGTCCTGACCGAACCCAGCCGTTTTGATGGCTCGCTTGAAATGCTGCAGTCAGCCGCCATTGCGGCGCGCCATCACGCCGTTCCGGTCATGCGGAAGGATTTCCTGGTCGACCCCGTCCAGGTGCTGGAAGCGCGCGCGGCTGGCGCATCGGGCATTCTCCTGATCACCCGCCTCCTGTCGGAGGGACAATTGGCCGACATGATCGGATGCGCGAGCGAGATGGGGCTGTTTGTCCTGCTCGAAGCTTTTGATCAGTCGGATCTGGCCCGCAGCCTCGCACTGGCGTCATCGCTGCCCGAACCGGCCCTCGTCGGGATCAATTCACGCGACCTCAAGACACTTGATATCGAGACCGGACGGTTCGCGAAGCTCATCGGTCAATTCACGCCGCCAGCCATTCCGGTCGCTGAAAGCGGCCTGTCGACACCGGAAGATGCCGCCAGCGCCGCCGCGCTCGGCTATCGGCTGGCCCTGGTCGGCTCGTCCCTGATGCGGACCTCATCACCGGGCGATCTCATCACCGCCATGTTGAGGGCCGGCCGCACCGCCGCTACGCAGGAGGTGCCGGCATGAGCCTGTGGATCAAGATCTGCGGCCTGTCCGATCAGGAGATGATTGACGCCTCTATCGAGGCGGGGGCGGATGCCATCGGATTTGTGCTGGATCGCTCGCCCCGGGAAGTGAGCCTGGAACAGGCCTGCGCGCTGAAGGAATTCACCGCCGGACGCTGTGAGATCGTTGCCGTGATGCGGCAGGCATCCCCCGACAAAATCCGGTCCATTTGTGCCGACTTGCAACCCGACTGGATCCAGGCCAATGCGCCCGTCAATATGGATTCCGCCAGCCTGCAGGGGGCTCGCCGGCTTCCGGTCGTGCGGGGGCAGCTGCCAGCCGGCATCAATATTCCGGACGGCCGCTGCCTGTATGAAGGCGCGGAGAGCGGTATCGGCCAGCTGGCCGACTGGTCCGCCGCCCGAAAGCTGGCGCGCTCGGCAAACCTCGTGCTGGCGGGTGGGCTCACACCGCAGAATGTCAGCGATGCCGTCCGGTCCGTCCGGCCCTTCGGGGTCGATGTCAGCAGCGGCGTCGAGACATCACCCGGGCGCAAGGATCCCGGGAAAATCCATCAATTCATATCCGCAGCCCGGCAGGCTCATGCCGCGCTGAACGCAAGAGAGACCGTCAATGAATGATCTGAGTTTCAAGCCCGAGCCGCTTCGCGACGCCCTGATGGCCGGCGCCTTCCCCGATGCAAAGGGCCGTTATGGGCCCTTCGGCGGGCGATATGTGCCGGAAACCCTGACACCGGCCATTGCCCGGCTGGAGGAGGGTTTCAACGCGCTCCGGCAGGCGCCGGATTTTGTCGCCGAAGTGAAGGAAGAACTGGACAGCTGGGCCGGCCGGCCCACCGCTCTGACGCATGCAAGACGCCTCGGCGAAGCCTGGGGAGCGGATGTCTGGCTGAAGCGCGAGGACCTGACCCATACCGGCGCCCACAAGATCAACAATGCCGTGGGCCAGGTGAAGCTGGCCCAACGCATGGGGATCCGGCGGATCATCGCCGAGACCGGTGCCGGCCAGCATGGCGTGGCAACCGCCGCCGCCTGCGCGCGGGCCGGCTTGCCCTGCACCGTCTATATGGGAGCCGTCGACGTGGAACGGCAGGCGCCGAATGTCGATCGCATCCGGCGGCTCGGAGCCGAGCTGATCCCCGTCACCAGCGGCGACAAGACACTGCGGGCCGCCGTGAACGAAGCCATGCGGGCCTGGGCGGCGGATCCGATGGAAACGCATTATGTGATTGGTTCGGCCGTCGGACCGCATCCCTTCCCCTACATCGTCCGGCATTTCCAGTCGGTGATCGGCAAGGAGGCCCGCCAGCAGATCCTGGAGACCGAAGGCCGGCTGCCTGATGCGGTGATCGCCTGCGTGGGTGGTGGATCCAATGCGATCGGTCTGTTCCACCCCTTCATCAGGGATGCAGAGACGGCCCTGCTGGGGATCGAGGCGGGCGGACGCAGCGAGACCGAAAACTCGGCACCGCTGAGCAAGGGAACGCCCGGCGTCCTGCACGGAGCCTTTTCCATGCTCATACAGGACGAGAACGGCCAGGTCGCGGACACCCACTCCATTGCCGCTGGGCTGGACTATCCAGGCGTCGGACCGGAACACGCCCTGCTGCAGCTGAGCGGCCGGGCGCGGTATGAAACCGTGCGCGATGAAGAAGCGCTCGACGCGCTGAATGAATGCTGTGCACTGGAAGGTATCCTGCCCGCGATCGAGAGTTCGCATGCCCTGGCCGGTGCCCGGCGATATGCACAGGCACACCCCGGCAGCACATTGCTCGTCGGCCTGTCGGGCCGCGGCGACAAGGACCTTCCCACGCTTCTCAAACTGGCGGAAAAATCATGATCACGAAGACTTCTGGCGGACACCGCCTTGCCACCGCCATCCGCGCGGCCAATGAACAGGGCCATGCCGCGCTGATCGCCTTTCTGACCGGTGGTTATCCGGACCGAGAGCGCTTTATTGCGAACCTTGCGGCAATCACGCAGGAGGCCGACATTGTCGAGATCGGCGTGCCCTTCAGCGACCCGGTGGCGGATGGGCCGACCATCCAGAATTCCAGCCGCACAGCGCTGGCCGGCGGCGTCTCGCTGAGCTGGATCCTGCAGCAGACGGCCGCCCGCGACTGGGACGCACCGCTGGTCATCATGAGCTATCTCAATCCGATCCTTGCCATGGGCTTTGCCAGCTTTGCCGAGCGTGCTGCGGCCAGTCATATCGATGGCGTCATCATTCCCGACCTGCCACTCGAGGAATGCGCGCCCTTGCAGGAAGCGCTCGCCGCCCGTGACATTGCCCTGATCCAGCTGGTCACGCCGGTAACGCCTGACAGCCGGCTGGCGCCGGTCTGCGAACAGAGCGACGGATTCGTCTATGCCGTCACCTCCACCGGTGTCACGGGCGGCAATGCCGGGGCATCGCTGGCACAGATCGGCCAGGGGCTTGACCGGATACGCGCCGTCACCCGGCTGCCGGTCTGTACCGGGTTCGGCCTTCGTTCGGCGGACGATGTCGCGGCACTTTCCCGGCATGCCGACGGTGTCATTGTCGGATCGGCGCTGATCGAGGCCATCGGAGACGGACGGGATGCCGCCGGTTTCCTGCGCGATCTGCGGCCGCGCAACAGCAAAATTCCGGCTTGATTCCATAAGGATGTAGCCCAATTGCAGCGGATCTGGCATTGGCTGGTTGTTTTAGCGTGTTAAAACGGTATATCCGGCGGTCTGAAGGAGACACCCATGCCGCCGACAACAACAAGGTCCACGGAATCGATCGCCAGAGACGAACTGCTCAGCGCGATCGTCGAGATCCGCACCAAGGATGAAGCCGCGCGCTTCATGGGGGATTTGTGCACGCCCGGGGAAATGAAGGCCTTCACCGAGCGCTGGCGGGTCGCGCGCCTGCTGGATGCCGGCGGCAAGACCTACCGGCAGATCGCCGAGGAAACCGGTGCCTCGACGGCCACCGTCACCCGGGTCGCCCGGTTCCTGATGCAGGAAGACAATGAGGGCTACCGCCTGATCCTCGACCGTCTGGCAAGAACAGGAAAACAGTCATGAGTGAGCGTATGCGCCTGGCCATCCAGTCGAAAGGCCGGCTGGCGGATGGCAGTCTTGAATTGCTGGGCAAGGCCGGCGTCCGGTTCAACAATAGCAGGGATGCGCTCTGGCGCCCTGCGGCGAATTTCGATCTCGACCTGATGCTGGTCCGGGATGATGACATTCCCGGCCTGGTCCTGGGTGGCGCCGCCGATTACGGTATTGTCGGCGAAAACGTGCTGGCCGAATTGCAGGCGGGCGATCCGCGTTTCAGCGAGCTTGAAATCGTCTTGCCGCTGGAATTCGCCTCTTGCCGGCTTGACGTCGCAACTCCCGTCGCCAGGGGCTGGTCATCGCTGACCGACCTCGACGGCCAGCGGATTGCCACCAGCTACCCCGCCCTGACCCGGGCCGCATTCAAAGACGCCGGCATCGACGTCGAAATCATCAGCATGAATGGCTCGGTCGAAGTCGCCCCGCGTCTCGGCATCGCCGATGCCATTTGCGACCTGGTCTCCTCCGGAGCGACCCTGAAAGCCAACAATCTGGCCAGCATTGCCACCCTGCTGGAAAGCCAGGCCGTGTTGATCCGGCCAAAGTCCGGGCGTACGTCGGCCACAGACCGGATTGCCGAAACCCTGATGGACCGCTTGCGCGGTGTCCTCGCATCCGCCCAGACAAAATACATCATGCTGAATGCGCCCACCGACCGGTTGGCAGACATCCAGGCCCTGCTGCCCGGGTCAGATGCCCCCACCGTCGCCCGGATTGCGGGACGGGATGATGTTGTCGCCGTTCAGGCCGTTTGCCGTGAGCGGGTCTTCTGGGAAACGCTGGAACGGCTGAAACAGGCTGGTGCGCGGGCTATTCTGGTTCTTCCAATCGAAAAGATGATGGCCTGAACCATGCGCTGGATAGAGGCATCAAAAAGCGCCGCCGTCGGCGCCGCTGCAGACAATCTGTCTGCAATCGAGGCGGAAGCTGCGGCGATTGTCGGCAGGATACGGCAGGAAGGGTCCTCGGCCGTACAGGACTATGCGCGGCGCTTTGACGGTTATGAGGCCGACGGGTTTGCGGTCGAAAAGTCCATTATTTCCGGCGCGGCAGGGGCGCTGGAGGAAGCCGACCGGCAGGCGATCATGGCGATGATCCGGTCGGTCGCAACCTTCCATGCCGAACAGGGCTATCGCGGTTATCAGAAGGAAACCTGGCCGGGCATTATGTGCGAGCGGCGCGCCGACGCATTGTCCTGCGCCGGGCTTTATGTTCCGGGCGGATCCGCACCGCTGATTTCCTCGCTGGTGATGATGGCCATTCCCGCCCGGTTGGCAGGTGTAGGGCGCGCCTATGTCGTTACGCCTCCGGACGAAAACGGACAGCTCAACGCGGTTCTCGCGGCCACGCTCGACTTGCTCGGTGTCCATGAGGTCTATCTTCTCGGCGGTGCCCAGGCGGTTGGCGCCATGGCCTGCGGTGTGGCGGGCTTGCCGCGGGCGGACAAGATCTTCGGACCCGGCAATGCCTGGGTGGCGGCAGCCAAGCAATGCGTCGCGCAATGGCCCGGCGGACCGGCGATTGATCTGCCGGCCGGCCCCAGCGAGGTCATGGTGATCGCGGACGACACCGCTGATCCCGCTTTCGTGGCCGCTGACCTTCTGGCGCAAGCAGAACACGACCCGCTGGCGCGGATCACCCTGCTGGCCCTCGACGGGTTCGATCAAACCGCCTGCGAAGCGGAACTCAGCCGCCAGCTGGCGAACCTGCCACGCCGTCAGATTGCCGCTGAAGCCATGAGCCAGGCGCTGGGGATCAGCTGCGCCGACAGGGACGAGGCCATTGGTGTCGCCAATCGCCTGGCGCCGGAACACCTGATCATCCAGACCCGCCTTCCGCGTGACATCGCCGTTCAGGTCAGGACCGCCGGAGGGATTTTCATCGGACCCTGGACACCCGAAACACTGGGTGATTACGCCGCCGGGCCCAACCACATCCTGCCGACCGGCGGAGCCGGCCGGGCCTGGTCCGGTGTGACAGTGGAATCCTTCCAACGCACGACCACGCTGATCGAAGCGACGGCGCCGGGCCTGGCGCGATCGGCTTCCACTTTCATGCGGCTGGCGGAAATGGAAGGACTGGAGGCCCACGCCGCCTCGCTGAAAATCCGGCTGGCAGCACTGGAAAAAGAGGGCCTGTCATCCACCGGCCCGGCGCGCCGCAGCGCCATTGTCCGCCGCGTCACAAAGGAAACCGATATCACGATCGAGGTCGATCTCGACCGCAGCGGCCCTTGCGCAATTTCCACCGGCGTCGGGTTTTATGACCACATGCTGGAACAGGTGGCGCGTCATGGCGGGTTTGCTCTTAATGTGATGTGCCGAGGCGATCTCGATATTGATCCCCACCACACGATCGAGGACGTCGCACTGGCGCTGGGTGAGGCCCTCTCCAGAGCACTTGGCGATCGCAAGGGCATTGCGCGCTTTGGCTTCGAACTGCCCATGGACGAGGCCCGGGCGGGTGTCTGGATCGATCTTTCCGGACGGCCTTTTGCGGTCTTTGAGGGCGCCATCCCCGGTGACAGCGTCGGCGAGTTTCCCGTCGCCATGACCGAACATGTCTTCCGTTCCCTGTCCGAACAGCTGAAGGCGGCCATCCAGGTCAAGGTCGAGGGCGAGAATGCCCACCACATGATCGAGGCCTGCTTCAAGGCGCTGGGCCGGGCCCTGCGTCAGGCTATCCGCATCGAGGATGATTCCATTGCCTCGACAAAGGGCGTGCTATGAGGCTGGCCATCATCAATACCGGCAGCGCCAACCGCTTCTCGGTCGAAACCGCGCTGAAGCGGATCGGCGCGGACTGCTGTGATGCTAAAACACCGGAGGATGCAGACGGCGCAGATGCGCTGGTTCTGCCCGGCGTCGGATCAGCCGCACCGGCGATGAAAGTCCTGGAAGCCAGCGGCTGGCGATCCCGGCTTCAATCCGAAACCCGTCCCGTTTTCGGTATCTGCCTCGGCATGCAGCTCCTGTTCGAGCGCAGCGCGGAGGGCGATGTCGAAACACTCGGTGTCATCAGGGGCGAGGTTCGCCGCTTGCCGGAAAGCGGCCTGTCCTGGCCACACATGGGCTGGAATGCCTTGCAGATCACCCGTCCAGATCCGCTGCTCGAGCGCCTTTCCGGCGGCGATTACATGTATTTTGCCAATGGCTATTACGTGCCGGAATGCGAGGCCACACTCGCGACTGTCAGCTATGGCGAGACCATCAGCGCCATCGTCCGCCAGGGCAATTTCATGGGCTGCCAGTTTCACCCCGAACGCTCGGCGAAAGCCGGACAGCAAGTCCTGCGCAATTTCTGTGAGCTGGCCTCATGATTCTCTATCCCGCCATTGATTTGCTGGACGGCGATGTGGTGCGTCTCTCGAGGGGAGATTTTGCGACCGCGAAAACCTACAGCATGGACCCCGCCGCCATGGCCACCACCTTTGCCGGTGGCGGCGCAAGCTGGCTCCATGTCGTCGACCTCTCCGGTGCCCGCGATGGCACGCCGCGCCAATCAGGCCTGATCGGTCAACTTTCCCTCTCTGGCCTGCGCATTCAGGCCGGTGGCGGCATCCGCACCGGTGAGGACATTTCCCGTTTGCTGGATGCGGGTGTGGAACGCGCCATTATCGGCAGCCGGGCCATCGAGCAGCCGGAACTTGTCGCCCGCTGGCTGGCAGAATTCGGGCCGGACCGCCTTGTCGCAGCACTGGATCTGCGTCTGATTGACGGCAAGCCGGACCTCGTCACGGACGGCTGGACCAAAAGCTCCGGCAAGGGCCTCGAGGACGTTCTGTCCGTCCTGGTACCGGCGGGTCTACGTCATGCGCTGGTCACCGATGTCGGCCGTGACGGACTGCTATCGGGTCCCAACACGGCGCTCTATGCGCAATTGAAAGCCGGCTTTCCGGACATTGACTGGCAGGCCTCCGGCGGTGTCAGCCAGCTTTCCGATCTGGCCGCCCTGAAGGCTACCGGGATAGCTGGCGCGATCACCGGACGCGCCCTTTACGAGAACAGGTTTTCACTGACCGAGGCCTTGGCATGCTTGCAAGACGCATAATCCCCTGCCTCGACGTCCGCGATGGCCGCGTCGTGAAAGGCGTGCGCTTCCGCGATCACGAGGATGTCGGCGATATTGTCGAACTGGCCGGAAGCTATGCGGCGCAGGGCGCGGACGAGCTTGTCTTCTATGACATCTCGGCCAGCCCGGCAGGGCGAACGGTCGAACCTGAATGGATCAGCGCCGTGGCAAGCGTCATTGATATTCCGTTCTGCGTCGCTGGCGGCATCCGGTCCGTCGACGATGCCAGAGCCCGCCTGTTTGCTGGCGCGGACAAGATCTCGATCAACACGCCGGCTCTGGAAAACCCCGAACTGGTCGACCGGCTCGCAGCCGAGTTCGGCAGTCAGTGTGTGGTGGTCGGGATCGATAGCCGGCGCAGGCAAGAGGGCTGGGAGGTCTTTTCGCACACCGGCGATCCCTCGAAGACCCGGCAGGCAGGCCGCCAGACGCTGGACTGGATCGGCGAGGTCTGCGCGCGGGGCGCGGGCGAGATCGTCCTCAATTGCATGGATGAGGACGGGGTCCGCCAGGGCTATGATTGCGGGCAGCTGAAGGCGGCGCGAGAGATCTGTCCGGTGCCGCTGATCGCCTCGGGCGGGGCCGGCAAGGCGGACGATTTCCTGACCGTCTTCCGTGACGCCCGCGTCGATGGCGCGCTCGCGGCCAGCGTGTTTCACAGGAACATCCTGCAAATCCCCGAATTGAAAGCCTTCCTGGCCGAAAAAGGCGTGGAGATACGGACATGACAAGAGACGAGATCGACCAGCTGGACTTTTCCAAGGGCAGCGGCCTTGTGCCGGCCATTATCCAGGACGCTCAAAGCCGGAGCGTGCTGATGCTCGGCTACATGAATCGCGAGGCCGCAGAACAGACACTTGAAACCGGCCGTGTCACCTTCTTCAGCCGCTCCCGGCAAAGCCTCTGGGTGAAAGGCGAGACCAGCGGGAATGTCCTGCACCTGGTCTCGATGACCGCCGATTGCGACCGGGACTGCCTGCGGGTTGAGGCCCGGCCCGAAGGCCCGGTCTGTCACACCGGCTCCCCGACCTGTTTCGGCAATAATGACCCGGGCATCATACGCACGCTCGAAGCGCTGTACGACACGCGGGAAGACGCCGGAACCAGCTATGTCGCGCGGCTGAAAGCGGCCGGCACAAGGAAAATCGCCCAGAAGATCGGGGAAGAGGGTGTGGAAGTGGCACTGGCCCTGACCGGCGAGGACAATGAAGCCGTCTGCAGCGAAGCCGCCGACCTCGTCTTTCACCTGGTCATGGGCCTGAAGGCCCGGGGCCTGACCTTCGATGACGTGCTGACCGAACTGGCGGAACGCCGGCGGACATCCGTGGAGACGCGCTAGCCCGATTTCAGGCTCTCGGCCAAGCGGGCATTGGCGGTGATATCGTCCCACGCACCGGCCGAGACAAGCTTGCCCGGCGCAATCCAGGATCCGCCGACACAACCAACATTGGGCAGGGCCAGATAATCGCGCGCCTTCTCAGCCGAAATCCCGCCGGTCGGGCAAAAGTGGATATCCGGCAGCGGCCCGTGCAAGGCTTTCAGGTAGTCGATCCCACCGGCTGGTTCGGCCGGAAAGAATTTCAGACCGGAAAAACCGAGTGCCGCCGCCGCCATGGCCTCGCTGGCTGTTGCCACGCCGGGCAAACATGGGATCCCGGCATCCAGAAGCGCCGGCACCAGTTCCGGAGTCAGACCCGGCGAGACCAGAAAATCGGCCCCGGCCCTGACCGCGGCACCGACATCATCGGCTGTGCGCAGAGTCCCCATGCCGACAATCAGCTCGGGCGAAGCCTGCTTCATCTCTGCCATGATCGTCAGCGCATCAGCCGTGCGCATCGTCATCTCGATAACCCGCAAACCGCCCGCAGCCAACGCTTTGGCCAGGGGGGCTGAATCGGCCCGGTCACCGACGGTCAGAACCGGTATGACGCTGGCGGCGCTCATGAGTTGTTCGACAGTCATTTCAGGCCTCTCCTGCTTCCGCAATGGCCCCCGCGCCCAGCAAGGCGGCAGCATCTGTGGTGATGAGGTCAACCGGTATGGATTCGACGTACTGGGTCATTGGCCCGCGCCGTGATCGGCGGGCATTGAAGGCGCTGTCGGGCAACATGCCGGCAATGGTCGGCAGTATGCCGCCCGCCAGGAAGGTCCCGCCCCGGGCACCGGTAATGACGCTGATATCTCCGGCATAGGCGCCCAGCGCAGCCAGAAAGAGATCCACCACCCGGCCACACAGCGAATCGCGGTTGGCGAGCGCTTCCTCGGTGATGTTTTCCGGCCGATGACCGGGCCAGCGCACCCCCTCGATATGGCAGAGTGCCCGATGGATATTCACCAGCCCCCGTCCGGACAGCAGCCTTTCCCAGGAAACAAAGCCATACTCGTCGGCTATGAAACGCCCGACCTCGACCTCGATATCCGTGCGCGGCGCAAACCCGGCATGGCCGCCCTCGGTTGCAACGACATGGACATGATCGCGTCCCGGCATCAACAGGCCGAGGCCCAGACCGGTTCCCGGCCCCAGGACGGCAATCGGTGTATCCAGCTGCGGGGTTCCGGGGCAAACGGAGATCACGCCGTCAGCCGGGCACAGCGGGGCGCCTCGGGCCTGGGCCGCAAAATCATTGATGGCGACCAGCTTCTTGAGCCGTAGCTCCTCGGCCAGCTCTTTCGGTTCAAACCGCCAGCGGGAATTTGTCAGGCGAACGACGCTGCCACCCACCGGTCCGGCAACCGCAATGCAGCCGGAATCCGGGCGCTCGTCATCAATGCTTTCCAGAAACGCATTCGCAGCATCGCGAAGATTCTCGAAATCCTCGGCCCGGAGGCGCTGGACATGTTTCAGTGTGAATCCGCTTTCAGCGGCGCCTTCCGCGATGGCAAAACGCGCATTGGTTCCGCCTATATCCGCCACCAGATAGGTCGACGACATCAGACCGTCTCCCCGGACTGAACAGCCTGGTCGATACCGGGCAGCGAAATACCCCCCGTCTCGGCACTGGACGCGACCGACCGGAATCCGGCAAACAGTTCGCGTCCAAGGCCGGACTCACTGACCGGTTCGAATCTGGCAGGCGTTCGCTCCAGCACGGATGGGTCAACCGACAATTCACCGGTCTCGCCATTCAGCGTGATGACATCACCGTCCATGACCTTCGCGAGGGGGCCGCCACAGGCCGCTTCCGGGCAGACATGGATGGCCGACGGCACCTTTCCGGACGCACCCGACATCCGGCCATCGGTCACCAGCGCCACCTTGAAGCCACGATCCTGGAGAACGCCCAGCGACGGCGACAACTTGTGCAATTCGGGCATACCGTTGGCACGCGGACCCTGGAAACGGATGACGGCTATGAAATCGCGATCCAGTTCCCCGGCCCTGAAACGTTCGAGGAAACTGTCCTGATCGTCGAAGACAATCGCCGGTGCGGTGACAATGCGATGTTCCGGCTTGACCGCCGATACCTTGATCACCGCACGGCCCAGCGGCCCGTCCAGGACTTTCAGCCCGCCATCGGCGGAGAAGGGCTCCGCAACACCGCGCACGATATCAGTATCGGCACTGACCGGCGTTCCCGCCTGCCATCTGACCCCGTCACCCGCCTCGACCGGTTCTTCCGCATAAGCCGCCAGGCCTCTGCCCGCGACGGTTTGGACATCCTCATGCAGCAGGCCGGCATCGAGCAATTCGCGGATCACCAGCGCCAGCCCGCCCGCGGCGTGGAAATGGTTCACATCGGCAGGGCCATTCGGATAGATGCGGCACAATAGCGGCGTCACACCGGCCAGATCGTCAAAATCATCCCAGTCGATAATGATCCCGGCCGCCCGTGCAATCGCGACGAGGTGCAGGGTGTGATTGGTCGAGCCGCCCGTGGCATGAAGCCCGACAATCGCGTTCACAATGGCGCGCTCATCCACCACTTCACAGAGCGGTGTCGGCGAAGAACCCGACGCTGTCAGGTCAACGATCCGCCGCGCGGCTGCCTCGGTCAGACGCGGGCGGAGCGGATCATCCGGATTGATGAAGGCCGCGCCCGGCAGGTGCAGCCCCATGATCTCCATCAGCATCTGGTTGGAATTGGCGGTGCCATAGAAGGTGCAGGTACCCGGAGAATGATAGCTGGCAGATTCCGCTGCCAGCAGCTTTTCCCGGCCAACCTTGCCCTCGGCATAAAGCTGACGGATCCTGGCCTTTTCCGGGTTCGGCAGACCCGAACGCATCGGACCGGCCGGCACGAAGATCGCCGGCAAATGCCCGAAACGCAGCGCTCCCATCAACAGGCCGGGCACTATCTTGTCGCACACGCCCAATGCCAGTACGCCGTCGAACATGTCATGCGACAGGGCAATGGCGGTCGACATGGCGATGACATCGCGGCTGAACAGCGACAATTCCATGCCGTCCTGACCCTGGGTGACACCGTCACACATGGCTGGAACACCGCCGGCTACCTGCCCGGTTGCCCGGACCTCTCGCAGCGCCGCCTTGATGATATCGGGATAGGTCTGGAAGGGCTGATGCGCCGACAGCATGTCATTATAAGCGGTAACAATGCCGATATTCGCCGCCCGCTCACCGCGCATTTCTTCCTTGTCTGACGCCGGACAGGCTGCATAGCCATGCGCGATATTTCCACATGACAGGGACAAGCGCCGCGGTCCCTCCGATCGCATGGATCGCATCAGGTCCAGATAGGCCGCCCGGCTTTCGCGGCTGCGGCCGATAATCCGGTCCGTGACCTCGCGAAGCACAGCCGGCCGGTTCATGACGCGGCCTCGCCATCCGCTGGCGCCCAGAACACGATCGGCTCGATCGACGGGTCATTGATCAGGGCCCGAACGGGCATGTCCTCGACCGGCCCCGGATTGACGGCCCGGATCCAGGTTTCGCGCTTGTCCTGTCCTTTCAGCAAAAGGATTGTGAAGCGCGCCCCGCGCAACGCGGCCCTGCTGAGCGTCATGCGTTCGGTGAAGGGGCCAGTGATCTCGGAACGCTCGGCCGTCAGCGCCACGGCCATCGGCGCATCCTCCGCCAGGGCCGCCGCCAGTCCCTCGGCATGCGGAAACCAGCTCGCGGTATGACCATCACCGCCCATACCCAGAACCACGACATCAAAGGGCCGTTCCAGGATGGCCAGGCGTTCATTGACCGCCTCTTCCGCTTCATCCGGGCGGCCATGTGGCGTCTTCAGCCCGATGAAACGCGCTGACGCGGCAGACCCTTTCAACAGGTCAGACCGGATAGCCCCTTCATTCGATCCCTTCAGACCCGGCTCGACCCAGCGGTCATCGACCAGAACGATTGTGACCTTGCTCCAGTCCAGCGGGTAATGGGACAGACGCTCATAGACGGGTAGCGGCGTAGAGCCGCCCGACACAGCAAAAACAGCATGGCCGCGAGACTTGATGGCGGCATCCAGAGCCTCGGCGATCTGATCGCTGACATCTGCGACAAGCCCATCAAACTCGTCGTATTCACGGAAGTCTGTCATCAGCTCAAGCACTGCCTTCATCGAACCATTCCCTGTTGTCCCTCGCCAGCATGAGCGCCGAGGCAGTCGGGCCGTCTGTGCCGGCCGGATAGGTCTGCAACGGGCTCTGCGCATCCTCCCAGCTCTGCAGAATGCGGTCGGTCCAGCGCCACGCGGCTTCCACCTCGTCACGGCGCATGAACAGGCCGAGATTGCCCCGGATGACCGCCATCAACAGGCGCTCATAGGCATCCGGATAATCCTTCTCGAAAGTATCGGCATAGCTCAGATTGAGCGGCACATAGCGCAGGCGGACCCCGCCCGGGCCGGGATCCTTGGTCATCAGCATCAGGCGGACAGCCTCATCGGGCTGCAGGCGGATGATCAGCCGGTTGGGCTGAATCTTTCCACTGTCGGCCTGCACCACATCATGCGGCACCGGCTTGAACTGGATGACGATTTCCGAATAGCGGCGCGACATGCGCTTGCCGGTCCGCAGGTAGAAAGGCACACCTGCCCAGCGCCAGTTATCGATCTCGGCCTTGACCGACACGAAGGTCTCGGTTCCGCTCTTTGAGCCCAGCTCTTCCTGATAACCGGGAACAGCCACCCCCTTGATGGCCCCGGAACTGTACTGCGCGCGGATCACCTTGTCGGTGATCTCGGCCCGGCCGATCGGGCGAAGCGCTTGCAGGATTTTCAGCTTCTCGGTCCGGACCGTGTCGGCTCCCAGATCAGAGGGCGGCTCCATGGCGACAAGACACATCAGCTGGAGCAGATGGTTCTGGACCATATCCCGGAGCGCGCCGGCGGTGTCGTAATAGCTTGCCCGCTTTCCCGCGCCGACGGATTCGGCCACCGTTATCTGGACATGGTCGATGCCGGTCGCATTCCACATCGGCTCGAACAGGAAATTTCCAAACCGCAGGATCAACAGGTTCTGGACTGACTCCTTGCCGAGATAATGATCGATGCGGAAGATCGCATCCTCGCCAAACACGGCCCCGACCCGCTCGTTTATCTCGCGGGCGGTATGGAAGTTCGACCCGATCGGCTTTTCCAGCACAATGCGCGATCCCGGCACATTCAGCGCGTGATGCGCCAGGTTTTCCGAGACCGGCGCATAGAGGCTGGGCGGCAGAGCCAGATAGAACAGGCGCAGGTTTTCGCTGGTGCCGAATACATCCTGCAGCTTGTCCCAGGACCCATCCCGGTCCGCCGCGTTCAGCGGCACATAGGTCAGCCGCTCGGCAAAGGCCTGCCAGTTACTGTCCTCATCAAGATTGCGCTCATGCCCGTCGAGATAGCGCTGCCGTACGAGCTGACGAAAGGCATCATCGTCGAGCTCGTCACGTGCAACGGCAATGATCCGCGAACTTTCGGGAATCTGGCGGTCACACCAGCGGTGGAACAGCGAGGGCAATAACTTGCCCAGCGCCAGATCCCCCGTCGCTCCGAAAATAGCGAGATCAAAAGGCTCTACGGGTACAAGCGCAGCCACTACCAGAATGCTCCATAAATACCGATCAGGATCGCGATGATCACCAGGCTGGCCATGTTGAAAACCGGCTCGGTTGCGAACCGGATTCCGCCGAGTTCGACCGGCCGGTCTTCCGCCGGCTTTCCGGTCACGTGCGAAACAACCACGCCGATCACCAGGCAGGCGATGAACACGATCCAGATCCGGATGACGAAGGGCAGATCAAGCGCTTCGAGCCCGAACGCCGACAACAGCCCGCTGCCGGCACCGCCAATGGCTGCGGGATTGGCCATCAGCCAGAACAGGAAGGACAACACCACCGAGCTGATCAGCAGAGCGAAGGCACCGGCCGTATTGGTCCGCTTCCAGAAGAAGCCCAGCAGGAAGACGGCCACCACGCCCGGAGCGACAAAGCCGGTATATTCCTGGATCGTCTGGAAGGCGC
The DNA here is from genome assembly GCF_036330345.1 of Hyphobacterium lacteum. Classification (NCBI taxonomy): domain Bacteria; kingdom Pseudomonadati; phylum Pseudomonadota; class Alphaproteobacteria; order Maricaulales; family Maricaulaceae; genus Hyphobacterium; species Hyphobacterium lacteum. The sequence goes on from NZ_JAZDRP010000006.1 coordinate 62,189, forward strand.
TTTCCATACCACCCAGGAAGGGCTGGGCGAGGATCAACGCAATGGCCATGGCCGAAAACGCCGTGATCCGGCCCACGGTCACATAGTGATGCTCGGACTTGTCCTTCCGGATGGCCCGGTAGAGGTCCATGGTGAAGATCGTCGAGATCGAGTTCATCATGGAGGCGAGCGAAGACACGATCGCCGCAATCAGCGCGGCAAACACCAGGCCGCGGATACCGGCCGGAACCAGCGTCATCAGCACGCCATAAGTGCTGTCCGGGCGCGCATCGAGCGTCGCCTGGTCAATCATGCCGTTCTGGGCGAGGTGAAGGGCTGCGATACCCGGTACAACCACGATGACCGGGATCAGCAGTTTCAGCGACGCGGCAAAGGCGAGGCCCTTGCGCGCTTCGGCCAGGCTCTTCGAGCCGAGCGCCCTCTGGATGATGTACTGGTTGAAGCCCCAGTATGAGAAGTGCAGCACCCACAGTCCGCCGAGCAGCGTCCAGATACCCGGCAGATTGGAATAGCTCGGATGCTCCGGGTTGAGGATCATGTTGAAATGACCGGGGAAGCCGTCCAGCAGAGTAAAGAAGCCCTGCATCGGTCCAGCGCCATCCCCCACCAGGGACAGGGCGATCCACGTGATCAGAATGCCCCCAAGAATGAGGATGACGACCTGGATAATGTCGGTCAGGGCGACGGCTTTCAGACCGCCATAGATGGAATAGACAATGGCGACCGCAGCCAGCCCGGCCATGGCGGGCCAGACGGCAAGGCCGGAAACCGCATTGATCGCCAGACCGCCCAGCCAGAGCACGCTGGTCAGATTGACCGCCGTGTACAGGGCAATCCAGAACACTGCCATGATCGATTTGACACCGCCGCCAAACCGCTGATCGAGAAATTGCGGCATGGTGTAGATGTTCCGCTCGAGGAAGATCGGCAGGAAATACTTGGCAACGATCAGCAGCACGATCGCCGCCTGCCATTCATAGGCGGCGATGGCGAGACCGACGACATATCCTTGTCCGGACTGCCCGATGATCTGCTCGGCCGAGATATTGGCCGCGATCAGCGAGGCACCGACCGCCCACCAGGGCAGCGCCTTGCCGGCCAGGAAGTAATCCGTTGAATCCTTGGTGTGACCGGCTTTTTCGCGGCTCACCAGAGTGGCGATGGCGATCAGTGCCAGCACATAGCCGGCGACAATCGCGAGATCGATGGTCTCAAGAGTCATGATTTCTCCTCATGGCCGGAGCACAACCGGCCCCAGCAACGGTTTGCCTGGCGGCAGCCATCGGTCAGAGCTCACACGCGGCATCTTCGGCCGCTTCGCCGCTGATCGAAATGTCGTCGATCCAAAGATCCAGCCCTTCCGGGCCGGTAATGATGAGAGGCGCGTCGATGGCAGAAAGATCTGCCCCGGCCTCGGCAAAGCAGCGTAGCGGCAAGCTGGCAATCTGCCAGTCCTTGTTCTCGGCCCAGCGAATGCCCGCTGTAACATCAACCGCGCCTTCACAGCCCTCACCACATCCCATGGCAAAGCTCACCGGCCCGTTCCCACTATCCGTCACCTGGTAGGAAATCTGGATCAGCTGATTGTCCGGAAGATCGCTGGCCTCGCCCGTCAGGCGCACCGAAGCATTATCGGACCAGTTGAACCGGCGCGTGTCGTCCTGGACATCGCGCTCATCCAGCGTGGTGGAAACAAGACCGTCCGGTGTCGCCGCGTCGGGACCATTTACTGCGACCGCTTCACCGCCGCTCGAAAGCATCAGGGCCAGCCCGCTCATCGCACGGCCGTTTTCCATCAGCACAAGCCGGTCCCCGCCCGTCTCGGATAGACCGCTCTCCTCGCTGAGCTCAACGAAAGGCTCGCCCGGTTCTGCATAGCTGAGACCAAAGCCGTAGGCGAAAAGCGGCTCATAGCCTTCGTCCCAGGGGTTCAGAACCGTCTGGTCTGCTCTGCGCGGCCAGGAATAGGAGAGCCGGCCCGTGAAATCATGACGCGGCGTACCATCGGCATTGCCAACCAGAACGTCGGCAATTCCGCCGGCTTCCGAACCGGGCAGCCAGGCCGCTACGAAAGCATCGGAAGCATTCAGTTCGGTGTTTACCCAGAGCGGACGGCCCGAGATGAAAACCGCTACCGTCGGGATGCCATCGGCCTGGAACTGCCGCAGCAAGTCCAGCCCCCTGTCATCGTCAAAATCGACTGTTTCACGGTCACCGACGAATTCCGCATAGGGTTCCTCGCCGAATACCACAACCGCAACATCAGGCCGGTCCGTATAGCCGCCTTCCTCGCTGAGCGTTACGCGACCTCCGGCTCCGGACAGCGCCTCCTCAAAGGCATCGAACACGGACTGACCGCCGGGGAAGTCCTCATTGGTGTGACCATCACCCTGCCAGTTGATGGTCCAGCCACCGGACTGGATGCGGATATTGTCGGCACCCGGGCCGGCCAGCAGGACATGGGCGCCCGGATCCAGTGGCAGGAGACCATCATCATTCCGCAAAAGGACCAGCGAACGGCGCACCGCCTCGCGGGCAACGGCGCGATGGGCCTCACTGCCGATCAGATCGAAGTCGCCGGCATGAGGCCGCTGGGACGGGGCAACACCGTCGAACAGGCCGGCGCGCGCCTTGACCCGGAGAATGCGCGTAACGGCCTCGTCCAGGCGCTCCATCGGAATGGTGCCATCGCGGACCTGCGCCAGCAGGCTTTCATACAGGCCGCGCCAGCTTCCGGATGCCATATACATGTCGACACCGGCCAGCAGGGCCTGCGGGCAATTCTCGTTTTCGCAACCGGCAATCTGGCCATGGCCTTCCCAGTCGCCGATGACAAAGCCATCAAAGCCCATACGATCAACCAGCACGTCGGTCAGCATGGCGCCATTGCCGTGCATTTTCACACCGTGCCAAGAATTGAACGACGCCATGACAGTCTGGACGCCCGCAGCGATCGCCGGCCGATAGCCGGCTGCGTGAATATCTCTCATCTCGGCTTCGCTTGACCGGTTATCGCCCTGATCGATACCCCGGTCCGTGCCACCATCCCCGACCCAGTGCTTGGCGGTCGCGACGATATGGTCGGCGCCCAGCAGATCGTCGGATCCGGCCAGACCCTGAAGCCCCTCGACCATCGGCGCGCTCAGGCGGGCCACGATCTCCGGGTTTTCGGAATATCCCTCATAGGTCCGCCCCCAGGTATCGTTCTGGACAACGGCCAGGGTGGGCGCAAACGTCCAGTCCTGACCGGTGGCGCGGATTTCCAGAGCCGTCACTTCGCCAATCCGGCGGATCAGGTCCGGGTCATTGGCAGCACCCAGTCCGATATTGTGCGGAAACAGCGTGGCCCCGACGATATTTGAATGGCCATGGACCGCGTCAGTTCCCCAGATAATGGGAATACCCACGCCGCCATCAGACGTATCCGTGGACGCGTTGTAGTATTCATCGGCCAGGGCCAGCCAGGCCTCCGGCGGCGCGAAATTGTCGTCACCGGGTCCGGAATTTCCGCCATTCAGAATGGATCCGAGATTGTATTGCGCCGCCAGTTCCGGCGTCACCGTCGAAATATCGGCCTGGATAATCTGTCCGACCTTCTCTTCAACACTCATCCGGGAGACAAGATCGGCAATGAAGGCCTCGATTTCCGGGTCTCTCTCCACACCCGATTCCCCTTCCGGCCAATTAGCCGGATCGACAACAACGCTGCTGGTGCCATTGGAAACCGTGATCGCCGTGCTTTCTGCGGAAGCGGTTTCATCCGCCTCAACCGCGTCCGGTGAGGGTTCCGCCATTTCCGGGTTTGCCGGCTGGCAGGCCGTCAGCATCAGGGCAAAAGCCGATACCGACAGAAGCAGAACCGGAACGTGTTTGATCTTGTGCGTCATCTAAGCCTCTGGAGCGGCGGGATTCGAGGGTTTCAGAAGGCATTTCACCCTCCCGCCCCCTGTCTGGTTTGTGTTGAAAGGACAGCCGGAATCCGGGTCCGCGCGCCGCGTCATGAACGGTTGGCACACGCCGGGCCGGCCCCTGTCCCGCATACAGGAAGGGGCAGGCTTTGCAGCCTGCCCCGCCTTTAGCCATCCAACCAATTCGGGGGCAGGACGTTAGAATTCGTAGCGCAAGCCGAATTCAAACCGTCGGTCATTGACGAAAACGGATCGTCCAAACCGCTGCCCTCGAGCGTCAACCTGCTGATAGGCAACAGATTTTGTATCGAGAATGTTGGCCACCTGCGCCCGGACCGTGATGTTGTCGGTTATATCCCAACGCACCGAAGCGTCGAGGAAGCCGATATCATCCTGGATGATCGGGTTGCCGGTAATATAATCGCGATAGGAGCTGACATATTCAGAGCGCCAGTTATAGGCGAGACGCGCCTCCAGAGTATCGCTCTGATAGATGCCGATCAGATTGTAGGAGTAGTCAGACAGACCCAGAAGGTCGGCGACACCCCAGCGATAGACAGTCAGGAAGCCATCGACACCATCAGAGTCCTGATCGCGCACCGTTGGCAATGCCGTCGCCTCGGAAGCGAGATAGGTGAAGTTGGCCTGAACACCCAGATTTCCAAGCAGACCGGGCCATTCAGTAAAGAATTGCTGGTAGGCAATTTCGATACCTTCAACGTTACCATTGTTGCGGTTCGTGTTGCCAAAATAGGTAACCGGAACCGTATACCCGTCGAGCGTGATCGTATCGACCACTTCCTCACCGTAGACGATGATATTCTCGAGCTCCTTGTAGAAAGCCGACACGGTGAACAGACCGTCGCTGCCGAAATACCATTCAACCGCAACGTCGAGATTTGTCGATTCAATCGGCGCGAGATTCGGGTTTCCGCCGAATACATTGATACCGCCGAGAACAACATCCGTAATCACCGGCGGCGTGGCGGTTGGATCCACCACGAAGCCCAGCTCCGCTACCTGGCTTTGATTCGAGTTAAGGTCGGCGATATTGGCCGGCGTAATCGCGCGGCTTGCCGCAACACGGACCAGCCACTCGTCATTCAGGTCCCATCTGAGATTGAAAGACGGGAGAACGTAGGAGTACGAATTGGAAATCGAATTCTGGGTATTCGCCTGATCCAGATATGCGGCCGTTTCCGGGAGGAAATCTCTCGGCTGCGTCGGGTCGGCGGGATTGTCGGCTGCCAATTCCGCAAAGGACAGAATGCCGCCGCCAGTCGTTTCCGAATTGATATACCGGAGACCAAAATTACCGGAGAGCGACTGACCATTCTGAAGCTCCCGGCTATAGTTGGTCTGGAAGTAGGCGTTGAACGTCTCTTCCCTTACCGAACCATCAGACCCACGATTTGCATAATCGACAACGCCATTCTGACGCAGCGGGACCCAATCTCCCAGCTGCAGGTTGCCGTCGCCATTCACGCCGCCGCCGATCAGCGGCTGCCCCGCCAACATGTTCACAAATGCGGTGTAATCCTGCATCTGCGCTCTGCTGGGGAAGACAATTGAGGTGTTGGTACCCAGGAACACTCCGCCACGTTGGAAGTCGGCGAAATTATGAACGTCGTAGGCGCCGTCCGTGAGGTTGGCATACGGCAAGTAACCGCCCGCCCACGGCGGCGCAATTGCGGCCCAGTTGAGACCTGCGCTTCGATTGTTCTGTTCACGCCGCGAATAGCGGGCGCCGAAATCAATCGAGTCAAACCAGCCATCACCGTCGAATTCATACTGGGCGTCGCCGCGCGTTGCGAACAAATCGCCCGAATTGTCCTGGAATTCGTCTGCCGAATACAACAGGAAGGCATAGCGCGGATCATTAAGATCACCGAGGATGCCAGGATCGGCGCCACGGAAAGTACCACCCCAGTCAGCAAGCCGCACCTGATCGGACATGAAGAGTTCGATTTGCGGATTTTCGATATCCGAGAAATCGAACCGGTAATCCGCAAAGTGATTGCCACCGGTCCACAAACGCTGAAGCGATGCCTCGGCCTCTGTGTAATGCGCATCCAGCTCGACAAACAGGCGATCACTGACACGCCATTGCAGATTGGCTGCAAAATCCTGCGTCATCGATTCCTGCCGCTGCGCAATTGCCAGCGACTGCAAAGGCGTCTGGAGATTGCCCGTCTGACCCAGCCAGTCGCGCAGATTGTTGGAAACAACGCCGGATTCCATCAGTCCGCTTCCAACAGGGATCAGATTTTCGCAGATGCCGATACCGCCATTGGCGGCTTCACCGGCGCCATTACAACGCGGCAGCCCTTCCGATGCGAACGGGCGGAAGCTGCGCGAGCCGGGACCGTCCAGAATGGACCAGCTTGCCCAGGATTCGGCATCCGTGAAGAACTCGATCGTGCGCTCATTGGTCTCGATCTCGTTTTCGACCCGGATAGCCGTGAAACTGAACTCCACATTGCCACCCGACGAGCGCCATTGGCTGGCCAGATAATAGCTGTCGCGCGCCCGATTGATATCGGCATCGCGCGCCTGCCAGCCGCCCGGCAGTGCCATGTTCGTGCTCGGCACATCCGGATTGGAAATGGCCAGAAGCGGGCCGTACTGGAACCCGTTAATGTTGGACTGCAGCTCTGAAGTGGAGAAGGAGCCGAGCAAACCAAACCGCCCGTTGGCGGTATCCCAGGAATCCCCCAGCACTACGCTGAAACCCGGGCTCCACTCTTCAGCCAGGTCCGTAAATGTCTGATCCGCTGCAAAAACGGCGATCCGGTCATCACGATCAAAAGGCAGAAGCGTGCGCAGATTGACCGTACCGGAAATGCCACCCTCGACCATGCTGGCGGTCTGGTTCTTGTAAACCTCGACAGCGCCGATCAGCTCCGGCGGGATGCTTGCCCATTCCAGAGCGCGGCCACCATTCGCACTGAAGGCATCGCGGCCATTGAATTCCGAACGGACATATTGCAGGCCGCGAATAATGTTGCCCGACCCTTCTGGCGACGGGAAGTCACCATCACTGCCACCCAGCTCGAACCGCTGGGTCACAACACCCGGCACACGCGAGAGCGCCTCGGCGACAGAGAGGTCCGGCAATTCGGAAACATCCGTTGCCGCAATGGAATCAACAAGCGTGTCTGAATTGCGCCGGATATTCCGCGCATTCAGCAATGCACCGCGCACACCCCGGACGACAACAACGTCCCGGGCTTCTGCATTTTCATCGGTGTCGGTTTCGGCGTCCTGCGCCATGGCTCCCGGCGCACCGAAAGCGGTCACCAGAGCGGTGGTGGCCAACAGGGCATATTTGCTTGCCCCCCAGCGGCGGGACTTGTTGGAATTGGTCACGAGCTCTCTCCCCTAGCACGTTCTTTTTTCACTCGACGCTTGCCGTGACGGATTCCCGCAAAGGCATCAGTTCAGCAGACATCTGTATTGTTAGCGCTACCATAAATGCTAAACCCTTTGCAATAGGTGATCCGTATTGGCACTGTTTTCCGGGTTTCCGGGGGAGCGAAAGTGGGCAGGATTTCGAGAATTTGCATTTTGGGCGGCGGCACAGCCGGCTGGATGAGTGCCGCCGCGCTTTCCAGAAAATTCAAAGGCTTGGACCTGGAAATCACGCTCGTCGAATCGGACCAGATCGGGACTGTTGGCGTCGGTGAGGCAACCTTGCCACACATCCGGCTTTTCAATCAGGCGCTCGGTATTGACGAGCAGAATTTCATGAAATCGACCGAGGCCACATTCAAACTGGGCATCCAGTTTTGCGACTGGGGCCGGCTGGGCGATCATTATATTCACCCGTTCGGAGATTACGGTTTACCGCTCGATGATCTGGACTTCCACCAGTTCTGGCTCCGTTCGCGACAAGGGGGCAATAAGGTACGCCTCAGCGACTATTCCTACCCGGTTCTCGCGGCCGAAAAGGGGCGGTTCCGAATTCCCGAAGGCGATGTCAACACGATCGGGTCGAATTTCGGCTATGCCTATCAGTTTGATGCGAGTCTTTATGCCCGCTTCCTCCGGTCTTACAGCGAGGAGAATGGCACGCGGCGTGTCGAGGGGCGGGTCAATGATGTCGAGCTTGACGGTGAAACCGGCGCCGTCAGATCGGTCACGCTCGAGAGCGGCGCAAAAATCGAGGCCGACCTCTTCGTCGATTGCTCCGGCTTTCGTGGCCTGCTGATCGAGCAGGCGCTGGAAACCGGATATGAGGACTGGAGCCACTGGCTGCCCTGCAATCGTGCCATCGCGGTTCCCTGCGAATCACGGGGCGAACTGCTGCCCTATACGCGGGCAACGGCACGGACCGCGGGCTGGCAATGGCGCATCCCCTTGCAACACCGGACCGGCAACGGGCATGTCTACTGGAACGAGTTCATCTCCGATGACGAAGCCACCAGCCAGTTGATGAGTTCGCTGGAAGGCCCCTCCCTCGCGGATCCCAAGCAGCTTTTCTTCAAAACCGGCAGGCGGAAGAAGTTCTGGAACCGCAATGTGGTCAGTATCGGCTTGTCGGCCGGGTTTCTTGAGCCACTCGAATCCACGTCCATCCACCTGATCCAGGAAGGCATAACAGCGCTGGTCGAGCTGTTCCCCATTGATGCGATCGAGGCGCAGGATATCGCCGAATACAATGATCGCATGGCGCTGAACTTCGAGCGCGTGAGGGACTTCCTTCTTTTGCATTACGTCGCCACGCAACGCGATGACAGCGAGATGTGGCGCTATTTCCGTTCGATGGAACTGCCCGACAGCCTGCAGGAGAAAATCTCGGCGTGGACGGCGCGTGGCTATGTCCTGAAATACGAATTCGGAACCTTTTTGCCACCGAGCTGGGTCGCAGTGATGCTGGGCCAGAACCTGGTTCCCGAAAGCCACGACCCCCGGGTGGACCGGTATGATATGACCACGATGATGGAACGACTGGAACGGATAAGGATGGAGACCGCGCAAGCCGTGGCCGCAACGCCATCACAAGCCGAATTCCTGCAGCAATATGGCGCTGCCTCCGGTTCCCGGCCAGTTCTCGCGGCCGGACACTGAGCGGATGGGCGCTTCAACAGGCAAACCCCGGCCCATAGTGGTCAGCGGCGGCGGACTTGCCGGCAATCTGGCCGCCATAAGCCTCGCCAACAGCCTCGGCCAGGGTTTCGAGATTATCCAGATCATGGAACCCGGCGCCCCGCCAGAGGATCTCGTTTACGGTCACGCCGCCGATCCGGAAATCTACAACTTTCTGCGACGTGCCGGCCTGGGCGAACCGGCCCTCATCCTCGCGACCGGGACATCATTTTCCTATGGAACCGAATATCGGCACTGGCCGGGCTCAGGCGGCTGGATGCAATGCCACCATGCGCCTTTCCCGACGATAGCCGGCATTCCCCTCCGCCATCACATCACACGCGCCGGACTGGCACTGGAGCCTTTTCTGATATCCGCCCAGGCCGCCAGGGCCGGGCGTTTTGCGCATCCACCATCTGATCCCGACAATGATTTGTCCGGGGCCGAATATGGCTACCAGTTCGACCCCGCCGAATGGACGGCGCAGCTTGATCAGCTTGTCGCCGGAAGCCGGGTGCGGCGCATCACATCCCCGATTGTCGAAGTCGCGATTGAGGATGGCCTTGTCTCCGCCATCCAGCTGGAAAATGGCCAGACCGTCACCGCTGATCTGTTCATCGATGCCAATGGCCCGTCGAGACGCATCATCGAGGCCGCCGGCGGGCGCTTCCGGACTGAACGGACAATCCGTGCCGGACTGAGTGTCCGGGAGACACAACAGCCAGGACCGCCCTGCCTGACCATCGAAGCCGATGCGGCGGGCTGGACCAGTAAGGCCCACTTGCAAACGGCCGAGCGCATGATCCGCGTCGGGGCGGACGATGCCGGTGCAGAGGCCCCTTCGGCTGTTTCCATCGCACTCGGCGAACTGTCAGAGGCCTGGGTCGGCAATTGCGTTGCCATCGGGCATGCCGCCAGCGTCATCGAACCGCTGACCCCGGCGCCAATGATCATGCTGCGGCGCGATATCGAACGCCTGTTGGAACTTGTCCCGGCATCAGCGGGCATGACCGTCGAACGGCGCGAATTCAACCGGCGCTTCCTGGAGGACGTTGAACACATCCGGATCTTCCACGATGCGCTCTTTCTGTCCGTGTCAGCTCCGGAAGAACCGTATTGGCAGGCGGCAGCAGCGAGCACGGAAAATGCCAAGCTTCAGCGCAAGATCAGCCAGTTCGGGAACCGGGGCATCCTGACCAGCTACGATCTGGAACCCTTCAATGAGGAGGACTGGACAATTGCGCATATGGGCCTGGGCCGCCGGCCGGAACACTATGACCGGCAGATCGACGGGCTTGCAGCGGCCGAAAGCGACCAGGCCCTGGCGCGGATGAAACAGTCGATCCGGCAACTGGTTTCAAAGATGCCGCCTCACAATGTCTATCTGAACCGTTTCAAACAATATCTCCGGAGGCAGAACCATGCCTGAGACCCGGCCTCCCGCAATCAGGCAGATTGTCATTGTCGGCGGCGGGTCCGCCGGCTGGATGACGGCCGCCGCCCTGTCGAGCCTGCTACCGGCCGACCAGGTGGGCATTTCGCTCGTTGAGTCCGAACAGATCGGCACGATCGGCGTCGGCGAGGCGACAATTCCGGACATCATCAACTTCAACGCCCTGCTCGGCATTCCGGAGACGGATTTCCTGAAGGCCACCAATGGCACGTTCAAGCTGGGCATACGCTTCCTGAACTGGGGCGGGCTTGGCGAAGATTATATCCACCCCTTTGGCCAGCACGGGGTGGATATGAATGGTATCGACTTCCACCAGTTCTGGCTGCGCTACAAGGCGGACCATCCCGGCAGTACGATCGAGGAATTCAGTCTCAGTGCAGTGGCGGCAAAAAGCGGCAAGTTCACCATGCCGGATGCCAATCCGCGATCCGTGCTGTCGCAGCTGCGCTATGCCTACCATTTCGACGCCACCGCCTATGCCGCCTATCTCCGCAACTATGCGGAACAGCGCGGCGTCCAGCGTATCGAAGGCAGGGTGACGGAGGTGCACCAGGATGCACAGACCGGCAATATCACCGCCATTGATCTGGATAACGGCCAGTCCGTGGCGGGTGATCTGTTTTTCGACTGCACCGGCTTTCACGGCCTGCTCATCGAGAAGACGCTGGGCGTGCCCTTCCGCGACTGGTCGCACTGGCTTCCCTGCGACACGGCCCAGGCGGTGGCCTGCGAGCGAGGCGACGCGATTCTGCCCTATACGGTGTCCACGGCAAAAACGGCCGGCTGGCAATGGCGGATCCCGACCCAGCATCGGACCGGCAATGGCCATATCTATGCCAGCCATCTCCTGAGTGATGATGAGGCGATCGACAGCCTGCTCAAGGATCTGGATGGCGACGTCATCGGCTCACCGCGGAAAATCCGGTTCCGAACCGGCCATCGCGCGAAATTCTGGGAAAAGAACTGTGTCGCGGTCGGTCTCTCCGGAGGATTTCTCGAGCCGCTCGAATCAACATCGCTTTTCCTGATCCAGGAAGGCATCAGCAAATTCATCGCGCTTTTTCCGGCAGCCGACATGCCCTCTGTTGTCCGCGACGAATACAACCGGCAGCTGGTGAAGAAGTTCGAGCAGGTCCGCGACTTCATCATTCTGCACTACAAGGCCACGACGCGGGATGACAGCCCGTTCTGGAATTACACCCGGACCATGGACATCCCGGACTCGCTGACAGACAGGATCGAACTGTTCCGGGAGGCCGGCCGGGTCTTCCGTTATGAGGATGAGCTGTTTTCAAAGCCGAGCTGGGTTGCGGTGATGATGGGACAGAACATTGTGCCAAAATCCATTGATCCGATCGTCCGCACGGTTGACCCTGCCGGCATAACAAGAAGCCTGCAGTCAATGAAGTCGGCCATGACAAGCGCCGTCAGCAACATGCAGACACACCGGGCCTTCCTCGAGACATATGCATGGTCCGGCAAGGACGCCGAACGGGGAGCGGGGGGAGAAAGATGACAGATCTGAACATCAGGGAGATCGCCATCATTGGCGGCGGAACCGCCGGATGGATGGCCGCAGCCGGATTATCCATCCTGCTGAAGGATCCCACTGTCCGCATTCGCCTCATTGAATCCGACGAGATCGGTACGGTCGGTGTGGGAGAAGCGACCATCCCCCACATCCGCTATTTCAATCAGCTGGTCGGCCTGAAGGAGGAGGAATATCTCCGCCGCACCAATGCGACGTTCAAGCTGGGCATCGAATTCGTGAACTGGGGCCAGATCGGGGACCGGTATTTTCACCCATTCAGCCCGTTCGGCGTGAACATGGACGGCATTCACTTTCATCATTTCTGGCTGCGCCATATCCAGAAGCCGGGCGCCGCCCCGATTGATGACTACAATCTGCAGGTTCTGGCCTCCAAGCTGAACAAATTCACCCACCCGCAACCGAATGTCCGCTCTTCGCCGCTGGCGACGATCGAATATGCCTACCAGTTTGATGCCAGCCTTTACGGAAAATACATGCGCGAGGTCGCGGAAGGCCGCGGCGTCCAGCGCATTGAAGGCAAGATTGTCGAGGTCAAGCAACGGCCGGAGGACGGTTTTGTCCAGAGCGTCACACTGGAATCCGGCGAAGAGATCGCCGCCGAACTTTTCATCGATTGCACCGGGTTCCGCGGGCTGCTGATCGAGCAGACCCTGAAGTCGGGATATGATGACTGGTCGAATTATCTCCCGGTTGACCGGGCCGTCGCACAGGCCTGTGAACTGGCCGGGCCACTGACACCCTTCACGCGCGCCACAGCCCATGAATCCGGCTGGCAATGGCGCATTCCGCTACAGAACCGGCTGGGCAATGGCCATGTCTATTGCAGCGAGTACATCAGTGATGACGAGGCCTGCGCGAAGTTGCAATCCGGCCTCGATGGTGAACCGATTTCCGAACCCCGCTTCCTGCGCTTCAAGACGGGCATCCGCAAGAAGCCGTGGAACAAGAATGTCGTGTCCCTGGGCCTGGCCTCCGGCTTCCTTGAGCCGCTGGAATCAACATCCATCCACCTCATCCAGACCGCCATTGCCCGCCTGATGACGAACTTCCCGGACAAGTGCTTCAACGAGAAGGATATCGACTATTACAATGAGCGCACGCTGGCCGAGTTCAAACAGGTTCGCGATTTCCTGATCCTTCACTATTGCGCCACCCAGCGCGACGACACACCGTTCTGGAACTATGTGCGCACGATGGAGCTGCCCGAGACACTGCGCCAGCGCATCGATATCTATCTCGAGAATGGACGGCTGTACCGGCACGACAATGAGCTGTTCGGGGAACATAGCTGGTTCGCCGTGTTCGAAGGTCAGAATTTGCGGCCGAAGCGCTATCATCCGGTCGTCAATCATATTCCTGATCAGATGCTGGATCAGCGTATGGCAGAGATCCGCCGCGCCATGAACAAATGCCTCGAGCAGTTCGAGGACCACGATCAGTATCTGAAAAAGCGATGCCAGATGGCCTAGGCCATCCAGAGCAGATCAGCCCGTCCCGGCCGGCGGCGGCCCCGCCGATTCCCTGACGACCAACTTGTGAGCCAACCGCAGCTTTTCCGGTTCGACAGCCGTATCGGAGGCGGATTGCTCGACCAGACGCTCGAGCATTTCGATCGCGGCGGAGGCCAGTTCCCGGATCGGCTGGTGGATGGTGGTCAGCGGCGGCCAGGTTGCCGAGGCCGCTGGCGTATCATCGAAACCGACAACGGACATGTCATCGGGAACGCTTAGTCCCGACCGGTGGACGGCATTGATCACACCGAACGCCATGTCATCATTGCTGGCGAAAATGGCTGTCGGCCGATTGGTCGATTCCAGCAATGCCTTGGCGGCCCGCATGCCAGACACATAGGTAAAGTCGCCTTCGCCAATGAGGCCGGGATCAACCGCCAGTCCGCGGGCCTCAAATGCCTGCTTGTAACCTGTCAGGCGCAATTCACTCGCCCTGTGATCCGGCGGCCCCTTGATAAAGCCGATGCGTTCATGGCCCAGATCCAGCAGGTATTCCGTCATCTCCCGCGCCGCTTCGGTTTCGGTAATGCCGACACCGGGACCGGCATAATGATCCAGCCGGGGACTCACGCAGACATAAGGAATCTTGATCCGTTCAAGGACGTCGATCAGCTGGGGATCATCCGATAGGGGCGGCACAACAATCAGCGCCTGAATGCTGGTATCGAGAAAACGGCGTTCAATCAGTTCCAGATCGACCATCTTCCGGTCGATAAACGGCTCTTCCACAACCAGGTTGTGACCCAGGCGGCGGCAGGTATTCAACGCTCCGAGCAGGAATTCGCTGAGATATCCATAACTCGGATTCCGGTAGATGAGGCCCAGGAACAGGCCCGACCGGCCGGCCAGATTGCGGGCCATGAGATTCGGGCGGTATTTCAGCGCCCGCATCGCTTCCTGTACCCGTTTCCGGGTTGCCTCCTTCACCACGCCTTTATTGTTCAGCACGCGGGAGACCGTCATGGGCGAGACCGCCGCCATTTCAGCCACGTCCTGGATGGTGATTTTCTGCTTCTTGTTCATTCTTCTCCCACCCGGTTCCGGCAAGCGCGGTGCGGAATCAGTCGACGGAACGGATTGTGTAGCTTTATCCTGCCATTGGATAGTTTCTCAACAAAAATGTTAACGGTAACAATTCGAGTCTGATGCAACTTCCCGGCTTCCCGGCCTCGCCCAGACAGGCCGGCAGGCTTGCAGGAGAACGCTTTGTGGGCTGATAGGGCGCGGTGACCTCAGCGCGACGATTTGACAGGGGCGGATTGCAGGTTAGGACGCGTTTTCCTGCGCATGAGATTTTCAACCGGAGAGTCGGCCACTCGCCGCCGACCGCATCGAGCCGACGACAGACATGCCCATGAATTTTCGACTCCTGCTCGGCACGATCATCCTGCTTCTCTGCCTGGCCTATGGCGGGATTGTCTACTTCGCGGCCGCAGCCGGCCCGCTTCTGGCCTTCTCACCCTTTGCCGCGATCGGCCTTTTTGGCGCGCTTGTGGCGAATTCGACCGGCGTGGGTGGCGGCGTCGTTTTCGTCCCGGCATTTTCCATGCTCCGCGAAACGGGGATCATGGACGTCTCGCCCGCACAGACGATTGGTGTCAGCTTCGCCATCCAGTGTTTTGGCATGACAACAGGATCGCTGACCTGGCTGAACCGGTATCGGAAAACACCGGTCACCGACCGGGCAGCGAATGGACAGGACAGGCTATGGCTGGTTATCGCCCTGGTTCTGCCCTTGAGCCTGGCATCCATGCTGGCCACGCAATATCTCGCCCGGCCGGACCCGCTCCTGTCCTTCCTCCTGTTCAAGATCTTCTCGATCGGTCTGGGCACGGCGCTGTTGCTCCAGCTTTTCCTGTCGCGTGGAAATCACCGGGCCCGGGTCCGGTTCGAACAGGCGGACTATCTTGCCCTGGCCACTATCGGCCTGGCCGGCGGGGTCGCCACCGCCCTGTTTTCGGTCGGCGTTGGCGAGCTGATGGCGCTCTACCTTTTCCTCCGGCGTTTCCCGCTCGAACTGACGGTGGCATCCGCGGTCATCGTCTCGGCCATCTCGGTTGTGGCCGGGGTGCCGTATCATCTTCTATCAGGCAATCTTGTCTCCGAGATTCTGCTTTTTGCGGCGCCAGCGGTCGTCCTCGGAGGATTTCTGGCACCGCGGCTGGCAGTCTGGCTGGGCGCCTTCCGGCTCAAACTCGGAGCCGGGCTCTGGATCGTGATCTCCAGTGCCGCGCTGATCGCCATGTCGCTTCAGGGCGCATAGAGGGCATCAGGGCGAATAATAGGTCGGTGAGCCCGGCCCGACCGGCAGATCGAAGCCAAAGGTCCAGAGGAAGAAGAAGCTCGACCAGGTGATGATGAAGAAGATCGTGTAGGGCAGCATCATCGCGATCAGCGTGCCCACGCCGAGATCAGACTTGTAGCGTGTGGCCCAGGCCAGGATCAGCCCGAAATAACTCATCATCGGGGTGATGATATTGGTGGTGGAATCCCCGATCCGGTAGGCCGCCTGGATCACTTCCGGCGAATAGCCGATCAGCATCAGCATCGGTACGAAGATCGGCGCGGTGACAGCCCATTGCGCCGAGGCCGAACCCAGCATCAGATTGACGAAGCAGCACATCAGGATGAACAGGATGAAGAGCGCCGGCCCGGTCATGCCGGTATCCTGCAGGAAATTGGCCCCTGTCACCGCCGTGATGGCACCCAGATTGGTCCAGCCGAAGAAGGCCACGAACTGCGCTGCAAAGAAGACCAGCACGATGTAAAGGCCCAGCGAGGACAATGCCGCCGCCATCGCATTGATAACGTCCCGGTCATTCTTCATCGTGCCCACCACGCGGCCATAGGCAAAGCCGGTAGCGACGAAGAAGATCAGGATCCACACAACGAAACCGCGGAAGAAAGGCGCATTGATCCGGTCGCCGGTATCGGGATTGCGCAGGATTCCCCATTCCGGCACCAGCGTGACGGCCATCAGCGCCAGAACGCCCAGCAAGGCGAAGCCTGCCCACATCAGGCCCTTTCGCTCCTTGTCGCTGAGCGGCTCCATCATGCGATCGTCGAGAATGTCTGGATCGGCTTTCCCGGCGTCGAATTTTCCCAGCTTCGGTTCGACGATGAAGATCGAGACCAGCGAGCCGACAAGGGTGATCAGGAAGGTCGACGCGACCATGAAATACCAGTTCGCGGTCGCCAGAACGACATACTCCGGATCGATCAGCCGGGCGGCTTCCTGCGTGATACCGGCCAGCAGCGGATCGATCGTGCCGATCAGCAGATTGGCACTATACCCGCCGGAGACCCCGGCGAAGGCGGCCGCCATGCCAGCCAGCGGGTGACGGCCCAGCGCATAGAAAATCGCACCGGCCAGCGGGATCAGCACCACATAGCCCACCTCGGAAGCGGTATTGGAAACAATACCGGCAAAGACGATGGCCACTGTGACAACATGCTTTGGCACGCCCAGGACGAGGGCGCGCACCGCCGAGGACAAAAGCCCCGAGCGCTCGGCCACGCCGACGCCCAGCATCGCCACCAGCACCACGCCCAGTGGCGCGAAATTGGTGAAATTCGTGGTCAGACCGGTAAAGATGCGGCGGATGCCATCACCGCTCAAAAGGCTGACGGCGCGGATCATGCCATCATCGGCACGGCCCGACGTTCCAACCGGCCTGGGGTCTTCCACGGCAAGGCCGATCGCCCCCAGAAGCCCGGACAGAAGCACAATGCCAACGGCCAGCAGGGCAAACAGGGTCACCGGGTGCGGCAGCAGATTTCCGAGCCATTCCACCCCGTCCAGGAAGCGGGTGAAAAAATTGCGCCGGGGCGCGGAAGTCTCTCGGGCGTCTGCGGCCATTTTCTGCTCCGTTCAATGCGGGGAATGGAGAGAACAAGGCCGGAAAATGCGGGAAATTCAAGCTTTTTCGGCGAGGCTTTCCACATTGCGCCAGCAGGCTTGCCGCTTGACCATGTTGGCAGACACCGGAACAGTCCAACGGTTCGGGATCAGCACGGGGGATAGCATGACCGGCCAGGCAGTCAGAATATTGGCAATCGCATTGTCGAGCCTTGTGGCTTTCGCACTCGGCGGTGAACTGAATGCGCAGCACACCGAGCCACCGCTTCAGCCAATGCATGACACCGAGACCGCGGCACCGGACATGCCGGACATTCTGCCTCAACGCGACCGGGCACCGGTCATTGACCGGATCATTGCTGACCGGCTCGAAAGTGTTCTGCCGCAAATCATGCGCGAACAGGGCGTGGACATGTGGGTCCTGATGTCTCGCGAGTATTTCGAGGAACCGGTCGTCGCCAGCCTGCTCGACGCCCGCAGCATGGCCGCGCGCCGCCGGACCATCCTGATTTTCTTCGACCCTGGCGATGGCCGTCCCGTTGAACGTCTGACCGTCAGCCGTTACGGCCTTGCCGGACTGTTTGCTCCCTCCTGGGTTCCAGAGGAGCAGCCTGATCAATGGCAAGCCGTTGCCGATATCATCGTCGACCGCGACCCCGCGTCGATCGCGATCAACACTGCGGAAATGACGGCCTTTGGTGACGGCATGACGGTAAGCCAGTACCGCGCCATGATGTCGGCCCTGCCAGCCGCCTATCAGGAACGGATCATTTCCGGAGAGAGGCTGTCCGTGCGCTGGCTCGAAACCCGGACAGCGTCGGAGATGGATATCTACCCCGGCATCGTGCGGATCGCTCATTCCCTGATGGGGCGGGCCTTCTCCCGCGAGGTCATCACGCCCGGAACGACCACCGCCGATGACGTTGTCTGGTGGTATCGCGAGGAATTGTCACGCCTTGGTCTGGTGCCCTGGTTCCATCCCTCTGTCGGTATCCAGCGCGCGGGCCATGATGGCATGTTGCGCGGTGATGAGATCATCCTTCCCGGCGACCTTCTATGGACCGATTTCGGCATCACCTATTTGCGGCTCAACACTGACACACAGCATCTCGCCTATGTCCTGCGGCCCGGAGAAACGTCGGCTCCCGCCGGACTGGCCGAGGGATTGCAGGCCACCAACCGGGTGCAGGATATCCTGCTGTCTCATTTCCGGTCCGGCCTGTCGGGCAATGAAGTGCTTGCACGCGCGCGCGCCGAGGCCGTCGAGCAGGGGCTGAACCCCTCCATCTACACTCACCCGATCGGGCTTCACGGTCATGGTGCCGGACCCGCGATCGGATTCTGGGACAATCAGGGCGAAACGCCGCGCGGCGCACCTGACATCTATCCGGACACGGCCTGGTCGATAGAGCTGACAACCTTCAACCCGGTCCCGGAATGGGATGACCAGATCGTCGATTTCCGGTCCGAGGAGAATGCCTTTTTCGATGGTGAAACGGTACGCTTTCTGGATGGCCGCCAGACGGAACTCGTCCTGATCCCGTCCGATTGACCGGCGGAATGCTTACGAGCCGTCCAGCCGCAACATCCGGTACCTATGGCAACAGGGTGATGCTTCCATGCAGCCCGCCCACGCTCGATGCGGCGACCCAGATATCGAAATCGCCCGGTTCAGCCGCGAATTGTCCGTCACGGCCGAAGAAGGCCAGATCATCTGTGTGCAATTCGAACGAGACCCGCCGCGTTTCGCCGGGCGCGAGCTCAACCCGCTCGAAACCTTTCAATTCCCGAACCGGCCGGGTCAGGCTTCCGAAGCGGTCCCGGACATAAAGCTGAACGATTTCCGTACCCGCACACTCACCGGTATTCGTGATCGAGGCTTCAACGACAACCCGTCCACCCAGGGGGATCTCCTGCCGGTCGATCGCCAGGTCGTGATAGGCAAATGACGTGTAGCTGAGACCGAAACCGAACGGGAAAAGCGGCTGATAACCGGCATCCAGATGGAAGGCCGTCATCCCCAGCGATGTCTGTTCGGCACCGGCCGGAATATCATCAATATGAATGACCGTTTCCGGTGTCGCCGGCCGGCCCGTCTGCTTGTGGCTGTAATAGATCGGCACCTGACCGGACAGGGTGGGGAAGCTTACCGGCAGCTTGCCGCACGGCACGCACCGGCCAAACAGCATATCCGCGATGGCCGGCCCGCCCATGGATCCGGGGTGCCATGCGTAGATCAGCGCATCGAACTGGTCGATCATTTCAGCCAGCGCCAGCGGCCGGCCAGCCAGGATGACCCCGATTACCGGCGTTCCCGCCTTGCGCACTTCCCGCACCAGATCGGCCTGCGCGCCGGGCAGGGTGATATCGGCCCTGCAATGCGCTTCACCGGACAAAATAGCTTCTTCCCCGAGGAACAGAATGGCCACATCGGCGCTGGCAGCCGCATTCCGGGCGGCTTCAAAACCGGACCGGTCCATACTCCGGCTGGTCTCGAGCGCCCGCACATAATCGATCTCCGCCACCCCGGTCAGCATGGACTGGAGGGCCGATAGCGGCGTCACGCTGCGGCTGGCATCGCCATCAAAGACCCATGTCCCCAATTGCTCGGCAGGCTCGTCGGCCAGCGGTCCGATGACGGCAAGGCGTTCGATCCGGTCGGTACCCAGAGGCAGAACGGCATGCTCATTGCGCAGCAGGACAAGGCTTTGCTCAGCCGCCTTGCGAACGGCCGCCAGTGCCGCCATGCGCGATGGCTGGGCAGGAAACGCCGTCACATCACGATCCATCAGCCCGCCATGGATCTTCGCCCTGAGCACATTTCCGGCCAGCTCATCAATGCGGCGTTCGGACAGACGGCCGGCAGTGACCAGCTCGGGCAGGTGACGCGGATAGGCTGCGCTGACCATGTCGATATCAACGCCAGCGGTGGCCGAGAGATAAGTGGCCTCGGTGTCGTTTTCGCACAGGCCATGAACACAAAGCTGGTGAATGGCATCCCAGTCACTCACGACAGCGCCATCAAAATTCCACTCTTCCCTCAGCACCGTCTTCAACAGGAAGTCGTTGGCCGTCGCAGGAATGCCGTCAATGTCGCTGAACGACGTCATGAAGGTCCCGACACCCGCCTCCCGCGCGGCGAGGAAAGGCGGCAGATAGACGTTTCGCAACTCATTCAGCGGGATATTCGTCGTGTTGTAGTCGCGGCCGGCTTCAGACGCGCCATAGCCGGCAAAGTGTTTGGCGCAGGCGATCATCGTGTCCGCCTCGCCGGTTTCGCTCATCTGAAATCCGGTGACCATAGCGGCACCCAGCTCGCCCGTCAGGAAGGGGTCTTCGCCGAGGCTTTCGGCAATTCGTCCCCAGCGCGGGTCACGCGCAATGTCGATCATCGGAGCGAAGGTCCAGTTGATCCCGAACGCGCTGGCCTCCTGCGCAGCAATCCGGGCGCAATCCCGCACGAGGTCCGGATTCCAGCTGGCCGCCTGACCGAGGGGCAAGGGTGCGATCGTATGAAAACCGTGAATGACATCGCGGCCGATCAGCAAGGGAATACCGTGACGGCTCTCATGAACGGCAATGTGCTGGAGCGCTCTGATCGCTTCAGGATCAACGACATTGAGGATCGAACCGATACGCCCGGCCCGAATGTCATCCGCCAAATCCTCGACCACATCGGGGCCTGTGCACTGGACCAGGTTCAACTGGCCGATCTTCTCTTCCAGCGACATGCCCTCCAGCAGGGCTGCAATCCGGTCTTCCACATCCTGCGAACTGGTCATTGCCTTCGCTTCCCGCACATTCGTCATGACGGCTTTCCTTACTTCACACGAAGACGGCTTCCCGCCCTTTGTTTGTTGTCAGTTTTGAGATTCAGCGCCTGAACCGGCTTCTCCGGTTGTTCCCCGGCGAGCCTCCAGCTCGGCGCGGACCTTTGCCGCGGACTCACGGCTAATATCCAGCGTGGTAACCAGCCAGATGGCCACCAGATAGAAGCTAACCGGAATCACAACATCCCAGACACGCAACCAGAACAGAGTTGATTCTGCCTGGTTGCCACCCAGCGCCTCATCGAAGCCGGTGCTAGCCAGAAGGTACCCACCAATGGCAATGGCCGCGCCTTGGCCAAGCTTGACCACCCACCAGAAAATCGAGCCGAACATGCCTTCGCGACGCTGATGCGAGCGTAGCTCATCCATATCGACCACATCGGCGACCATAGACGGCATAAGAGTGAATAGGCCGCCCAGACCGAAAGCCATCAATGGTGCCGCGAAATAAAGCAACCACGGCGCAGCGGGGTCATACAGAAACCACTTCAGACCATAGCCCAGGGCCGCCAATCCAATAGCGATACCGAACATCCTGCGCTTGCCGACCCGCGACGCCATCCAGGCCACAACAGCCACGGCAACGAAGGAGAACACGATGCGTAAAGAGTCGACTGCGCCGTTATGAGCCGCACCTGCCTCGATATCACCCGCAAAGACGTAGTAGGCGACGACATAAAATTGGAAAGCGGCAATCATGATGAAGCCGTTGAAGACCAGGAATGTCGCCGCGCACAGTTTCAGGAAGGGGATAAAGGAGATGGCAGAACCGAAACCCTTCAAGAAATCCCAGACATTACCGATAATGCTGCGGCGGCTGGCACTGGTTTCATCCAGCTCACGGGCGGCCACTTCCGCCATTCGCTCGCGCAGGAAGATCGCGGGCACGATACCGAACAGAACGACCAGCGCCGATATGCCCCAGGCAATGACGGAAGTCCCCTGCACCATGTTGTCGAAAAGGTTTTCGTTCTGGGCCCAGAATACCAGCCATGGCGGAATGAAATAGGCCAACTGGGCGATGAAGTTCTGCGTGCCCATTAGCAGATTGCGCTGGTCATAATCCGGAGTCAGCTCGTAACCGAGCGCCACCCACGGAGTGGCAAAGAGTGTGTAGGCAAGGAAAAAGATGAATGAGCCGATGAGGAAGTACCAGAAATAGAACATTTCCGATTGCCCCTCGGGTAATTGCCACAACATGCCGAAGGCCACCGCTGTGGCAATGGCACCGAGGAAAATGTACGGCCGGCGGCGTCCCCAACGTGTTCTGGTGTGATCAGATATATAGCCGACGATCGGATCGGTCAGTGCATCAAAGAAGCGCGGCAGACCACCAAGCAGTCCAACCAGTACAGGGTCCATGCCAAGCCCGATATTCAGCACGACCATCATTGCTCCGATAGAACCCGCCAGCAGATTGTTGGCAAAGGCACCGGACCCGTAAGCCAGCCTGTGAAGGAAGGAAATCCGGTCTTCCGGTCGCGTCTCTTTTACTGCTTCGCTCATGGCATTGTCCTATCTGACAGCTCGCTACGAGCGTCGCTCAATTGACGCAGGCCCGCGCCGTTTCGCTATCTTCGGGGCAGTCATAGACTCGTACCCAGTCCACCAGGAATTGACGGGGATAGCCCTCATAATCGACACCGCCAGCCGTGTGGCTTTCAGCCAGGTGACCGCCGATGGCGAGATTGAGAATCAGGTGAAAGCGCTGATCGAAAGGCGCGTTCGGATTGCCGTCCGCCAGCGGGGAATCCGTTCCCCATTCATCCGGCGTCAGATAGCCATAGCTCTGGCCATCGACAAACCACTCGACCCGGCCCTCGCTCCATTCGATGGCAAACACATGGAATACCTGTTCGCCATCGGGTCCGGTTGGCAAGGTCGTGCGCCGGTTCTCGTGGCGATTGTGGGGCCAGGCTCCGCCAAAGTGGAGTGTACCGAACATGCGGTTCTCGACAGGCCCGTCGCATGCCTCGCACGGAGCGCCGAGATTGACCGTTTCCAGGATATCGATCTCGCCCGACAGCGCCCAGCCGCCATAAACCTCGTCGGTCGGCAGCATCCAGATGGCCGGCCAGGTACCCTGGCCTTCCGGCAGCAGGGCCCGGACCTCGATCCGTCCATACCGCCAATCGCCATTGCCGCGTGTGTTCAAACGCGCCGAGGAAAAGGGCTGGGTTGCGGTTTCAACGCGCTGCTCCGGCGTCAGATCGTCCATCAGCCGCTCGGGCCAGGCCGGCCCGCTGGTGTCTTCGAGATGGGCCTCGATAATGAGGCAGCCTTCCTCGACCCGGGCATTCCGGTCCGACGCCGTATAGCACTGACGCTCCTCGTTTCCGCCGCCCCAGCAATCGACTTCCCGCGTCCAGCGATCCGCATCGATCTGCGACCCGTCGAACTCGTCAGCCCAGACCAGGCGCCAGCTTGTATCAGACGGATCCAGCCCCGCCGATCCATCGCAATCCGCCCATACCATGGCCGGGAGGGCCAGGCTTGCCGTCAGGCCGAGAACGACGTTTCGCATCATCATTCCCCCATCCCCGATTGGCGCGCCAACACAGGGTGGCCCGGATACGCGAAAACGAAAGCTGAAAGATAGGGAAGGCAAACCGCCAGGCCGGCCGCCGGGCCGGTCGCCAACTCCGGGCCTGCCGTCCAGGCAGCCTCCGGACAGGTATGCCGACAAAGGTCTGGCACAGCCCGTTTCTCCCCTAAATATTGTTGCCCGTCTTCGGTGCAGATTACCCCCACTATTCGAGGTCCGGCGCGGGCTTGTCAATAAAAATGTCCAACCTTGTCATTTCGCATCTGCGAAGCGCAGTCATGAATCCTCCGGAAACTGAAAGCCCGCCCGCACGCCGCAAAGGGCGCGCTCCGTCAATCAGCATCACGGTACAGGCTGGCCGCGCGAAGCCTCCAGCACGGCATACCAGCGCTCAGGATCAAACCTTGCCGTCTTCATGGCCTTCACCTGGTGCTCGATCCGTTCGATCCGCGTTCCGCCCAGTATCGGGACGGGCGCAACCGGATGATACCGGATCCAGGCCAGCGCCGTTCCTGCAATCACGTTCGGATCGTCATCCCCGGCGATTTCGGCAAGAACATTCCGGACCCGCGCTGCCGTTTCGCACCGTATGTCGAACAGCCTTCCCCCACCGAAGGGCGACCAGGCCGAGATCGAGCGCCTCGCAGTCTGGGCCTCGTCCAGAAGGCCATTGTCCAGACAGGCGGTCTCGAGAACGGAGAACTCGATCTGATGGTGGGCGATCGGGACGTTGGCAGACGCCTCCAGCCGCGCCAGTCGATCGGCCGGAAAGTTCGATACCCCGATCTGCCTGACCCGTCCCGATGTCACCATGCGTTCGAGCGCCCGCGCCGTTTCGTCGAATTCGAGAAGATAGTCCGGGCGATGAACCAGGAAGAGATCGATCTGTTCGCTCCCCAGCCGGCGAAGCGTTGTCGCGAGGGAAGCCTCGAGATGCCCGGCATCATTGCGGTAATGATGCGCGGACGCCTTGTCCTTCCCGGAGGCAAAAACGACCGCCGATTTCGCAATCAGGGAAAACCGGGAACGCAGGTCCGGCGAAACGGAAAACGCTTCGCCCATCAATTCTTCACAGCGGCCCTGTCCATAGATGTCGGCGAGGTCAATCTGCGAGCAACCCAGCGCGGCACAGCGCTCCAGGAAATCAGCCAGTGACTTTCCGTCCGAAGTTTCCGGTGATGCCGTCGCACGCATGCTGCCCCAGATGAATGTCATGAGATTACTCCAAACCGGATCCGCGGCCTTTACCGCGCATCACGTCCTTTCGACCCTTACCCAATCGATCTGGATGGCTGCGCCGTCGCGCTTGATGGCCTCGGCGGTCGCCGCGGGAACGCCATAATAGGGCGACTTCCTGCCATTGATTTTGTGCGGGTACTCACCGCCAACGGCCAGGTTGAGGATAAGGTGTTTCGGCGTATCAAACCGCCAGTCACCGTATAATTCCACCATCGTCCGGGTCACGCGGTAGATTGTCCGGCCATCGACCTTGAAGATCATCACTTCCGGTGTCCACTCGACTTCATAGACATGCCAGTCCGCCGCAGTCTCATCGTCCGCAAAGAAATATTTGTTCACCAGCGGTGTCTCGCCGGAATAGCCCGGACCATGGACCGCTACGCCAACCCAGTCCGGCTCGCCGACATATTCCAGAATATCGATCTCGCCCGTCCCCGGCCATTCACCATTGCCCAGCATCCAGAAAGCGGGCCAGACCCCTTCCAGGTCCGGAAGACGGATCCGCGCCGCAGCACGGCCATGTGTGAAATCGAACTTTCCGCGCGTATCTATTCGGCCGGACAGAAAATCGACCCGGCGTCCATCCGGAGTCTCGAAGTCCCGGGAATATCCCGCCCTCAACTCCAACACCTTGCCTGTCGCGCCAGGAATGCTGCCCTCTGGCAAAAGGCGGATCGTCTCGGGCGAGTCGATATAGGCTTGCGCTTCACGGTTCACCCAGAATACCGGGCCTTCAACATTCCATCGGCTCCGGTCGAGCTCGGGTCCGGAGAAATCATCTTCGAAGAGGATGGCCGGCTTTTCTGATTGTTCTGGATCGGACACTTCGGGACTCTCAATCTTCTGACCGGCTGAAGCGGCGGCTTTCAGGTTGACGAACGACGGACGGCTCACGGGTCAGCCGACCGGCGGCGGTGCGGTCGATTCCCGTATGATCAGGCGGCATTCCAGCGCCTCGTTCTGGCCCTGATCCGCTTCCGGATCCGGCTCGACAAGGCGCCGTACGGCCTCCGCCGCAATGGCAGTGAAGGGCTGCGAAACCGTTGTGAGTGGCGGCCAGATTGCTGTTGCGATGGCGACATCATCGAATCCGGCAACAGACAGATCATCAGGCACTGTCAGGCCAAGACTGCTGGCCGTGTAGCAAACCGCGGCGGCCATCTCGTCATTCGCAGCGAAAATGGCGGTCGGCCGCTCGCCGGGGTCAGCCAGCATCTGCCGGGCAACATCCCGGGCGTCACGGAAATTGAAGGCCCCGACGCCAAGCCAGTTTTCGCGAGCCTCAAGGCCCGCCTCGGCGAGAGCCCTGAGAAATCCGGCTTTGCGCAATTGCGTGGCGACATGATCTTCAATGCCGGCAATGTGGCCGATCCGTTCATGCCCCAGCGAGACGAGGTGCTGTGTGACCTCATAGGCAGCCTGCTCTTCATTCATCCCCAGGGAAACCGCATCTGCAGCCGGAATGGATGGCGAGATCAGCGTGAAAGTAACGCCCTCTTCCCTGAGCTGTTCTCGCAGGTCGGCCGAGTCGCAGAAGGGCGGAACCAGGATCATTCGCCGGATCCGGGTGCGGTTCAGAAACTCGGCAAGCTGGTCCGCCCAGTTGTCGCTACCTTCCTCGATAAGGGCGGCGGTCAGAAAACACCCGGCATCGCGGCAGGCGGACAGGGCCGCGCTGTGCAGGCGGCCCTGGAAGCCGCCACTCGGGTCGCTGAAAATAATGCCGATGGCTTCAGACTGACCGCTGCGCAGTTCGCGAGCCGCAAAGCTGGGGTGATATTCCAGCTCGCGCATGGCGAGCTGGACTTTCTTTTGTGTCTGGGGACGCACATTGGACGCATTGTTCAAGACCCGCGAAACGGTCTTGATCGATACGCCGGCCCTGTTTGCCACATCGAAGATCGTTGCCATCTGATTTCCCCCAACCGGCCGGCTCCGCTTCCCGCTATCGGTATGACATACCCGATCCGGACTCGCACCGCGTGTCAAAACCGTTTTGCCACTGCCGGTTTCGGCGTCCGGTCCACAGTGAAGACACCCCAGTGTTTTTCCGGCTCGTCCGGATCGGCCGAACCCTTCCAGTTTTCGTCAAACGCCTCGAAGACAAATGTCAGGACGCCATTGGCCCTCGACCAGTCCTCGAGCGCTTCCAGATAGCGGGCCTGCAGGGCCTCTGATGCGTTATCCGGCTCGATACCGCGCCCATTGGCCCGCGTTGTCCATCCGGCTTCGGTTATGACAACCGGAATGTCGGGAAACCGGTCCTTCACGGCCCTGAAATTGGCGTTGGTATAGGCCATCGCCTCATCGATCGATTTGTATTCCCATACCGGATAGGTATGAACGCCAAGCACGTCCAGATAAGGGACAAGCGGATCGAGCTTTCCGGTCCAGGGCACATAATTCTCGCAGAAGGTCACCGGATGCCGGGCCTTGCGCCGCAGGACTTTCGCAAAGTGAATCAGGCGCTCGACACTGACCATGTGATCATTCCAATCGACGCTGGCTTCGTTACCGATGGACACGGCCAGCACTTCACGCCGGTATTTGCGCGAAAGGCCGATCATCCGGCGAAGCTCGGCGTCATTGCTGCGCCGGTTCGCCGCAAGAATGTCCTCGGGATAGGTCCCGCCCCACGGGCAGCCCGGATTGCTGACCTCTGCCTGCAGACCCATGCCCAGCATGACTTGCAAGGGCAGTTTGTGATCCCGGATAACCTTCAGGACCGTGGCTGCATGGGGGGTGCAGTCATAGATCCGGATATAGCGCCAATGCCGCGCCAGGATTTCCAGATCCTCGCGGATCTCCTGATAGGATGGAAAGACGCCTGAGGGCGGGCTCTGACCGTCGCGATACCCCGAATAGCAGATTGCCGGCGCGAACACCGGAGCAAATCGCCGGCGCCGTGGTTTGAAAATTCCGAACATCAGGCCGAATGATATTTCGGTTTTCCGTCCTTGTCCCATAGCCCCCAGAAGGCGCCGACATCGCCCTCCTTGGCCACTTTCCAGGCCTCGTCAAACCCGGCGAAGTAGAAGAGCTCGATCCCCTCTTCCCCGGTCCATTCAACGGCATCGATGAAATATTTCATCGCGTTGATACGGGAGGGTTCGGCACCCCGGTCGCGCGTTCCGACATTCGGCCAGCCTGTCTCGGCAATGATGACCTTCTTGCCATTGGCCACGCGCTGGGCCCGCCGGTACATCTCCCGCATATAGATGTGGGCGTGCTCGATCGGATAGCCTTCCCAGAAGGGATAACAATTGACCAGCAACACATCGCAGGCCTCCGCTACGCGCGGATGTTTCTCGAACAGGAAGTAGGCGTCGACATATCCGACCGGTATATCGACCTCCGCCTTGGCCTTCTCGATATAGGCGATCAACTGGTCTTCCGTCAGCTCCTCCCGGAGCATGACCTCATTGCCGATGGCCAGGATGCCGGCATCCCCGCGCTTCGCGATCGCGATACTGTTGGCCAGCTCGATCTCGTTGTTTTCCAGATCGGCATCAATCCAGGCGCCAACCATGGTTTTCAGACCCAGCTCGGTGGCCACGGCAGGGGCCAGCTCATTGCCGCGCGTGCAGGAAAATGTCCTGACCCAGCGCGTATAGGGCGCCAGCATGGACATGCGCGCGCGGATCTGCCCTTCGGTGACCTCGCTGCTATTGTCCTGCCCATCCGTATAGGGGCTGAAGGCCACACCATGCAGGCCATCCTCGAGGATCGCTCTGATCCGCTCGGACATGACGCCCTCACCGACATCTGACGGGTTGACTCCCATCAGATTGAGTTTGCGATTATACGGATTTGACATTGTCACCCTCATCACGAACACGGTCGGCTGCACCGCGTGAAACGCAATATGACAACGATGGACATTTTACAAGACGAAAGCGCCAGCCCCCTGCTTCAGGCTCTGGCTGCCTATTCGGCCGGATCGATCCGGTTGATGAAGATCGGCCCGAACTGGATAGTTTGCCGCCCGTATCCGAGATTGGCCCCGAACACGACATCATCCGCATCAAAATTCGACTGAGCCACGCCACGAACCGTGTAGTACCGGCCTTCAGCGGTCGGCCGGATATTCTCGCTGAAAATGTTGTCATAGGGCTCACTGGTCCGCACGATTTGCAGATCGACATTGCCCGTTCCCAGCGAATTCAGCGGCGATTCCGCGCGAATCCAGACGCGCAGCTCAACTTCATCGCCGGCCCGGATATCACGCACCAAAGGCACGGTCACACGTGACCGCCAGGCCTCGCCATTGCGGCGACGGACACTGACCTCCAGCACAGCTCCTCCGGGAGCGGTCGCCGATTCGACAATATCGCGGCGAACGCCGCGTCCTTCCGTATCCCAACGGACCGAATAACGGTCATTCAGCGCTTCATCGAATCTTGCTGCGGCTACGCCGGGCAAAGCCAGGCTGAAACCGATCGCCGCGGCCGCAAGCATGGCCGGCAAAGAATTCCTGCGTTCCCTTGTCATGATCAAACCCCTGATCCGGTCAATTTTGATAGCGCTAACATTCTGGATTGTCTTTGGCCGCTATTCAACCCCGTGCAGCGCCCGCACGAAGCAAATCCTGAGACGGCCAGCCACTCACGCAGCGGCGTTCATCACCCTTTGCATGTCATCCTGCAAAGCCAGGCTCAGAGCATGTGGAACGGTTTCCGATTCCTTCCGGCCGGCCAGGATATCCCGCGACGCGGCCTCGATTTCGAACTCGAATCCGCCACCCTGCCGTTGATCATGAAATACCTCGGCCTGTTTTCCGTGCCGGAATAAGTGGGCCTCGCCGGAGCGCCAGAAATCGGGCAGTTCGATCATCCCCTCACTACCCAGCACCCGCCCGGTATTGACCAGATCACACAAGAAAGAACAGCTGAGGACAGATGTGACAGTCTCTGTCCTCAGGATCGCACTGACCTCGGCATCCACGCCGGTGGGCGCCTTGCGTACCACCGAACTCACCTGGCCGGGACCGCGGCCGGTCATCAGGCGGTTGAAGGCAATCGGATAGATCCCGATATCCAGCATGGCGCCACCGGCAAGGTCCGGATTCCAGAGCCGGCTGTCCGGATCGAACGGCGCGCGGAAACCGAAATCGGCCTGGATCTGCAGGACCTCACCGATCCGCCCCTCATCGATCCAGTCACGGGCTTTCCGGATGGCCGGCAGGAACGCCGTCCACAGCGCTTCCATGAGATAGACATCAGCGTCCCTGGCGGCGGAAACCAGGGCCTCGCTCTCCCCGGGCGTCGCTGTCAGAGGCTTTTCGCACAGAACAGCCTTGCCAGCGCGAATCGCCTGAAGCGAATGTTCAAGGTGAAAGCTGTGCGGGGTGGCCACATAGATGGCATCCACCTCGGGGTCGGACACCAGGCCTTCATAGGACCCATGAGCCACCGGTACTCCGAATTCGCCGGCGAAAGCCTTCGCCCTGCCCGCATCACGGGCCCCTACCGAATGCAGGCATGCACCCGGCGCATGATGAATATCAGATGCAAATTGCCGCGCGATTTTCCCGGCCCCGAGAATTCCCCACTTGACCTGTTCCATCACGCTCTCGCCTCTGTTTCCGGCAACGCTACCATTTTACCAAGCCGATGTCGGCACCCCCTTTTAACCGGACGCTCATGACGCATCCCGGTGCTGCAAGCCCGGCCGGATTTCGCGCCTTGACATTTAATACGTATCGTATCAAATAAAATACGATGCGTATTAAATGGACGGACCAATGAAACTTACAACCCTCGGATATGCATTGATCGGCCTGGTCCAGGCTGAGCCCTGCTCCGGATACGCCCTGCGGAGAGTGTTCGAGACCACCCCGATGGGAACATATTCATCCAGCCCCGGCAGCATCTATCCCGCGCTTGCCAGACTCGTCGCGGCCGGTTTTCTTGAAAAGCGGGCACCGGCAGGCGGTGGAAAAAAGCTTTTCCATGTCACCACGCGAGGACGCGATGCGATGAACGCATGGCTCCGGACCCCCGTCACAGAGGAAGAGGTCACCCGATCGGTCGATCTCGTTCTCCTGCGGTTTGCGTTCTTGGAAAATGTTGACGAGCCGGGTGTCACGCAAAGTTTTCTGGCGAGTTTTGAATCGGCGCTAAGCAACCGGATTGAACAGATTGAGGCCTATCTCGAAAGCCCTGCCGGCCGGGCGCTGGGCCGTCATGGCCGCCTCGCCGTCGAAAATGGCCTGCAAGGTCTGATGACCCAGCGGCAATGGGCCGCCACGTCCAAAAAGGAATTCAGGTCATGATCAAACGGACCATCGTCTTCACACTGAAATCCGCCGCATTATGGATTGTGATCCTCATGTCATCGGCGGCCGCAGCGGCCCTTCTCGGCATGGGCAGCGAGGTAGTCAACGATAACGGCCCGCTCGGTGCGGGATCTGCCTTTCTGGTTGTGAATGGGCTGCACGCGCTTGTTCTCGCGGCAATCGGTGCCCGAGCGGCAGTCCGTGGCTGGAAACTTGGCGCGCTGCTGGGTGCCACGCTCTATTTGGCCCAGTCGTTTCTGCTGATCATCGAAGCGTTCTATTTCGCGAGCAGTGTGGACACGCCGGCCGGGCAATTGATTGACAGTAGCCTTTTAAGCCTCGCCGCCGCTGTCGGGGTCGGTATCGCAGCCACCTTTCTCTGGAAACCTCCGGAGCCAGACAGGCATCCGGGTCGAGGGGTCCGGGCGCTGGTGATTCCATTGTCGAGCGTCGCCCTCCTCTATCCGGTTTTCTATTTCACGGCCGGCTTCTTTATCGCCTGGTCGGTACCGGAGGTGCGCGATTTCTATGGCGACGGGCTGGACATCAACATCATGAATCTCCTGGCCTTCCAGGTCTTCAGGGGGATGATTTGGGCGCTGCTTGCACAGGCACTGGTCCGCAATATGAAGCGCGGCACACTGGCCGCAGCCACTATTGTCGGAGCTTCATTTTCTATCCTTGCATCCGCCCAGCTTCTTTACCCGAATGCTTTCATGCCCTGGGAGGTCAGACTCCCGCACCTCGTGGAGATCGGCATCTCCAACTTCGTGTTCGGCGTCATTGCAGGACTTGTGCTAGGCCGAAAAAACTAGGGCGGAAGCGGTCCGCCCGCTTCCGCCGGATCTCAGAAGCGAACATCGGACCGAACCTATTCCACCAGAAACGCGCGGTCTCGTGGCTCAGATCGACCCCACGCTCGTGGAGCAGATCCTCGACATTCCGAAGCGACAGCGGAAACCGGACATACATCATCACCGACAGGCGGATCACTTCGGGCGATGTCTTGAAATACCGAAAGGGGTTCTTGTTCATGCCGCCAAATTGGCGGCGAACTAGCTAATGGCCGGTTTCCTCTGACAGTGCCCTGTCATGGGATGCGCTCAATGAGTTTGGTGGTTCCGGGTCCGGAGTGTCACTTAGCTTTAACTGGGTGATGGAGGATTAGGAGCTAAACGGGTTTCGAGAGTTTTTGAATCGCTGACGCCTCCAATGAGTGACGGCAGGCCAGGCATCCTATTCGGATTATTCGCTTTCTTCATTCAGCGAATTCAACGATTCACGCAATGCAACCAGTGCATTCAGCTCCCTGCGGGTAAAATCCCTTAGAGCAGTAACCCGTTGAATGTTCCCAAAAAGCGCATTCTGGAACTCAATCGACGCCGCCATTGCTTCCACATTACAGATCGGAATTCCTGCACCATAGGCGTCAGAACGCGCTTCATATCGAATTGAATTCGGGAAATTATCTGGCAAGGAAATCATCGATTGTTGGATAAAAAGCATCACCTCGCGATTGCCGGCGTGCACACGAGAATATTCGAATATCAATCCCCGTAACCCGGTTGCCTGAAGCACGCGGGTCGCCCCCGAATTAGTAAGCTCATCAACAGTCTGGACTTCAACATTGTCAAAAAACGGCACGTGTGAGTCGCGTATGCCGTCACACTGTGGAGCAGTAAGGTCCTGATTCTCGTCGGACTGAATGACCTGAGCAGTTTGCGACAGTAATTCGAGCCGTAATTCCCGGCCTCGAAGGAATTGTTCCGTCTGTTCTATGGCGCCAGCGATTTCTGCGTCGAGCTGGGCGAGTATACGTTGTTCTTCCCGCCGATCAGCTCGGTTTCCTGAATTCAATGAGAACTGAAAACCAATCACGACACCAAGAACGACGATCACGAATTCAAGGCCTACAGCCAGCCAGTTCTGACGTTTAATGGCAGTGGTCAACCGCGACAGTATCAAAAGCCCAGCCCCTCTTCGGTATTGCAGCCGTCTTCACAACCGAATGCCGACGACGGAGCCACAACGGTGGAGGAACCGTCGCAAGAAATCATCCTTGATGCAATTCATTGCCGGTCTGCAGGGCTTCACCAGGCACCTGACCCTATGAAGCACCAGCTTCAGAAGTCGTGATCCGATTTCAATGAAGCCGGTCAGGCGTCACAAGGGCTTGGTTGAATGAGGTATACGACAATAGCCTAACCGAAGGCGCTACTAATGAGCTACTTTTTGATCGGTGGCCCCACGGCGGGGTTATGGGCGGCTGAGGTCTGGGGTGGGTGCCGAATGTTCAGAGCAAATATCTAAGCCCCCACCAAAACCCGGCCAACTTAAAAGTACAATCTCGGGCAATCAAAAAAGTATTGTGCTAGTCGCCGCCGAGCTGAATCCGAGCGCCGACGCCGCCATAGAAGCCGCCATCGAGATCGCAATAGAGTCTCGGGACGCCTTCACAACCATCAGATTCCCGAATTTCGAATATGCTCGTGCCTATCACGCCTTCAATCACCGCAATTGTTTGGTCGAAAGAATCCAGATTGTAAGTGACGTGCAGTTCTGCCGCCCCGCGCGCCGATGAAAGATCATGTCTCGAATATCCCAATTCGGACGTGGCATGGTTTTGCGCAATGCCCAACGCACGAGCAATGGGCACTAGGCTGGCACCCTCGGCGGGGAGTTGCTGTACGCTCCCCGATATGAGTTCAAAACCGAGCGCTGCCTCAACCGATAGCCGGTCTGACAGGGGAAGCTCGTAACCAACCATTGCGCGTACGGAAAAATCCCGGCTAGCCCGGCTTTCAACCGATGTTGTGTTCTCAATAATGACAGGCCCTAAATCCGGATCGTTGACAGTGGATATCGTCGTGACATCGCGAAAGGCGGATGTTGAGCCGCCACTTCCAGTGACGCTTCCGCGAACAAACCAGCCGCTATTTCCCACGGGGATCTGGCCGCCCAGCGTCGGGCTCCAACCCTCGTCGTCACGATACTCCGCTCCGCCGAAGACATAGCTAGAGGCTTCTCGGGTTTCCGCGGTCTCGGCAGCTCCCGCCCCGATGCCTGGGCCAGAAAAAGAGTCAGGGGGAGACCCTAGTTCGTCGTTGCTGACGGATGTTGGATTCGCGCTATCGAAGATATAAAGGGGGTGATTGTTCGGATCGTCGGAATTTGGTCTGCGGGCTTCGGAGGCAGCAGCCTCTGCCACGACCTCTGAAACCTGATTTGTGGGTTCCATCGCTGTGGTAACATCCGAACTTGCGGAGGGCTCGCGTGAGAGCTCCGACCCATTGGAATCCAGTATGGTTATATTGTCTAGGTTCCTCGGTAGGGGCGGATTACAGTTCCGTTCTCCTACCTGTTCAAATGTTGTCTCGCCGACCGTAAGGCGACGCTCTTCCGAGCCATTACTGCTTGAACATTCAGGGATACAGCTAGATTCAGGGTTGCCCGATCTGTAATCCTCCAGGAGAGAGGTGCAAATACGGTCGTCTATCCTGAACATTACGTATTGGCTCGCATCCCCTGGGGTTTGCCTTGCTGTATAAAGGCCAGGAAACGGCCCTTCAGGAGACCCAACTCCAAGAATTTCATGCCCGGAAAGAGGTGCAAGTGGTCGAGGTGCGCACTGATCCAAAACAGATTCACCGACTGTCATTCGCGAGCCGTAAGTTGAACAGTCAGGGTCGCATATAGCGGGACGTCCTGACCGAAAATCATCAATCCTCTGAAAGCAGATATCGTCGCCAGAGCTGAACCACACGGACTGGCCCAAAACCCCGATAATCTCGCGTTCGGGGACCGTCTGAACGTCTTGGGTTGCTTGAAGAAGCGAGAAAACAAGTGCCAAAGCACCGCTCGAACCTAAAATTCCCATTACATCCCCCAAAGTAATGAAGCCGGGAACAGCCTAGGCCAAAATCCTCGAGCGCCAAACAACCATAAGCTATATGCGCTTTCTCCACGTGCTCATCGGGCGAATCCAACCTGGCAGGCGGTGCCCCGGTTCGGGAGCGTCGCAATTAGACCCGTCCGGAATTGATTCTGACTATGTGCAAGAAGAAGGTAGGAAATGGTGCCGCTTGCGTGACTCGAACACGCGACCTACGCATTACGAATTATGGATTAGTTGCCCTGAACAAGTTCGAAAGAACGCGAACAACAACGAAAACACCAAGCTGTCCAGCAACTTAGGCTTCGAAAGAGCTCGAGCCTCATAGAAGCTTTTTGAATCCCAGGCGCTACTAATGCGCTACTTTTGCTCCGGTGGCCCCAGCGCGGGGTTATGGGTGGCTGAAGCCCTCGGTGGGTGTCAGGTGGCCGCAGCAGATGTCTCATAGGACACGGCGGGCATCCCGAGTTCCGCACGGACGCCAGCATGGAGCTCGCGGACCAGATCGCGAGCACCCTCAAGCCACATAATGTTGATCGTCATAAGGTGGGTTACATTACCGAACGCGTTCAGAAACTCCTCGTCGGCGGCCAGCTCATCAAAGTCATAAATGACGTCAGTGTCCTCGCCGAATCCGTTGAGGATCAACATTCGCGTTCGATAGAAGGGGACCAATGCATTCTGTCTCTCGCCGATAAGCGCATTAAGGCGATCCAACTCTTCGAGGCCGTTAGTCGTACGCGTTATGAGTGTCCGAAGCTCGCTATTTCTGATCAAACGCATCCGACCCGTGCTAATGAGCTCATCGATCGTTCCGTATTGCCCTCGAACAAATTGAAGCCGGCCGCCGAAGACAAGCGCGCGGGAAAACTCGAAATCGCTGATCTCGCCTTGATCTCCAGAAATGAGGGCTTCGGTCGCATTTAGCGCCTGACGATGCCATTGCCGCAGATTATTAATGTCCTCGGATAGTAATTCTTCACTGGCGGCGAGATCGGCCTCCAGCCTCTGCAGGTATTCACGTTCAAGAAGAACATCTTGCTGCTTCACATTCCATGCCGTGATTTGGAAACCAATGACCACACCGAGTATGACAATCACGAACTCAATCGCGACAGCAAACCAGTTCTGCTCGCGGATGGCTTTGGAAAGACGGGCGAGGATCATTCCGCTGTTGCTCCCAATCGCACTGAAACTTCATCCACGAGCTCCATGCCAAGCTCTTCTCGCATCTGGTTGATTACCGGCTCGAAGTATCTCACGAGCTGGGTATAGCCATAGGCCGCCTCTCCCAACGCGTTTGTTGCCGCGCGAAGTTCGTCGACGAGCTGCGTGTCTGCCCGGTAAGTTTCGAGAAGTGTCACAATCGCTTCATCGCTCACACCGTCGGGCGGCGCACAGTCCCGGATGGCTGTCGCGTCGCTGTCGGGCGCGAGGAATGTGCACGCCCGCTTAATGTGCATGTAGATCCGAGGTGGCGTTCGTTGCCGGACACTTTCACGATAGTCGTCCCGCCGACTGGTTCCCAGCCGGAAGACATTACTGTTGGCGGCTCCGGCATACTGCATCAGGAAGCTTCGTATTGACGAATTGCGGATCAGGTTGAGGCGGCCCGAGCTGCGCAGTTCTTCGAAGGTCGAGAGCTCCGATCGGAACTGGTTCACGTCTCCGACATAGTTGAAATCGACAACCAGGCGCCAGGCGTCGTCCTGAGGTACAGATCCGGTCCGGATATATTCCAGCGCACGTTCGCCTGCCTCGGCCTGCCATCTCCAGGCGATCACCCGATCGATGGCCCGGTCAAAGTTACGGTAGGTCTCTTCTTCGATGCGCGACAAATACTCGTCAGCGCGGGCCCGATCGGTCCTGGCATCATTCCACTGCGTGATCTGGAAACCGATCACCACCCCGGCGATGACGATGACGAATTCGAGCGCGACGGCGAACCAGTTCTGTTCGCGAACAGCCTTTGCCAAGTTTGTCAGGATCATGCCGCTCTCCCCTCGAGAGAGCATGATCATAGCTGCCCATTATCGCAAGTGAGGTGACCTCGCTGGGCTTTGGAGCCGTTCTAGCAAGTTAGCATCCAAAACTAATTTGAGCTGCATCTCTGTCACAGCGGATTCGCTGTCGTTTGCTAGGAGATTAGAGTGACAAAAACTGGAACAGGAGTCGTCGTTGGCGTTCTGCTAGCGGGGTTGTTGACCACTACGGGACCGACACATGCGCAGGGTTTCGCACGACCGCAAGCGCTCTCGAGCGAACAGTGGGAAGCAGATCTAGATGCGTTTCTGACCGTTTTATTGGCCGAGCATGACGACCCCTATTTCCATACGCCGCAATCCGATTTTGACGCGGCAGTTGGTCAGTATCGTGGCGCCCTTCCAAATTTAACAAGAGCCCAACGTATAGCTGGCTTGGCTCAAATCGCCGCCCTAGTCGGAGACGGCCACACATGGATGCCGATGCACGCTCTGCCTTTCGAAGGTTTGCCGCCGGGGCCAGGATTCCGATCTTTGCCTGTGCGCTTCGATATATTTCATGAGGGATTGTTTGTGGTTGGTGCCGTGGATCCAGATCTCGTTGGTGCTCGCGTAGCGGCGTTCGGAAATGTTGCGGCTGAGGAGGCGGTTGCTCGCGCCTTAACGTTGTTGCCTACCGACGCCGTGAACTTTGCTAGAGAAATGCTCCCGGAATGGCTTATGCAAGCCGAGCTCCTAGCCGCCCTCGGGCTTAGCGAAAGCCCTACGCTCGTTCGTTTGTCGATTGAACAGGATGGGAGAGAGCGCGAGATCGAACTTACTCCGCTTTCTATCGGTACGAGGTATGACTGGATTTACTCTTATGATGGTGGCCCGATTTCGGGCGATAGTTGGACTACAGCCGCGCAAGAAGCCCCGCTTTGGCGAGAGAGTTTCGAGGGTGCTTATCGAGCCGAACAGCTTGATGGCGCCGTCTACCTGCAAATAATACAAATTCGCGACGACGACGTAAGCTACGCGGACATTGCCGCTGTAGCTGTGGCGATGGCGGAGGCGATGGATTCACCCGCCTTGGTGATCGATTTGCGACGCTGCCTGGGCGGAGATGGAACCCTGAATGCTGGATTGATGTCTGCTTTGACCGAAAGCGGGGCACTTATGGAAACAGGCCGTCTTGCAGTGCTCACGAGTCGCCAGACGCACTCTGCAGCGGTCATGCTTGTTTCTGATCTGGAACAGCAAACCCCGGCGAGGTTCTATGGTCAGGCTACTGCCGATCGACCCAATCATCATGGCGAAACAAACCTGTTCGTTACACCAAATAGCCAACTGCCGATCATTCACGCAAGCGAGTACTATCAGACCTCTTTTGAGGGCGATGATCGACGCTTTCGTTCACCCGACGTCGCCATTCCCTACCGGTTCTCGGATTATTCAAGTGGTACAGACCCTGTGTTGGATGCGGCGTTAAGCGACTTTACTGAATAGCGAGTAGTTGGCACGCACATCTCGGTCACCCCAGAACGTCAGGAATACCTTGATTTGGTCTGACAGCACCGTTGGCTCTTGCTTCTGTATCTGCCGCCACCTTTAATGCAGGGGTGTCCAATCGGCTGACCGTCAAAGCATTGGGGGCTTGATATGATGAAAATTGGTGTCGCAATCGGCATGATCAGCTTTTTTATTCTTTGGCTGGCGCCGCAGGCCGATGCACAAACGCGGATTGCATGTTTGGATAACAGAATCATGGACGGACATTCAATGGCGGTCCAGTGGCGCGCCTGCGATGAAAACAGTCATAATTGCCTGTCATGGCAGGAGGTGAATATTTCACCTGGCGACACGGCCATTATGACGCTCCGACATCACAACTACGAATATCTGTCATCCGTTTACTTCGAAATGAGCATACAATCCGGTAGTGGTCACTTCACGCGGGAGACAATGGCGGGTGGCCGGGTCAATGCAGACCTAACCACCTATCAGGAGGCGCTTGGATACTGTGGCGGCCGCCGGTGGGCAGCTTGCGGCGATGGAACTTCAACTCTCTATGTAACTAACGATGAAGCAGCCTCGACCGACTGGAGCTGTCGGCGGAATTAAGAAGTCGGGAAGTCGGTATGGCCAGCTCCCTTAGAAGCGGCCCATCTTTTAGGTTAGGGTCAGGCGGGTTATGTGCGGCTGGGTCCCGGGGTAGGCACCGGACATCCCCCAAACTTCCGAGGCCTACCGCTCCACTCTCCAGCCTCTTGTCCCATTGACGATGAGCAGAGCGGGTTCGCTGTTGTCGTTAGCCGGGAGATCGACAGCCCCGATATAGCTTCCTTCGTCAGCACAGCCCGAGAGGTTCAGCGATACGGCCTGTGTGGCCGGACCGTTGGCTTGGCCATAGACGGCGCAGCCCTCGAGATTGACAGAAGATAGCGATTGGTTCGTATCCCGCCCTCTATCTCCCGCCTGGGGTTGAAGCTGTTATTGGGAGGACACGCCGAAGGATGAGCCAAGAAGGCTACAAAACTGGTCATAGGGTAGATAGCCTTCAACCCGGGTGTGCATGGCATAAGCCTGGATCGTCTGGATGAGCGTCAGGACTCTGATTTTGATTTGCTCTGTCGTAAGGCCCTGATCGGAGCATTCAGACATCCAGTCCTCTAGGAATATGGCGCGCTCCGTTATTAGAGCATCTTCCTTTGGTGTGAACGGCTGTCCACTGAGCTGACGCGTGAGAATGGAACGAATAACCGCGCGGTAAGCAAAGGTCACCTCGCCGAAAGTTCTGATCAGCGATTCCGGTTCGCGCGCACAGGGCCCTTCCAGCCCTTCTCGGGCCGTTTTCAGGTCATGGATATACCGTTCGAGAAAGAGCGAGGTGACGTATACCTCCAGCTCATCTTTGTTACGAAATCGGGTGTATAGCAAAGCGGCCGTAACTCCGGCTGACTTGGCAATGTCCGCCATCGTGACTTCGCGGAAATCCCTTTCCTGCAATAGCTGCTCAACCGCGGCTATCATCTTTTCGAGCGTTTTCGCGCTTCGCCTTTGCTTGGGTCTGGCGGGTGATTTTATTTCTAAATCTGAATTCATATTTACATTTTAGATCAGATGTGAGATGAGCTCAAGCGCTCGCGAGACACGCCTACATCCAAAAGCCGAGTTCCAGTGGCCTTTGACCGCTGTCGAAACTCTGACGAACGAGAAAGATAACCCAAATGGCCATCAGACCGAATTTAAAGACCATCTATCTCTCTATTTTTATTTTGCTTTTTGTCCCGCTTGAAACCGGCGCTTTGCAGAATGCTGTGACGCCTTTTGATGCCTCTCATTTGGAGCCTCATCGCGCCACCTATACGTTTTCCATAGTCGACAGCAGTGGCATCGAGCGCGACGGCGGGACCTGGACCGACGAAGTGAGGATTGAAGACCACAGTTTGACGCGATCGGTGATTCGGTTCCGAACAGATAGGCAGGCCGACCTTCAGCGCACGATTGTGGCAGACCGCGTGACGCTTCTTCCGACAACAATGGATCAACGGTTCGGCGCCGGACTTGAGGGCGTCATGCATGTCGATTACCGGCCAGAATCAGTGGACCAATTCATGCTGGCCAATCCGGCTTCAGTGATGCGCCAGGTTCAAGCGACATTTGATCGTCCGGTATGGGAGCTATCGCTTTGGGGAACGCTCGCGATGAGCTTGCCGCTAGACCAAACTGGATCTTACACGGTCCCGACTATCGCGCACGACCGGATATCCGTGCGGGATGTTATTTTTGAGGTCGGACAGGAAGAACGAATTGACCTGAATGGAACGCTGGTATTGACGCGGCGGGTGCAAATTCCCGAGGAGGGCTGGACATTCTGGGTCCGAGATACAGCTCCCTATTTAGTCCAGATCGAACACCCAATTCCAGGCGACGGGTATGCCCGGTCCCGGCTACAATCTGAATTCACCCAATGATCCGCTGAATGCTTCAGTGGAGGGCTGCCCTGCTGGCGAAGATAATTAGGCAGGGGAATAGCAAGTGGCGGTACTGTAAGACGGTGCTGTCAGACGAAAGCAAAGTGGTCTCAATTTAGCAGGCCGATTTGTGTCTAGCCGCCAAACGAGTAGCTAACCGACCAACGGTGAGTTTCTTCTGATAACATAGTCCGGTGGGCGCGATTGGTGGCGAGGAGCCCTTGGAAACTGGTCCCGGCGGCATGCCTTCGTTCTCGGCCACCTGGATCGCGAATTCCTGCGGGACGGTCGGCCGGGTGCTACCGGTCATGGCAGGGACAACCTGACCAAGGCCGCAGCTGCAAGCGCATGTTCTTTCCGGTGGTAATCGCCGTGAAACTTGCCATCGACTTCCACCATCCAGATGCCGTTTCTTGGTGCTGTCAGACGAAAGCGAAGCGGTCTCTGTCATCTAGGATGGCATTAGATCGGGCGACCATTTTCCTCTTGCAGCGCCCTGTCTGCATCGGGCGCCAGAATCGACAGGCGCGTTAATCCGGCAAGCCTTTTCTTGCGTATCCAATCTCAAAACTGGGAGAATGCGTCTTGTCCAATTTCAGCCGGCTATTCCTCGCCTCCATCCTGACTGCCCTTTTGCTTGCTGCAGAAACACGTGCGGCTG
This sequence comes from Hyphobacterium lacteum, assembly GCF_036330345.1. Classification (NCBI taxonomy): domain Bacteria; kingdom Pseudomonadati; phylum Pseudomonadota; class Alphaproteobacteria; order Maricaulales; family Maricaulaceae; genus Hyphobacterium; species Hyphobacterium lacteum. Next base: position 103,942 of record NZ_JAZDRP010000006.1, read on the forward strand.
ATGAGCCGCCCCATACCGTCGTGCTCAGAGACGGCCCGATCGAGATTCGTGACTACGCGCCGATGATCCTCGCAGAAGTCGAGGTTTCTGGCCCGATGGCCAGAGCTGGGAATGCGGGCTTCCGTCCACTCGCCGACTACATCTTCGGCGGAAATACCAGCCGGCAGGCCACTGGTAGCGACGAGATCACAATGACAACGCCTGTGATCCAGTCCCGGTCACAAAGTATCGCAATGACTACGCCGGTCACTCAGACCCGCGGGCAGGTTGGCCACTGGCGCGTCGCTTTCGTAATGCCCCCTGAATGGACTATGGAAACTCTTCCGGTGCCCAACGATCAACGCATTACGCTAAACGAGGCTCCCGCGCGCCGCATGGCCGCAATCCGATTTTCCGGCGGGCCGAACAGGTCGCGTTTCGAAGAAATGAGTGACGAGTTGATCGCCTTTCTCCAGAATGAGGGCTACGACATCGTCGGCGAACCGGTTTACGCGCGTTACGATCCGCCTTGGGTCCCGACGCCATTCCGGCGCAACGAAGTGATGATCGAGATCGCACGGTGATCTTCGCGCTTAATTCCGAACCGGAAACATCTCTGTCGATGAGACCGGGGTGAGTGGCGGTGCTGTCAGAGGAAAGCGAAGCGGTCTCTGGGCTGGATTGTTTGGCTGATTTTTCCTGAAAACGAGCATACCCGAAATGGCGAAAGTCGGGGTTATAGTTGTCGTTCGCAATGGCATTTCACCGCACAAAAAGACATACTTTGATCCAACGAGGTATGTTTATGATTCTGCGCCGATTCTTTGTTACTATCCGAAATCACTTCATCGGCCTTTTGCTTCTCTTCGGCACGCTTGTAACGTTCTCGCTGGCCTATTCGGCCTGGAATGCGCTTTTGCCGGACTCTTTGGTGGGTTGGGACCGCATTTCGCAATCGGCCTACCTTTCGCTAAGAGCTTTCGTGTTCGGCGACGAGTATGCGGGGATCGGGCTGCAGGCCCTCGGCATTTCGCAAAGTGATGTCGCGGCAGGGACCATACAGTCCCAGCTTCACATGGCGCGCTGGACCGGGGCGTTTGTGGCGCTCGGGGCCGTAATGAAAGCGGCGCTGACGGTTTTCAGGGAACCGCTTATCCGGCTTCAGGCGATGATGAGGGCTGGGCATGCAGTTGTTTTTGGAGACAGCTTGATGGCCCGAAAGTTCGCCGAAGACTGGGCGGCAATTCGCAAACGTGCTGTCACGCATCACGCCCACGAAATTGAGCACCAATGGGACGGGGTCCTCACCCTCCCCCGGAACGCCCGATTGAATGCCAGACTGACCCTTAACAGCTTGCGGTGGGCAGACAGGGTCGTGATATCCGAGTCCGAGGAAGCCGCAACTATCGAGACCGCCCTGGAGGCCGCCCGCCATCGTCCGAGAACCCCGGTATTCGCAATTGTTCGCGACCCGTGGCTCGCCGAACATGTGCATCATGCCATCGAGCATAAGGGTGCCGCTGACGGCGAGGGCGATCTGCTGATTACGGTATCGGAACACTCCGCCTCGGCTCGGGCTGTTTTGCACCGCCATCCCGTCCACCTCCTCGCCGAACGGGCTGGCCATGATCGGGCTCACATTCTGATTGCCGGCTTCGGAGGGTTGGGCGAGGCACTCGTGCGTGACTTGCTGCACACGAACCTCGTGTCGTTTCTGGGTCGGCCGATTGGCCCACGTTGAATGGGCCTTTGTGCCTGTTGAAGCTTTTCGAGCTGATGAATCGGCTTCACAGCAACACTTTGATCTGAATCCCCTGTAGCTCCGAGAAGAAAGATAACAATTTCGGCAATCATGACGTGCTCTTTCTGCGATCGACGCTTTTACCCTATCAGACCTATGTGGCGGCCGTCGATGTTGGCATGGGTAAGGGCCGAGCACCGGTTCAGTCTCCGTGGAGTGACGCATGGTTTCTCCGAACCCGATTAAACTTTGAACACCGCGGCAGTTTGATTGTCGAAAGACCGGTGCCCAGGGCAGTCGAGGAAATCGTGGCGCGGCTTTGAGTTTAAGCGCTCATACTAGTCTGCCCCGACTTTAAAGCGGGTCACTCCTCAGAGCTGGAGCCGAGATGAAGGCCGCGATTATGATAGGCTTCCGTGGACTGGCGTGCGGGGCGAGCTCATGATGTCTTCTTGCGCTGCGCTAAGCAGTAATTGCATCCCTATTATTATCGGTAGACTCGCCAGCATCACTTCGCCGGCTGAGCTGTAGGTTCCTTCGAAAGAGTTTCCTACCCAAGTAGCAAGGCCGTAGATCAAGCCAAAAAGTGATAGCGGAATACCAACGAGGATCTGCAGCGACGCGACACGAAAGTCTCGAATAAAATAGGTAAGTACAATTCGTTTAATGCCGTTGCGAATGTTCTTTAAAAAGAACTCCGGAATGGAGTGGGCAATAGATATGCCGCTATTTTCCGATCCGTAGGTAACGTCATTGGGCACATCCTGAACAAACGCTTTCAATAAATAGAGCTGAAAAAGAAGGTCGGATTCAAAGAAATACCTTCTTTCCAATTTGTCGTGCGGAAGACGTTTGAATAACTCCGCGTGAATTGCGACCAGCCCATTGGTTGGATCAAAAACATTCCAATAGCCGGAAGACCATTTTGTCATGAACGACAGAGCCGAATTGCCCATTAAGCGAATGATCGGCATTTGTCTTAGGAGGCGCGGATCATAAAATCTGTTCCCCTTGCAGACGTCTGCATGTCCTTTTGCGATAGGCTCAGCGACCCGTTTGACATCGTTGGGGTCAATTTGACCATCTGAGTCAATCTTGACGACAATATCCGCACCCAAATCGATTGCGTGTTTCATTCCGGTGATCGTTGCGCCGCCAACGCCCTGATTGTCTTGGTGGAACAAGACGATCAACTTTTGATTATCGCCGCATTGGTCAAGCAGATGGTTGCCAGTTTTCTCAGGGCAGGCATCGTCTACTGCGATTATCCAATCCACTTCTTTGGGCAAGCTTTGCACGACGTTCGGCGCATGGGCTGCGCTACGATAGCAGGGCAATACAACAGCAATTTTGCGAGACTTTATCATGAGGCGCCGCCCCACTTGGCAATCACCGCAATGCCCGAGATGATCAGCAGGCCGCCGACCCCATTTGCAATCGAAAGGCGCTCGTCGAGAAACAAGGATGCCAAAAGCGGGGTGGCAATAAAAGAGAGTGCCACGAAAGGATAGGCGACCGTTAGAGGCATCCGCTTTAGCGCGAGAATCCAAAGAATGGTGCCAGCGGCGTAAAGGCATATCGCTAAGATAAATCGCCAGTCGAGCGCCATATTGAAAAAAGCTCTGAAATTCATATGAGCAGGCAGCCTGTCCGCGGCCATCTTAAACAACACCTGTCCGGTTGAGAGTATTGATACCACAAATGCCAAGAGTCCAACGTTAATCAACATTTTTAAATTTCCGGATTAAAGTATTGATTGATTGTCCAGTAGTTTAGAATCAAAAAATACGACACTAGGCATATCGAAATTACGGGTGTTATTCGTAGCGCAATTCTGGAGGCTGAAATAGAAGGAAGCGCCAAAAGCGCAAAAACCAGTAACGGAACGAAATATCGCCCTTGAACGCCTTGCACGGGGCCCATGGAACCCACTGCCGTCCAACCCAAATACATAGCGCCGTAAATCAGTCCGTAACTTAGAACGGCGCATCCAATTAAGATCCACGTCCAAGCCTCTTTCACCGCTACCCGTCGATAATCTGTGAAAATCACGAGAATTGTCACCGCTGATAGCAGAAGCGCCAACTGGTCACTGGCATGAGCATTTGGATGATTTGTAACTATGAAGATTTGCCGAAGTGGTAAGGCCGCATGGTTGCTTAATGTGGTCCACGCGACTTCGAAGACGGCTAACGGATTGCTGAGAAGGAAGGCAAATTGAAGCTCAGGATTAATCCCATCGATCCTGCGATCTGGATGAGCAACGACCAAGAAGGCCCAAACGGTAGCGATTATAAAGCCAGCGATGAGAAGCAAGCTCGGCTTTTTCCCAATTTCTCTGAACGTGCTCCTTACCCAAATTGCATTCATCAACAGATAGCTTGGGCGAAGTGCGGTCGCTGCTATGATGATCCAAGCAGCCATCTGTCTTTCGCTCGACGATTTGTGAGACGGTCCTGTTCTCGTCATCATTGCAAACGCAAGCGACGATGAGGCTATTAGCCAAGCGTCCGGAGAAAAAGAGGCACCGAGAAAAACACTAATTGGCAAGCTGACGAGCAACAACAAGCCGAGCCTGCCCCAACGCGCTAGACTTAACGCCAAGTAGCCCAGATAGACGAACAGGCAGCCAAGCAGCAATCGCCCATATCTAAGCGTATCGATGATAGACACATCGAATACCCACGCCAGCCGAATTACAATTGCCTGCGGGATATAGAAGAGCGGGAAATAACCTTCGGCGTTATGTAGGAAGCCGATCTCAGCCGATCGCCAGCTGGCGGTTGGGTGATCGATGGCAGTCTGCCAACCAAAGTAACCATCCGATGCCAATTGTGAGTAATAAGTATCAATAATCGCAACGTAATCAGCCGGCACCGGTTGCATGTCTTGGCCTTCCGAGAGCATTCCAGATGGCAGTAATCGGAGCGCACTAACGGAATAGGCTCGCATAACGTGAGCGGTTTCATCCGGAGCAAACAACGGCGGCGTTAGCATGCTAAACGCGAGAATGCTCGGGAGCGCATAAGCCAAGAACACGCGCTGAGGATACCGTCGGACGACAATCGTAAGCAGTCTAACAATTTGAAATAGAGATTGGATCATTCCGAATTTCTAACCGGGGTCCTCATTGGGCACCAGAGTTTATCCGATAAGTTCATGATTTTAAGCATGTATGGATGGCGACCCGGTGGCGCTGAAACACTATGACTTCTAAGAAACACTTTGATTTTTAGATAGATCAAGAGGTGTTTATACGCCGGTCGATTTCTTGCCAGCATTCAATTAAACATTTTGGCTTGGAGGGCTTTTCTGTCACTAAGATCGTTGGATGGCCCAATTAGATGGTGCTTTGACAACCTATCCCGCCTCAGCTCACAGGCCTAACGCGCTGCGGCCTCGGAAAACCATTCACACAGAAGCCATTGCTCCCAGTATGCCGCTGATTTTGCGTCGCCCCGGGTGCCGTCAGACAAAAGCGAACTGGTCTCAAATTGCCAGGGTTTCGTCGATTTAGGCGGCAAGTCGCCGCCATTCGGCCAGGGCGATTTGGCGGCTCTCCTTGAACCAGTTTCTATCGTTGATATGGCGTTCGAGATTGAAGTGGTTGTGGACTGAGGAATGGACGGCAGCGAAGAGTTGTAAACTTCGCATTCGCCGGAAACGTAGCATCGCCCGCTCGCGTCTTCGGAACGGTAAGTGGCTGTTCTCGGCTCTGTTGTTGAGCCACCTCCCCACGTCCTGTTTGTCCTCGTTTCCGATGACCTTCATGGCGGCTTGATACGAGCGGAGTTTGTCTGTGACGATGACTTCAGGATTGCCATACCGCTTCATCGCTTTGCGCAAAAACTTCAATGCTGCATGGCGATCTCGGCGCTTGGTGACATAGGCTTCGAGCACTTCACCTTCATGATCGACGGCGCGCCAGAGGTAATGCGTCTCGCCATTTATCTTCACGAAAACTTCGTCCAAATGCCATTGCCATTGCGGCCAGGCGCGCAGCCGGTCGGCACGTTTCTTCCGGATCTCCGCGGCAAACATCGGCCCGAACCTATTCCACCAGAACCGCACGGTCTCGTGGCTCAGATCGATGCCGCGTTCGTGCAGCAGATCTTCGACGTTCCGGAGAGACAGCGGAAACCGTACATACATCATCACCGCCAAGCGGATCACTTCAGGTGACGTCTTGAAATAGCGAAACGGGTTCTTGCTCATGCCGCCAAATTGGCAGCGTTTCCGATAACAGGCCGTTTAATCTGACAAGACCCGCACCGGACATCCAGAAGCAGATCCTGGATGGCCGGCAGCCGCCTGGCCTCACCGTCAGCCAGCTTGTCGCCTGCGATTTGCCGCTCGGCTGGACCGGGCAGCGCGCGATGATCCAGGCCATGGCCACGAACCCCTCAATATCCTGACAAAACGCCGGCCCAGGGCTCAGCCTGTTATTGCGAAGAACGCACCCTGATATCCTTAATTCAGCGACCTGATACAGCGTACAAAAACCCCTGTTCTGCGTAATAACAGGAACACCGTTTCGAAGCTGTCATGGTGCTGATTTATATGGGATTATTCGGTTATCTGCAGCGGCACCGCTTCCAAGGCCCCTGTTATTGGGCCGAAAATTGAAAAAATTCCCTGTTAATCGCCCATAACAGGCAAACTTACCCATGTCGGCGAAGCACAGAGACCAGCCCTCCCAACGCACCCAAACAGGCCCGCAAGACGGCGTTAGAACGGCGGCCAGTTAGGGATGATGGAGACAAAACCCGCCCTGTTACCGAGCCTTGGCAGAGAAAGCCCGCGGGCGGAGACCGGTGTTGGGGGTTAGTGGCGGAGAGAGAGGGATTCGAACCCTCGATACGGTTGCCCGTATACACGCGTTCCAGGCGTGCGCCTTCGACCACTCGGCCACCTCTCCGCACTGGAAGGCGCGCAAAATAGCCAAGCCACCCCGCGGGTCAAGCGCGCGCGGCGGTCAGAACCGCCGGTAGAGGCGAAAGCGGACCGGCACATCACTGGCCGCGTTTGATATCGCGAACTGCGAAGTGACATGCCAGCGCCAGCGCTCATTGATCGGACCGAACACAGCCGGGCCAATCGTGTGGCGCTGCGCATCGAAACCGGGCAGGCCGTCTGCAAGGTTTCCCACCCGGCCAAACGCCTCGATTCCGGCCTCCAGGCGTTCATGGAGGCGGCGCGACAATCGGGACCGGTAGCTGATCCGCACCCCGTCAGCCGCGCCCGCCCCGACTTCATGATCGCCGGTCAGGATGGCCCGTACTCGCCAGTAGCCGGCAAAATCGCGCTGATGTACCCAGCTGACACCGAGCCGGTGCGCACCGTCTGCACTGAGCCGGGCATCGAAGCGGAAAGCCGCCTGATAGCCTCCCGCTGTTTCCTCGCGATACTGCCAGAGCAGTTCGGCGCGGGCGAATTGCGGTGAAAGACTCTCCCCCGGATCGGCGGCGAACTGCACAAGGCCGCGCAATCGGACGGCCTCATTGAAAGCCTGCTGGTAATGCAGCCGGGTCGAACCGCTGATATCGGAATGGTCGTCGAGCTCGGCCATTGCCCTCCATTCCCAGCCGCGCTCACCCTCCCGGACTGTCGGCCCGAAGACATTGCCGCCCTGGGCGAAGGCCGGCGCGGTCATCGCAAGGAAAAGAAGGAGAAGAAGACAGCGCATCGGCATGATGGCGGTATTGATCATGCGCCGGCGGCAAGCAGCAAGCCCGGCCGGTTGCGGCAGACAGCCAGCGGACTCACGGAAAGCGCTGCATAATTTGATCAATGTCCCTCTGGCGAAATTGCCCCCATGGCTTATCTGTTAGGAACATTCTGATCCTGGAAAGGCACGGCCATGGCCTGGTTCGACAAGCGCTGGAAAACGGAATCCATTCCCGCAGAACAAGCCCTGCCGGGCCGCGAAGAGGCCATTCTCATGCCGCGTCCGCACTTTGTGACCGGGGCGTCCCTGACCGAGGTCAGGCCGGGCGAAGAGGTAATTTTCTTTGCCATGGGCTGTTTCTGGGGTGCGGAACGGATCTTCTGGGAAACCGGTGGCGTGGTCTCGACAGCCGTGGGCTATGCCGGCGGTTACACGAAGAACGCCACCTATCAGGAGGTCTGCACCGGCGCGACCGGTCATACCGAGACCGTGCGCATTGTCTTTGATCCGCAGAAGGTTTCGCTGGAAGCCCTGCTGAAACTGTTCTGGGAAAGCCATGACCCCACCCAGGGCATGCGCCAGGGCAATGATGTCGGCACGCAATACCGCTCGGCGATTTTCTGGACCACGGATGATCAGAAGGCCGTGGTTCTGGAAAGCGCCCGCCTCTACGAGGAGGCGCTGGGCGATGCCGGGCGGGGCCGCGTCACTACCGAGCTCGCCGAGGCCGGCCCCTTCTACTATGCCGAAGATGATCACCAGCAATATCTGGCCAAGAATCCGGGCGGCTATTGCGGCATTGGCGGCACCGGCGTGGTCTGTCCGATTGCGCCACCGGCGGCCAATTGATTTCGATAGACAGCGCCTGAAAAACTGATAGAGGAGCGGCGCCGAACAGGACATCGATACCGGATACGGTATGATCCAGCCGATGGCGGCAGTGTCTTGTTCGATAACCCCGCGCGATACCCGAAGGGATAGTCCCGGCCGCCAGGTCGCGCCTCAATTCTGTGCGCATTGCCATGACCGATTCCGCTAAACGCCACTTCCTCTTTGTTTCCACCGATGGCCTGCATGTCGACCCGGCCTGGCGCATCCTGCGCGAGGGCCATGAGGTGCGCTATTGCATCGAAAACCCCGCTGAAGCCGATATCGGCGACGGATTCGTGCCAAAGGTCGATGACTGGCGCGAGCATGTCGACTGGGCAGACATTATCGTTTTCGATGATGTGCTGGGCCAGGGCGAGAAAGCCCACGCGCTGCGCCAGCAGGGCAAGGCTGTCATTGGCGGCACGCCCTATACCGACCAGCTGGAAGATGACCGGTCCTTTGGTCAGGAGGAGCTGAAGAAGGCCGGGATCAACATCCTGCCCTATCGGGAATTCACCGATTTTGACGAAGCCATCGCCCATGTCCGCGCCAATCCGCGCCGTTATGTGATCAAGCCGTCAGGCGAGGCCCAGAACATCAAGCGGCTTTTGTTCGTTGGCATGGAAGAAGACGGCTCGGATGTGGCCCGCGTCCTCGAGGCTTACAAGCGGGTCTGGTCGGACACGATCAAGGTCTTCCAGCTGCAGCACAAGGTGACCGGGGTCGAGGTGGCGGTCGGCGGCTTCTTCAATGGCCGCGAATTCATGGACCCGATCAATATCAATTTCGAGCACAAGAAATTGCTGCCCGGAAATGTCGGCCCGGCGACCGGCGAAATGGGCACCAGCATGTTCTGGTCCGGTCCCAACCGTCTGTATCGCGAAACCCTGGCCAAGCTCGCCCCGAAGCTCGCTGGAGAAGGCTTTGTCGGCTATATGGACCTCAACTGTATCGTCAACAGTCACGGGATCTATCCGCTCGAGTTCACGTCGCGCTTCGGCTATCCGACGATCCAGATCCAGTCCGATGGGCTGGCCATGCCGCTGGCGGATTTCTTCCACCAGATGGCCACCGGCGGTCCGGCCAAATTCAAGGTCAAGCGCGGCTTCCAGGTCGGGGTCCGCCTGGTGGTGCCGCCCTATCCGTTCAAGGACAAGGAAACCTTCGAGAGTTATTCGAAAGGCGCCGCCATCGTCTTCAAGCGGCCGATGACGGAAGGCGTCCACATCCATGATGTGAAGCGGGTCAATGACGAATGGCTGGTGACCGGCGGAGCCGGGCTGGCGCTTGTGGTGTCCGGTTCCGGTTCGACCATGCGCGAAGCCCAGAAGCAGGCCTATGCCCGCATCCAGAACATATTGATCCCGAACATGTATTTCCGTGATGATATCGGCGATCGCTGGATCGATGATTCTGACCGGCTGCACACTTGGGGCTATCTGCGCGAGAACTAGTCCGCGAACCGGCGCATCGTCCAGAATTGCTTAACCGGCTGCGCAGACACTGTTTCTTTCAACGGAGTCTGCCTGTCCGTGCTCACCGGTCCGCGCCTTGTCTGCTTTGATGTCGACTCGACCCTGCTGGCGGTTGAAAGCCTCGACTTCGCGCTGACGCGCAAGCTGGGACCGGAAACCGCCGAGCAGATCGAACAGCTCACCTCTGGCGGCATGAACGGCACCCTGTCCTTCCGCCAGTCCCTGATCTCCCGGCTTGATCTGACCACGCTGACCCGCAGCGACATTGCCGGCGCGGCCGTGGCGCTCTGCGAACATCTGACGCCGGGCATGAGTGATCTCCTCTCTGCCCTGCGCAAACGCGGCGACAGGGTGTGCGCCATTTCCGGCGGCTTTGCCGACATTCTGCGCCTTGCCCTTCGCGATCTGGGCTTTGCCAGCAGCGAGATTTTCGCCAACACATTCAGCTGGGATGGCGACAAGGTGGCCGGCATCGATGTCCACAATCCGCTATCCGACAATGGCGGCAAACCGCGCATCCTCTCCGTGCTGAGACAGCAGGAAAACTATGCGTCGGTCTGGATGGTCGGCGATGGCGTCACCGATCTGGAAACCCTCACCGCGGGTGCCGCCGATCATTTCGTCGGCTTTGGCGCGATTGCCCGCCGCGATGCGGTCGTTGAACGCGCTCCGGACTTTGCCGACACGATCGGCGATCTGCAGCGCATTCTTCTGGGCTAGGCGCTCAGCGTCCGGATCCGAATCGTCCCGTTCGCCGTGCGCAGGGCGTCCAGCAGATCCGCCGGCACATCACCTTCCACATCGGTCGACACATAGCCGATCCCGCCCACCGTATTGAGATACTGGGCGGCAATGTTCAGCCCGGCACCGGAAACCGCCTTGGTCAGCTCGGAGAGATAGCCCGGCGCATTGCCATGCAGGGCGAGAATGCGCGTCCGGCCCTCGACCAGATCACCCGCTTCCAGCTCGGGGAAATTCACCGATTTTGCCGACCCGCCCGTCACCGCATAGCGCCACAGCTTCATGCCGGCATCCATGCCGATGGCGGCCTGCGCCTCCTCGGTTGATCCACCGATATGCGGCGTCAGCAGCGCCGTTTCACAGGACCGGAGCGGGCTGACGAATTCATCATTCTTCGAGGCCGGTTCCACCGGATAGGTATCCACCGCCGCGCCGGCCAGATGACCGGATTTCAGCGCTTCGGCCAGCGCATCCACATCGACCAGATCGCCGCGGGCGTGATTGATCAGGAAGCTGCCGGGCTTCATCTTCGCGATCGCGGCCTTGTCCATCATCATCCGCGTCTGTGGCGTTGACGGGACGTGCAGGGTCACCACGTCGGAAATTTCAAGCAACTCATCAAGCGATCCGACCGGCCGCGCATTGCCGTGCGCCAGCTTGGGCTCAATATCATAGAAATAGACATGCATGCCGTGCCCTGATGCCAGCACGGACAATTGCGAGCCGATATTGCCATAGCCGACAATACCCAGCTTCTTGGCCCGGACCTCGTGCGAACCGACCGCCGATTTCATCCATTCGCCGCGGCGGATGGCCGCCAGCTTTTCCGGAATGCCGCGCATCAGCATGACGGCCGAAGCCAGCGTCAGTTCCGCCACCGACCGGGTATTGGCGAAGGGAGCATTGAAAACCGCGACGCCGTGGCGCGCTGCCGCCTCGAGGTCCACCTGATTGGTACCAATGCAGAAACAGCCAATGGCCAGCAAATCCGGCGCCGCGGCCAGCACGTCTTCGGTGATCTTGGTGCGTGAGCGGATACCGACAAGGTTGACACCCTGAAGCGCTTCTTTCAGCGCATCCGCATCCAGCGCCGAGGTGCGCCGTTCGATCTCGATGCCCGGAATCCGGTTCAGAACCGTATCGGCATCAGGGTGAATATTCTCGAGAAGTAGCGCTTTCATCAGACCGGTCCTGCTGTGCTGCAGAGCAGCAAAACAGGATTCCGGTCCGGTTTGAAGTGCGGCTTACTGTCCGCCGGCCAGTGTGCGCAGTGCCTCCAGCGAACGGTCAACATGCTCGTAGGGATTCAGTTCGGTATATTCGAGCACAATCGTCTGGTCGGTGCCGATGACATAGGTGGTCCGCTGGGTCCAGCCCGGACGCATCATGAGGCGGACCTCATACTCGCTCATCATGTCATCAGCGATGGCAAACACCGGAAAGGCATCTGCGCAGTGCTGCGTGGAGAAGTCGGCCAGACGTTCGGTATTACCCGCCGTCACGCCAATGACCTGCGCACCCAGCGCATGAAAATCCTCGATGCTCTCGGCAAAGCTGGCGGCCTGGGCCTCGCAGCCATCGGTGAAGGCGGCCGGGAAGAAGAACAGCACGACCGGACCGCTTTCCAGCGCTTCGGACAGGGTGAAGTCGACCGGCTCACCGGCCTGGAAGCCGGACACGGTGAAATCCGGCGCGGTTTCGCCCGGCTCCAGCTCGGCGAGCGCGGCGGTGGAGAGGCTGGCGGTAACAGCCAGGGCAAGCAGAGAACGGATCATGGGGGCAGCTCCTGTCGCAATTCGCCATAAGATGTAGTGCGAGTATCTACGTCTTGCGAGCCCTGCCGGATCAAATTTGCTTGCACCGCCTCTGCTTTGGCCATAAAGCGCGCCACCTTCTGGCGGAACGGACATGACACTGGATTTTCCGGCAGGCCCCGCGCCTGCGCCTTTCTTCGGCGAAAACCGCACCGCAACCCTGATCGAGGACCTGGCCACGAAAGGCTGGGCCCATGCAACCGGCGCCCTGCCCGGAGATCTAGTGACATCCCTGCGCGATCGCCTCGAAGTTCTGTTCGAAGAGGGCGAGCTGGCCCGCGCCCGCATCGGCCGGGGCGAAACCGAAACCCGCGCCAATTCGATCCGCCAGACCGAAATCGCCTGGCTGACCGGCGAGCATCCCGCCGAGCGGCAATTTCTCGGCGGCACCGAAGCCCTGCGGCTGGAGATCAACCGCGCCCTGTTTGCCGGCCTGTTCGAGTTCGAGGCGCATTTCGCCCGCTATCCGGCCGGCGGCCATTATGCCCGCCATCTCGATGCCTTTGCCGACCGGCCGCGCGACCGCATTGTCTCGCTGGTCGCCTGGCTGAATGCAGACTGGCAGGACGGGGATGGCGGCGAGCTGGATGTGTGGACCGGCCCGGATGATCACGGACACCCGGTGGCGACCCTGGCCCCGCGCGGCGGCGATCTCCTGCTGATGATGTCGGAAACCATCCCCCATGCCGTGCGCGCCACCGCCGTGCCGCGCCTGGGGCTGGCGGGATGGTTCCGCGTCAATCCCGGCGTGGGCGGCGTACTGGATCCCGCGGCCTGATCACTCCACGCTGCGGTGCGGGCCCCATTGGTCGACGGTTTCCTGACCAACGATCTCGGCCGCCCTCCGGCGGGTTTCCTCCGGCGAGAGCAGGCCCCGTTCCAGCGCGGATTTCAGCCAATCGGAATAGACCCCGCCGGTTTCAGCGAAGCCGTCCTCGATCATGGCGTGATAGGCCGCTGCGGCAAACATGTGCATGCCGCCATCAGAATTGCGCCAGCGCTCGCCCGGATCCTGCGCAAAGCCCAGCCGGTCGGCGACAATCTGGTCGAGCGCCTGGGTGGAGCCTTCATTGATGACCCCCGAAAACGTCCGATAGCCATATTGCGGATCATGATCCTCGACGATGGAGATCATCCACGGGTCGGATTCCAGGTTGGCCAGCTGGGCGAACAAGTCCGCATCATTCGGATCAAACGGCGGATGAAAGATTTCGTGCGCCGCCACCCGCAGCTGGATCGCCGGTGACCAGCCCTGATACGCCACAAAGCGCTGGCCCATGATGCGGATGCCATAGGGCTGGCTGAAATTGGCGATCAGGATCTCGATCTGCGGGTCCAGTTCCCGGCCCAACAGATTGGCCTGCTCGGAGATCAGATCATAGGGCGAGACCGCCGCCAGATTGGTGGCAATCCCGGCCTGCACACCGGCCGCAAAATTATCTTCATACCAGTCTGAAAACCCCGCCGCCTGCAGGGCCTCGAACGCGGTCAGCAGGGTTGGCATCAACCGTTCCGCGCTTGCAAATTGCTGTTCGTCCCAATGCGGGGAGGTCATCAGGGCCGGCATCAACCGGCCGCGCGGATCGCGGGCGGAGGCGATCACATCCTCCAGCGAGCCGACATCATTGGCGGAAAAAAAATAGGCCATGGACGGTCCGGTCAGAACGCCGATCTCCTGCCGCAGGCGCTGGTCAATCGCGTCAATCGCCGCGAGGCCTTCGGCAGAGACATTCTCGCGGACCCAGGCAATCTCGTCGGGATAGATATCGGCCTGCATGACGTCGCCACCGGCCGCGCCGATCAGCAGGATTGCATCCATGCCTTCTGCGCGGGTGACCGACCATTGCGTGGTCATAACACCGTCGCGATCGGTAGGAATCCCGGGGTCGGGCGCAGCAGAGGAGCCGTGCGCGGTTTCGGGCGTTTCAGACGGGCTGCAGGCGGCCAGCGCCAGCACGGCCAGACACGGAACAAGAAGACGCTTCAAGGGTTCACTCCTGATATCGAGGGTCAAACCCCTTCCCTTCCGCTCCTTAGATCAGCCGTCAGGGCGTCCGTCTTGAACAGGATTGATCCGGGCCGAAAAATTCAGCGCGCCGGAAACCGCGCCGGTGTATGGCCGGTGGCCTGCTTCAACAGGCGCGTCAGGTGCGGCTGGTCGGCAAAGCCGGCCCCGCTGGCCGCTTCGGCCGGGCTAGCGCCCGCCCGCAGCAAGGCGATCGCCGCCTGAAGCCGCCTTTCCTTGCGCAGCTGCACCGGCGACAAACCAAACCAGCGCTTGCAGGCGCGGGCCGCATGCTCGGCCGATACACCGCATTGCGCCGCCATGGCCTCGATCGGCAGATCGTTTTCCGCCGACAACAGCCGCGTCAGACGAACAAGCCAGTGGGCCGGGGAAAGCGGCGGTACTGTCTCGCATTCCTCCCGCGCGACTTCGGCCGCCTTTAACGGATCACGGCGCGCCAGCCGCTCCAGCGCTTCCGGATCGGAAACGCGGATGGCAGAGAACCCGTCAGCGGCGGGCGCGGGCAGGTTCAGAACCACCGCTCCGCCGACCCCGAAAGCATCCCCATGGGCGTGCCAGGCCGGATGGATGACCAGCATGCCGGGCGCGCAGGCAAAGCGGCCATCGGCTGTCACCTCCTCATACCCGCCATCGAGCACCAGCGCGGCATAGCTCTCCGCATGCCGGTGCACCGGCAGCGCGTCGCCGGCCGCGTGGCGGGTTTCATAGGCGGTCCTCATGGGAGCGAGGGTAGCGGAAAGCTCGAGGGAGGGGAAAGCAGGTTGTTCAACATCACGAAGCACCGTCCGGGAATTCGTCATTGACCAATCAGTTTAGACCGTCTGAGACTACAATGATGACGCCAGCTCCTTGGACAGATGACGAGAACGACCAAATCGTTGCAGACTACTTCGCGATGCTTGCGGACGAACTCGCAGGAAACTCCTACAGCAAAGCTGATCACAGACGGAAACTTCTTGGGCGGCTAAACAGCCGATCCGAAGGCTCTGTTGAGTTTAAACACCAAAATATCAGCGCGGTATTGAAAGGGCTCGGCGAAGATTGGATTGAAGGCTACAAACCAGCCTTCAATTTTCAAACGTCTTTGGTAGATGCTGTTGCGCGTTGGCTTACAAGGCGCCCTGATTGGTACGAAAGATCACCTCGTAACACTGCTGGGATCTCTTTTACCGAGCCTGATCAATTCTTTGTTGGCCATCCGCCAACATTATCCAATAAGCCGCCGCCCGAGGAACTCGAGCAAATGCTTGGGATTGCTCAGAAGTTCGACGTAGCCGGCCGTGACGAGCGAAATCGAAAACTTGGAAAAGCCGGCGAGGAGCACGTCCTCAATTTCGAGATCGCCGGACTTCGTTATGCGGGACGAGAGGATCTCGCCAAGAAAGTGAGGTGGGTGTCACAAGTCGACGGCGACGGCGCGGGCTACGACATTGCAAGCTATCTGCCCAATGGGAAGCCGCGACTAATCGAAGTTAAAACAACAAATGGATGGGAACGCACGCCCTTCCATATCTCTCGAAACGAACTTGCCGTAGCGGAGATAAATGGCTCGGATTGGTGCCTTTTCCGACTCTGGAATTTTTCGAGAGCCCCAAAAGCCTTCGAAATCTACCCACCACTAGAGGCACACGTTTCTCTCACGCCAACCTCATTTCAAGCGAGTTTTCAATAAGATTGGAGCACTAATCCCCGTCCATCTTCAGCGCCGCGATGAACGCTTCCTGCGGGATGTCGACCTTGCCGAACTGGCGCATCTTCTTTTTACCCGCCTTCTGCTTTTCCAGAAGTTTCCGCTTCCGCGTGGCGTCGCCGCCATAGCATTTCGCGGTCACGTCCTTGCGCAGGGCGGACAGGGTTTCACGCGCTATGATCCGCCCGCCGATCGCGGCCTGGATGGGGATTTTGAACATATGCCGCGGGATCAGGTCTTTCAGCTTTTCGCACATGGCGCGGCCACGCGCTTCGGCCCGGCTGCGGTGAACGATCATCGACAGGGCATCGACCGGCTCGTCATTGACGAGGATCGACATCTTCACGAGATCATTCTCACGGTAGTCCTTCCACTGATAGTCGAATGAGGCATAGCCCTTGGTCACCGATTTCAGACGGTCATAGAAGTCGAACACCACCTCGTTGAGGGGAAGTTCATAGACCACCATGGCGCGGCTGCCCGCATAGGTCAGCTCCTGCTGGATGCCGCGCCGGTCCTCGCACAGCTTCAGCACACCGCCGAGATATTCGTCCGGCACGAGGATCGTCGCCGTGATCCACGGTTCCGAGATCGAAGCGACTTTCACCGGATCAGGCATATCGGCCGGATTGTGGAGATCCATCTCCGATCCGTCCGTCATCTTCAGCTTGTAGACCACGGATGGCGCCGTGGTGATCAGCTCGACATTGTATTCCCGCTCCAGCCGCTCGCGGATCACTTCCAGATGGAGGAGGCCGAGGAAACCACAGCGGAAGCCGAAGCCCAGCGCCGCCGAGGTCTCCATCTCGAACGAGAAGGACGCATCATTCAGCGCCAGCCTTTCGATAGCATCGCGCAGATCCTCGAACTCGGCTGAATCGACCGGGAACAGGCCACAGAATACTACCGGAATGGCAGGCTTGAAGCCGGGCAGCGCCTTGTCGGTCGGGCGGCGCTCGTCGGTGACGGTGTCACCCACGCGCGCATCGCGCACCTGCTTGATCGAGGCATTGAGGAAGCCGATCTCGCCCGGGCCCAGCGCATCAACATTCTTTTTGGCCGGTGTGAACACGCCGACACCGTCGACGCCATAGGAGGCGCCCGTGCCCATCAGACGCACGCGCATGCCCTTTTTCAACTGGCCTTCCATGATCCGCACCAGACAGATCACGCCCAGATAGGGGTCATACCAGCTATCCACCAGCAGCGCCTTCAGAGGCGCATTGGGGTCGCCAGCCTTGGGCGGCGGCAGCTTGGTGACGATGGTTTCGAGCACCTGGTCGACATTCAGCCCGGTCTTGGCAGAAATCTCGATCGCATCCTGCGCCTCGATGCCGATCACATCCTCGATCT
The DNA here is from genome assembly GCF_036330345.1 of Hyphobacterium lacteum. NCBI lineage: Bacteria > Pseudomonadati > Pseudomonadota > Alphaproteobacteria > Maricaulales > Maricaulaceae > Hyphobacterium > Hyphobacterium lacteum. The sequence continues at coordinate 121,299 of NZ_JAZDRP010000006.1, forward strand.
GCTCTTTCACACGATCGGGTTCGGCAGCGGGCAGATCGATCTTGTTCAGAACCGGGGCGATTTCCAGATCCGCATCGATCGCCTGATAGACATTGGCCAGTGTCTGGGCTTCCACGCCCTGGGCCGCATCCACCACCAGCAACGCGCCTTCACAGGCATAGAGCGAACGCGAGACTTCATAGGCGAAGTCCACATGGCCCGGCGTGTCGATCAGGTTCAGGATGTAGGTCTTGCCGTCCTGGGCCGTGTATTCCAGCCGGACAGTCTGGGCCTTGATCGTGATCCCCCGCTCGCGCTCGAGCTCCATATTGTCGAGCACCTGCTCCTTCATCTCACGCTCGGTCAGCCCGCCCGTGATCTGGATCAGGCGGTCGGCCAGCGTCGATTTCCCGTGGTCGATATGCGCCACGATGGAGAAATTCCGGATAAGGTTCGGATCGATTGTCATGGCGCGGGAAGTAGCATTGGCGAAGGGGTCCGCCAAGCGTCCTGTGCGCTAGCCCCGAAGTCTGCCTTGCAGCGCGCGAAACCGGCGGTATATTCCCATACAGATTAAGGGGTTAAGGGCAGCGGGATGACACTCACTCGCATGATCTATGTTTCCCGCGCAGCCGGTGCGTTGGAAACTGCGGAGGTCGACGACATCCTGGAAGCGGCGCGTATCAATAATGCGCGGCTGGATATCACCGGTCTTCTACTGTTCGACGGCACGAATTTCATGCAGCTTCTGGAGGGCCCGAATTCCGACCTGCAGAGCCTGTTCGAGACGATTGCCGCCGACAAGCGGCACGAGAATGTCATCCGTATCCTGCTCGAAGATACCGAAGAGCGGCAATTCCCGGGCTGGTCCATGGGCTACAGCTTTGTCGAGGCCGGCCATTCCCTGCAGGGCAAGGACTGGTTTCCGCTGACCCATGGCTCGCTGAAAGCAGCCCTTCCATCGAGGCTGGATCCGACCGTGCGGGTGCTCTTCACAAGTTTCCTGAGCGTTCCGAAAGCCGCATGAGATTAACGCAGCCCTAACCGGATCGTCATTGTCTTGCCGGAATTCACGCGCACAATCTGATATAAAAACTGCGCAGGGTTCAGGAGACTCGTCATGCCCTTCCGCCAAATTGTCATCGCCCTTCTGGCCGCTGCCGGCCTGGCTGCGCCCGGTCTTGCCCAGCAGAACCCGGATTATGGCCAGCCCAGCGAGTATTCGCAGGGCGTCGATACATATTCCCAGGAGGAAATGGTTGAGGCCGTGGCCGATTTCTTCGGCGTGACCGCAGAAGCCGCTGCGGCCGTCATCGAGCGGGTGTTCTCCGATCTCGGCCGGCCGGTCGGCTATGTCGCTGGTGAGGAAGTCGCCGGCGCCGTCGGTGTGGGTCTGCGCTATGGCGAGGGCTATCTGACCATGCGCAATGGCGAGCGCTCTCATGTCTACTGGCAAGGTCCGTCCATCGGTTTTGACACCGGCGGCAATGCCAGCCGCGTTTTCGTTCTGGTCTACAATATGGACGAGGCTGACCGCATCTACCGCCGCTTTCCGGGCGTGGAGGGTTCGGCCTATTTCGTCGCCGGCATGGGCGTGAATTATCAGCGTGCCGATGGCATCACCCTGGCTCCGATCCGCTCGGGTGTCGGACTGCGCGCCGGTGCGAACATCGGCTATCTGGCCTATTCCCGCCGCCGCAACTGGCTGCCCTTCTAGCCTCACATGCAGATCCGCAACGCCTCTCCGGAGGACTACGCGCAGATCCGATCGGTGCTCGATGCCGCCTTCCGGCAGCCGGATGAAGGCGTCATTGTCGAGGCCCTTCGCGCAGACGATGCCGACAGTCTGGAACTGGTCGCTGACCATCATGGCGACATCATCGGCGCGGTCATGTATTCGCCCGCCAGCTGTGATCTGGACTCCGGTGAAGTCCTGCGCGGCCTGGGCCTGGGGCCGGTCGCGGTTCATCCCGACTATCAGGACAAGGGGATTGGAACAGCGCTGATCGAAACCGCCATGGACAGCCTCAAACATTTGCCGGTGCGCTTCTTCTGTGTGCTGGGTGAGCCGGACTATTATGCCCGCTTCGGCTTCTCGCCGGCCATCGAGCGCGGCTGGAAATGGGAGGCGGATGACGGCTCCATCCCGGAAATGGCCCAGGCCTTCCAGATCATCATCCCGCACCCTGTTACTCCCGGACCGGGGATCATCCGCTATCATCCGGCTTTTGGCGGATAAGCGATTTCGTTTGCTATTTGGCGCGGTCTGTGTGAAGGAGCGCGCGTCTTTGCACCGCGCGTAGAGTTCCGGATGTCCGGATTGGCGGTGAACCATAGGCCGAGCGGGAATCCAATTCCGGATCGCCGCGGTAAGCCCCGCCCCTGCATCTGACAGGGGATCATCCAGGCGGCTGGTCTACGCAAGCTCCCTATTTTGAAGAACCGTTCTGCGCGGGACCGGCGGCATGCCGTTCCGGCGGAACATGACATGCGAAAGTACTTTTCTTGACCCAATTTACCGATCTCGGCCTGGCCGAGCCGATCCTCAAAGCCCTCGCTGCTGAAGGCTATGAAACCCCGACCCCCATCCAGGAACAGGCCATTCCGGTTCTGCTGGAAGGGCGCGACCTTCTGGGCACGGCCCAGACCGGCACTGGCAAGACGGCTGCCTTCACCCTGCCCATCCTCAACATGCTGGCGACATCCGATCTTCGCGCGAAGCCGAAATCCTGCACTGCGCTGATCCTTGCCCCGACGCGCGAGCTGGCACTGCAGATCGCTGAATCCGTGAAAACCTATGGCAAACAGGTCCGGCCGCGCTTTGCCGTGGTCATGGGCGGTGTGAAGCCGGGTGGCCAGATTCGCGCCATGCAGGGCGGTGTCGATATCCTGATCGCCACGCCCGGCCGCCTGCTCGACCATATGAAGACCGGCGTCATCAATCTCGACAGCGTGAAGACCGTCGTTCTCGACGAGGCGGACCAGATGATGGACCTTGGTTTCCTGCCGGGCATACGCCGCATCCTGATGTCGACCCCGCAGGGCCGCCAGACCGCTCTCCTGTCGGCCACCATGCCCAAGCAGATCCGCGGTCTCGCCCATGATTTCCTGAACGACCCGGCACAGCTTTCCGTCGCCCCGGTCTCCCGGCCGATCGAGCAGATCGACCAGTCAGTCCAATTCCTGGAGAAGTCCCAGAAACTGGAACGCCTGGTGAAGGTGCTGACGGAAAATCCGGTGACCAGCGCCATCGTCTTCACCCGCACCAAGCACGGGGCCGACAAGGTCTGCCGCCGTCTGAACCAGGCCGATCTGCGGGCTGTCGCCATCCATGGCAACAAGAGCCAGAACCAGCGCCAGCGTGCACTGGACGGGTTCAAGGCCTTCCGGTCCAACATTCTCGTCGCCACGGATATCGCGGCGCGCGGCCTCGACATTGATGGCGTGTCCCACGTCGTCAATTACGAGCTGCCCAACGTGCCGGAATCCTATGTCCACCGGATTGGCCGCACCGCTCGCGCCGGCAAGTCCGGCACCGCGATCGCCTTCTGTGATCGGGAAGAGCGGGGCCTTTTGAAGGATATCGAGCGCCTGATTGGCTATCGTCTGGCGGTCACCGACGACCGGGGCGATGTCGAACATCCCTCCAAGCCCTTCACCGAACAGCCGCGCGGTGCGCAACCGGGTGGTGGCAAGCCGAATGCAGGTGGCCAGCGTAACAAGCCGCGCCAGCCGCGTCCGGACTATCGCGGCGATGACCGCCGCAATCGCGAGCCTGAGCTGGAAGATATCATGGCGCAACAGCCGCGCACCGGCCGCAAACCGTCCGAAGATGGTGAATACCGTTCCCGTGCGGATCGTCCGCGCGGTGACCGGCCGGACTCCGGCAAGCCGCATGGCCGGCCGGGCAGCAAGTTCCGGGGCGGAAAGCCGAACGGCAAGTTCCACGGCGATCGCGATCAGGACCGGCGTCAGGACAGCGATCGCAAGCCGGCAGAGCGCGTGCAGGGCGGCAGCCCACAGGCTAAACCGGACGGCCAGTTCCGGAACAAGACGCGCCCGGACCAGAAGGGCGGTGACCGCCGCAAGACCGGGCCGGTCTTCGACGATGCGCGGGCACAACACGCCCGCACCGAGCGCAAACCGGAAGCCGAGGGTGAATACCGCGGCCGGGCCGACCGCCCGCGTTCCGAGGGTTCCTATTCCGGCAAACCCCGCCCGGGCAAGCCACAGGGCCGTCCCGAAGGCCAGTTCCGTGGCGGAAAGCCGAAAGGCAAATTCCACGGGGATCGTGATCAGGACCGGCGCCGCGATGGTGACCGCAAATCCGAGGATCGTGCTCAGGGTGGCCGCCCGCAAGGCAAGCCGGCACGGGATGAGCGTCCTCGCGCTGACCGGCCGAACACGGATCGGCCGAAATCCCTCAAACCCAAGCATCAGGGCAGCGGCGCAAAACCCGGCAAGCCGGGCAATGACAATCGCCGCCGCGATGGCAACAAGACCGGTCTCGACCGCATGCTGGATGGCAGCGGCGGCATCCGCCGGCGCAATTCGCGTTCGGGCGGACCCGGTCGCCGGTCGGCTTAGGACAGGATGGTGTTTCTCCCCCCGCTTGCGGGGGGAGTGTCCCGAAGGGACGTGGGGGGCGG
>NZ_JAZDRP010000007.1:0-116967 GCF_036330345.1 Hyphobacterium lacteum
CAATGCCAGCGCGGGGCGACTCCTCCGGCACCTCTCCGCTGGGAGCGCGCGATTTGGCTGAGCGTTTTGATAAAATCTATTCCGACTTGCCGCTATCCGCCCGGCAGGACGCGCTTTTCGCGTTGACAGTCAGCGTCTCTTGGGGGTATGTCCCGCGCTCATTTCGGCCTAGAGCCGGTCAACAACGCCCGCCGGGACAGGCGGGGAAGAAAAAGAGCAGGCGAAAAAGTCCTGTTGCAGAAAGGAAAAGACCATGTTCGCAGTCATCCAGACTGGCGGCAAGCAGTACACCGTCGCCCCCGGCGACGAGATCTCTGTCGAAAAACTTGAAGGCCAGGCCGGTGACAACATTGTCATCGAGAATGTCCTGATGCTGGGCGGTGACAAGGGCGTCACCGTTGGTGCTCCGCTCGTTGAAGGCGCTTCGGTTGTGGCCGAGCTGCTGGAAAATGCGCGCGACAAGAAGGTGATCGTCTTCAAGAAGCGCCGCCGTCAGAACTATCGCCGCAAAGCCGGTCACCGTCAGTGGTTCTCGAAGCTCCGGATCGCCGAGATCCTCGAGCCGGGCGCCAAGAAGCCGGCCGCCAAGAAAGCCGCTCCGGCCAAGACGGCAGGCGACGCTGACACCAAGCCGGCCGCCAAGAAACCTGCTGCCAAAAAAGCCGCGCCGAAGAAGGCTGCTGGTGAAACCAAGGCAGCGGCCAAAAAGCCGGCTGCCAAGAAGGCAGCCCCGAAGAAAGCCGCAGCCAAGAAGCCGGCTGCGAAGAAGTCGGAGGACTAATCCATGGCTCATAAAAAAGCAGGCGGTTCATCCCGTAACGGGCGCGACTCAGAAGGCCGGCGCCTGGGCGTAAAGAAATTCGGTGGCCAGGAAGTCGTTCCGGGCAACATCATCGTGCGTCAGCGCGGCACCAAATTCTATCCGGGCGAGAATGTCGGCATGGGCAAGGATCACACCCTGTTCGCGCTGACCGGCGGCCGTGTGGCGTTCGCCAAGAAATCCGGCGGCAAGATGTTTGCCTCGGTGATTCCGGCGGAAGACGCCAAATAGGGCAATCGGACCGGACCGGTTTGCCCCTGCAAGGGCGGAACCGGTGAAACAGATCAAGGGGAGGCGGGTTCCGTCTCCCCTTTTTCTTTCCCCTTTCGGAGATGAGATCCATGCGCCAGAGGATCGAAACCGAACGGTTGATATTGCGGCCAATGGACTTTGCCGATGCGTCGGCGATCCACGAACACTGCCGCGATGGCAGCATCGCGCGCTATACGGCCCGTGTGCCACACCCCTACCCGCTGCTCGCCGCCGAACTTTATGTTCTGACCGCGCGCGCCGCGCACGGGAAGAGGCCTGGCGGAAGCTGGGCCATCGCCCGGCGCGATGACGATGTCCTGATCGGGGCGTGCGGCGCCTTCAAGCGCAAGCCGGAGGATGAAGGCATCGAAATCGGCTACTGGACCGGGCCGTCCGTCCGTGGCCAGGGCATCGCCACCGAGGCGGGCCGTGCGCTGATCGCGGCGGTCCGCGAAGACCTGTCTCCACCTTCCATCACCGCCGGGCATTTCGAGGATAATCCGGCGTCCGGCCGGGTGCTGGAAAAGCTTGGCTTTGCCTATACCGGGGAAACCCGGCGCCTGTTCTCCATGGGGCGGATGGATTACGCGGTCAGTCTGGATATGGCGCTGGCGGTCTAACCGGGCACGCATTTTCAGTGCAATGGATGCCAATCCGGTCAAGACCGCGTATAGAGACGCGAAACACGAAAACGGTTCGTCATGAAATTCCTTGATCAGGCCAAGATCTTTATCCGCTCGGGTGATGGCGGCAACGGAGCTGTCGGCTTCCGGCGGGAGAAGTATGTCGAGTTCGGCGGCCCGGATGGCGGCGATGGCGGCAAGGGCGGCGATGTCTGGGCCGAGACCGTCGAGGGCCTCAACACGCTGATCGACTATCGCTACCAGCAGCACTTCAAGGCCGCCAAGGGTGATGGCGGGTCGGGCGCCAATCGCACGGGCGCCGCCGGCAAGGACGTGGTCCTGAAACTGCCCGTGGGCACACAGATCCTGGACGAGGACCGCGAGACCGTGCTGCTGGATCTGACCGAACCCGGCCAGCGCGTCCTGCTGATGGAAGGCGGGCGCGGCGGCAAGGGCAATGCGTTTTTCAAATCCTCGACCAATCAGGCCCCGCGGCATGCCCAGAAGGGCGAGCCGGGCGTTGAACGTTGGATCTGGCTGCGGCTGAAACTGATTGCCGATGCCGGCCTGGTCGGCCTGCCGAATGCCGGCAAGTCGACCTTTCTCTCAGCCGTCAGCCGCGCGCATCCGAAGATTGCCGCCTATCCTTTCACCACTCTGCACCCGCATCTGGGCGTCGTGGATTTGGCCTCTGACGCGCGTTTCGTGATCGCCGACATTCCTGGCCTGATCGAAGGCGCGCATGAAGGCGCCGGGATTGGCGACCGTTTCCTGGGCCATATCGAGCGCTGCGCCACGCTTTTGCACCTGGTGGATGGCACGCAGGAGAATGTCGGCGAAGCGTACAGAACCGTCCGCCACGAGCTGGAAGCCTATGGCAGCGGTCTGACGGACAAGCCTGAAATCGTCGCGCTGAACAAGATCGATGCGATCCCCGAGGACGAGCTGGGCGACAAGATCGCCGAACTGGAAGCGGCCTGTGGCAAGCCGGTGATGACGATTTCCGGTGCCAGCCAGGAAAATGTCCGCGAGGCGCTGTTCGCCGTCTGGGACCAGATCAGGAAAGCCCGCGGCGAAGAAATTGAAGAGACTGCCGAACCCGAGGAGCCCTGGACACCGTGAGCCGGCGATCGTCCCCGGTAAGGTTTTCCGGCGCGATTCGTCGTGGCCGCCGGGCCGCTCCCCTCAAGGGCGAGGCCCTGAAGCCCGGCATGACAGTGGGCCTGTTCGGCGGCAGTTTTGATCCGGTACATCGCGGGCATCTGCACGTCGCGCAAACCGCGCTGAGAAAGCTGGGGCTGGACCGGGTGTGGTGGATTGTGTCGCCCCAGAACCCGCTCAAGGAAAGACAGGCCGGCGACTTCCTGCGCCGCTATATCGGCGTTCAGGAAATGGCGGCCGGCCCTCGCATGGTGGTCAGCGATATCGAGAGCCGCACCGGTATCCGGACAACGGCGGAACTGATCAAGGTCCTCCAGGACCGGTATCCGGGCGTGCGTTTTGTCTGGATCATGGGGGCAGACAATCTGAAAAACTTCCACCGATGGCATCGCTGGCAGGACATTGCGGCGACGACGCCGATCGCAATTATTGCCCGGCCGCAGGATCCGGTCCGTGCCCGTCTGTCGCCCGCCGCCCGCCAGATGGCGCAGGCCCGCGTCAGCGAAGCCCGCGCAAAAATGCTAGGCCGGACATCGCCCCCGGGGTGGACCTATCTGACAGAACGTTTACACAGCGAAGCTTCGTCGCTTCTTCGCGGCGACACACCCTGAATGTCAGCCGCAGCCGAGCGCCTTCCATGACATCGTCAAAGAAAGCTGGCGGGCTTTCCTTCTTTGAAGATCTGCATCCGCCGAAATCCCGCTTCCTCGAGGATGTTCTGACCGGGCTGGCCAAGCCGCAAAAGTCTATTCCGCCCAAGCATTTCTATGATGCGCGAGGCTCGGCCCTGTTCGATGATATCACCGGAACCGACGACTATTATGTCACGCGGACCGAGCTGGGCATTCTCGACACGATTGCAGGGGATATTGCCGAAATGGCCGGGCCGGGTGCCGTGGTGATCGAGCCCGGATCCGGTTCCAGCGTGAAAATCGACAAGCTGCTGACCGCACTGGACCAGCCTGCCGGCTATATCGGCCTCGATATTTCCAGGGACCATCTCGTCGCCGCCTGCGAGGATCTAGCCGCCCGCTTTGACGGGCTGTCTGTCGGCGCAGTCTGTGCCGATTTCACTCAGCCCGTGCCCATTGATGACCTGCCAATCCCGGATGGCAAGCGCCTCGTCTTCTTTCCGGGCTCCACGATCGGAAATTTCGAACCCGCCGGCTCAAAATCGCTGCTCGAGCGCTTTCGCGGCTGGCTGCGGGCGGGCGATGCCATTCTGATCGGTGCCGACCGGGTCAAGTCCGCCGAAGTGCTGGAAACAGCCTATGACGATACGCAAGGCGTGACCGCGGCCTTCAATCTGAATCTGCTGACCCGGATCAATCGCGAGCTGAACGGAGATATTGATATCGATGCTTTCTCTCATCGCGCTGTCTGGAATTCCGAACTGGCTCGCGTGGAGATGCATCTGGTCGCCGAGCATGACCTGACATTCACGGTTTCGGGAAAAACCTTCGCCATGAAAATGGGCGAGACCATCCACACAGAGAACTCTCACAAGTTCACGATCGACCGCTTTGGTGCGCTGGCGGCTTCCGCAGGGCTGACCGTGAAGGCACACTGGAGTGATGAACGCGGTTATTTCACACTCTACTGGCTCGAACGCGCCTGAGGTCTGTGCTAGTATTGTCTGGCAAACGTACCAAGGAGCAGACCGCTGACCACGCAAACTGAACGGACGGCCAAGGCCGCCGAAGCCGCCCCGGTTCTTCCGCCAAAGGACGAACATGCCGGCGAAGCCCTCGAAGCCCTGATCATGGGCGTTCTGGAGGACGACAAGGCGGAAGACATTCTATCGATTGACCTGCGTGGGAAATCCTCGGTTACCGATTTCATGATGATCGCGTCCGGCCGCTCGCACCGCCATGTCGGCGCTATTGCCGACCATGTCCTCCGCAAGCTCAAGGAAACAGGCATGGGCAAGGCGCGGGCAGAAGGACTGGAAGCCGGCGACTGGGTGTTGATCGATGCCGGGGATGTCGTGCTGCACATTTTCCGGCCGGAAGTCCGCACATTCTACAATCTTGAACGCATGTGGTCGGTAGAGCCGCCACAGGGCGCTGACAGCTAGATTTCATGCTTTTACGGATCATCGCGGCCGGCCGGTTGAAGTCCGGCCCCGAACGCGAACTGATCGAACGCTATGCCGAGCGAATCCGGGGTGGCGGGCCGGCCATCGGGCTGGGACCTCTTCAGGAAACCGAGATTGATATCCGCTCCATCAACGGGAAAACCGCTGAGTCGGAGGCATTGGCTGCGCAAGTGCCGCAAGGCTGTGCGCTATGCCTGATGGATGAGCGGGGCAAGGCGCTTTCCTCGCGCGAACTGGCAGACATTCTGGGCCGCTGGCGTGATGATGGTATCCGCGAGGCCTGCTTCGTGATCGGCGGGGCTGACGGGCTGGACCGCTCCGCCTTCGGATCGCCACAACTCACACTATCCTTCGGAAAAGCCGTCTGGCCGCACATGCTGGTTCGGGCCATGCTGGCCGAGCAATTATACCGCGCCGTGTCGATTCTGTCCGGCGCGCCCTATCACCGGGATTGATCTCATGTGGCCCGCTGTCCTTGTTCTCCTGCTCCAGACCCCGGCTACGCCGCCGGATCCGGACGAGATCGAGCGGCTGGAACAGGAACAGGCCGAGGCCCGCGAACAGGCAGAGGCCGCGCAACGCGAGGCGAACGCCCTGGCCGCTGAGATCGTGGCGCTGCAGACGCGCCTGGTCACGGCCGCGGGCCGGGCAACCGCCAATGAACAACGCGCGCTAGATATTGAAGCCCATATTGCTGAGCTGGCAGAACAGGAATCCGGCATTCTGGAGCGACTGCTGAGCGATCGCGAAGCGCTGATTGACGTGCTGGCGGCTCTGCAGCGGATCGAACGCGGAACCCCACCGGCGCTGGCCACCGCCCCCGGTGAAGCCGAGGAAGCCGCCCGCGCGGCCAGCCTTCTGGCCGCGATCACGCCTGAATTGCAAAGCCGCGCCGAGGCTCTGGCGGAAGAGCTGGAGAATTTGCGTTCGGTCCGTACAGAACTGGAAGCCGAGCGCGGCGCGCTGATGTCGACCGAGGACCAGTTGGCGGCCAACCAAGCCGAAATCCGGGAGCTGATTGCCGAACGCCGGCGGCTGGAATCCCGGCATCGTGGTGACGCGGAGAGACTGGCTGATGTCGCCGCAACTGCGGGCGAGCAGGCCCGGACATTGCGCGAATTGCTCGAAACCTTGCGCGGGATGACAGAAATTTCACCGCGCTTTAATCCGCGGCGGCTGATCCGTCCCGAGACAATCCCCGACCCCGTCTTGCGCCCGGAGGACGGCCTAGTGGCCGCGCGAGCCGCCATGGCACCGATTGAAACGCTGCGCTTTGCCGATGCAAGGGGACAGCTCCGGCCGCCTGTAGAGGGGCCTGTCGTGCTGGCTTTCCGGCAGGATGACGAGAATGGCGATCCCATAGACGGAATCCGTATCCGGGCCCGCCGAGGCGGTCAGGTCATCGCCCCGTTTGATGCGCGGGTGGAATATGCGGGATCATTTAATACATATAACGGACTATTGATCCTGAGCGTTGGCGACGACTACTATGTTGTTCTGGCCGGTCTGGGCGCGGTTTATGCCGAAGCCGGACAGTCGGTTCTGGCCGGAGAGCCTGTCGGTGAAATGCCGACATCGGGCGAAACGGCACCAGATTTGTATCTGGAGATCCGGCGGGAAGAAACCGCGATCGATCCCCGGCCCTGGCTGAGGACCGGAACGCGGTCTGGATAGAGCGGGACGAGAGAAAAGGACTCGTGACCATGCGTTTGAATTTCATTGCAGCAGCCATTGCTTTTGCTCTCGGCGCCGGTGCCCTGGCCGTCTCGGCGGAAGGTTTCCAGACCTCGTCCTCGCGCGAAGACACCTACCGGCATCTGGAATTGTTCGGCGATGTCCTGTCCCGGGTTGAGGCAGATTATGTCACCGACATTGATGACGGCGCTCTGATCGAGGCGGCCATTGAAGGCATGCTGGAGAGCCTGGATCCGCATTCCAGCTATCTTTCTCCCGACAGCTTCCAGGACATGCAGGTCTCGACCCGCGGCGAATATGGCGGCCTCGGCATGGAAATCACCACGCGTGACGATCTGATCACCGTGGTTTCGCCCTATGAGGACACGCCAGCCGGACGCGCCGGTATCCAGCCGGGCGATCAGATCATCGCCGTAGATGGCGAGTCGATCGTCGGTTTCTCGACCGATCAGGCCGTTGATCTGATGCGGGGTCCGATCGGAGAACCGGTGACCATCACCATTCTCCGTGAGAGCGAAGAGGAATTCGATCTCAATCTGGTGCGCGAGACCATTCCGCTGCGCACCGTCGCCTGGCGCGAGGAAGAGGGCTTCGGCTATCTGCGGATTGCCGGATTCAATGAACACACAACCGAGACGCTGCACGAGGCCGTGGCCGAGATGCGCGAAGCTTTTGACGGCAACATTCCCGGCGTGGTCATCGATCTGCGCTACAATCCGGGCGGGCTGCTGGATCAGGCCATCGGTGTGACAGACACTTTCCTGGACGGCGGCGAGATCGTCACCACGCGCTACCGCAATCCGGGCGAAAACCAGCGTTACAATGCCCGTCCGGGCGACATGATCAATGGCGCGCCGATTGTCGTGCTGATCAATGAGGGCTCTGCCAGTGCCTCGGAAATCGTTGCCGGTGCCCTGCAGGACCGTGAGCGCGCGACGCTGGTCGGCATGACCAGTTTCGGCAAGGGCTCGGTTCAGACCATCATCCCGCTGCGCGGTGGCCGCGATGGCGCCCTTCGCCTGACCACGGGCCGCTATTACACGCCGTCCGGCCGGTCTATCCAGGCCACGGGCATTGTCCCGAACTGGCTCGTTTCGCACCGCATCATCGAGGAAGATGAGGAGCGCTATAGCGAGGCCTCGCTGGATGGCGCGCTGGCCAATGACACCGGTAACAGCCGTGAGGATGATAATCTGGCCGCTGTCGAAATGCCGCCGGAGGATTATGACGGCGATTTCCAGCTGGATCGTGCGCTGGAAATTCTCGGCGCACTGACCGAAAGCGAGCAGGCTTCCCTGCAATAGGCGCAGGTGCGCACAACGCATCTTAACCCTTTCTTACCCGCCAACGGGCAGCAATCAGTCTGATGTCCGGCTGAAGTGATTCGGCCGGAAAACCTGACTGTGACGGGCCCGACGGACATGAGCAGTTCGACATTCAGCGCCGCTTCCGCCTTCAAGGGGCCAGCCTTTGCAGGGCTAGGCGCTGCGCTGTTTTTTGCCCTGGGCGCAACGCTGATCGCCTTTCTCGGTGATGCCGATGGACGCCCGCCGGTCGCCCGGCAGGCCCTCGGTCCAGCGCCGGTCGTCCGCGCGGAAGAGGTCCACACTGCCGAAGTTCGCCGTCCGGTCGAATTCACCCAGACCGACACGGAAATCGAGCCCTCCCTGTCAGGCGCGCCGGAAACCTTCGAGGCCCCGCAGCCGGAACACGGGTCCGATCCGGCTCGCGCCGAGGCCGAACATGCCGGTCAGACCAATCCGGAAGCGCTGGTTGCAGCACCGCTGGCAGGGCTGACAACGCCAGGCCCTTCTGGCCCTCTGCCATCTATCGGCCCCGACGGCACTCGCCCGGACCAGGCCTACGCGCGGCCCTGGCATGGCGATCCCAACATGCCGATGATTTCGGTCGTGATCGGCGGCATGGGCCTTAATCGCGCCGTCACGGAAGCTGCTATCAATGATCTGCCGCCGGAAGTCGCGCTCTCTTTTGCGCCCTATTCCCGCGATCTGCAAAGCTGGATCGACCGCGCCCGCGCGGCCGGACACGAAGTCCTGATCGAGGTTCCGATGGAACCTTTCGACTATCCCAATAACGACCCCGGTCCGCACACATTGCTGGCCGATGCGACCAATGCGGAAAATTCCCGCCGCCTCTACTGGCTGATGAGCCAGGCGACCGGTTATTTCGCCATGACGAATTATCTTGGCGCCCGCTTCTCGACCTCCGAGCCCGCGCTGGAGCATGTCATGACAACACTGGAGGAGCGGGGCGTGGCCTTCCTGCATGACGGCACGGGACGCCGCTCGACCATCGAGGCCGCAGGCGATGGCGCGCAGGCCCATTGGGGCATCGCCGATCGCGTACTGGATGAGGACCCCTCACCCTCGGCCGTCGATGACCGGCTGCTGACGCTTGAGGCGCTGGCTCTGCAGAATGGCTCATCCATCGGGGCCGGCTTCGCTTATCGTTCGACCGTGGATCAGATTGCCCGATGGACCGAGGGCCTCGAAGCGCGGGGTTATGCGCTAGCACCACCTTCGGCCGTCATGGCCCGGCAACAGGCCGAACGCGGCGGTCCGGCGCGCACCGCATCCGCCGCAGAAAACCGTCATTGATGGACGATCCCTATCCGCAGCACCGGCCCAATGCCGGCACTGTGCTGTTCAATCCGGACGGGCTGGTCTGGATCGGACGCCGCGCGGACGTATCAGGCGACCATATCTGGCAGTTTCCACAGGGCGGAATGGACAAGGGCGAAGATGCCGAAGCTGCGGCCCGGCGCGAGGCCTGGGAGGAGACCGGTGCCCGCCCTGAGCAACTCGAATTGCTCGGATCCATTGATCGATGGCTGGCCTATGACTTTCCAACAGATCTGCCGGCGCGGCCGGATCAGAAGCGGTTCAAATGGAAAGGCCAGAAACAGCGCTGGTTCGCTTTCCGTTGGCTGGGCAAGGACGAGGATTTTGACCTTACCGCTGTGCCACCGCAGGAATTTGATCAATGGCGGTGGGAAAGGCTGGAGAATGTGCCACCCCTGATCATCGGCTGGAAACAGCCGGTCTACGAGATTGTGGCGTCGGAATTCTCGCGCTTCGCGCGCTGACGGTTGCGCAAGGCTCGCACCAGTCCGATCACACTAATCCCGAACCAGCAGAACTCGATGGCGATCGAAGCCGGATTTGGTTTGTAGATCAACGATACCAGCAAGAGCACGGCGCCAATGCCATTGATGACGGGATGACGCCAGTCATCATCGCGGACGCCCTTGGTCTGCTGCCAGAAATAGGCAAACAGGACGCAGGCAACGCCAGCAAATCCGATAATGTCGGTAAGGCCGATCAGCCGTTCAGCGCTTCGGTCAGCGCCTCGAGCTTGGCGACTTTCGCTTCCGCGACATGACGTTCGTGATCGTCGCGGGCAAGGCCGATGTCTTCGCGCGCTTCGGTGAGGTCCTTGGCCAACTGATCGCGGTCAACCTGGGTGAGGTCAATGGCCTCCTCGGCCAGAACCGTCAGACCGGCCGGGGTGACTTCGGCAAAACCACCATGAATGAAGGTCCGGGTGACATCATTGCCATCATGGACAGCAATCGCGCCGGAGCGGATTGCGCTCATTACCGGAGCGTGCCCCTGCAGCACACCGAAATCACCTTCTTCGCCCGGCACAACGACCATATCGACCTCGCCCTGGAACAGGCGGCGCTCGGGAGAAACCAGATCAAAGTGAAGCTTGTCGGCCATGTCGAATCCTCGTCTTTCGCGGCGGCTTTTAGCAGGCCTTTTCGCGCTTGTGGAGAGGGGATGTCACCGTCGTTCCGGACAGCCCTCAGCAAGACGGCCGCATGGCGCCCAGAATGTTCAGAAGAATACGGTCCCTTGAGTCCTCGCGGCGCACCCAAAGCTCGTCAGAACCGACCGCCCAGCCCGGCATATCGAGCTGCATGGCAACATTGAATGGCAGGGGCGGCAGTGGATGCGGCGGAATTTCGCCTGCCGGTGTCGCCACAGGCGGCGGGATCTGGCTCTCGTATCGCTGCTGCCAATGCGCGACATCCGGGCACTCGCTTTCCAGATAGCTGACGAGACGAATGCGTTCTGCGACGGCTTCATCCAGTTCGGCCTGTCGCCCGAACGCGCGATGGTCCGCCGGAATATCCTGTCCGGGTTCCAGACCGTTTGCGCGCAGATATCCGGCGGCGGCCGCACCATCGAAAAGGCGCTCGGCAATCGCATCGAAATCTGTTGTCTCGCCCTCGACATTCACATGATGATAACGCCACTGGCACTCGTCGCCCTGGCATATCTCGTTGTAAGCAAAGCGGAATGTTTCGGTCCAGTAGAAGGGCGACCCGCGCCGGCCGCGTGGCCCCAACGCTCCGATCATGGCACCAGGCTGATCGGCATTATAGCTGTCATAAGCCTCCAGCGCACCATTGGCCGCCGCGTCATAGGTCGCGCGCCGCCAGGCATTCCACAGGATTGCGCCATCATACCCGTCGAACTCGCCCTGCGCGATCTCCGGCGCGTCCGGCGGCGGAGGCGGCGGCGAAGCGGCGATCAGGAGCAGGCTTGCGATCGCGGCGATGAATTTCATGGATCGTTCCCCCGGTCTGGCGAAGAGTTTGACGGGGTCAATCGCAAAAGAAAAGGCCGGTCGCGATGACCGGCCTTTCCAAAATCCAATGAAGCGGAAGATCTAGGCGGCTTCAGCAGCCAGGGCTTCGGCTTTCTTCACGGCGTCCTCAATGGTGCCGACCATGTAGAAGGCCGGTTCCGGCAGGTGGTCGTATTCGCCGTCCACGATGGCCTTGAAGCCCTTCACGGTGTCAGCGACCGGCACCTGGATGCCCGGGAAGCCGGTGAAGACTTCAGCCACGTCGAACGGCTGCGACAGGAAGCGTTCCACTTTCCGGGCGCGGGCCACGATCAGCTTGTCCTCTTCCGACAGCTCGTCCATGCCGAGGATGGCGATGATGTCCTGGAGGGCCTTGTAACGTTGCAGGATTTCCTGCACGCGGCGGGCCGTTTCGTAGTGGTCTTCGCCGACAACGCGCGGGTCGAGGATCCGCGAGGTGGAGTCGAGCGGGTCCACAGCCGGGTAAATACCCTTTTCCGAGATGGCCCGGTTCAGAACCGTGGTGGCATCCAGGTGGGCGAAGGTGGTGGCCGGAGCCGGGTCGGTCAGGTCATCGGCCGGCACGTAAACGGCCTGCACCGAGGTGATCGAACCCTTCTTGGTCGAGGTGATCCGCTCCTGCAGGGCACCCATGTCGGTGGCCAGCGTCGGCTGATAACCCACGGCGGACGGGATCCGGCCCAGGAGGGCGGACACTTCCGAACCGGCCTGGGTGAAGCGGAAGATGTTGTCGACGAAGAACAGAACGTCCTTGCCTTCTTCATCGCGGAAATATTCTGCCTGGGCGAGACCGGACAGAGCGACGCGGGCACGGGCACCCGGCGGCTCGTTCATCTGACCGAAGACCAGGGCGCAACGCGAACCTTCAACCGAACCCTTGGACGGGTCCTTGTTCACGCCGGATTCGATCATTTCCCAGTAAAGGTCGTTACCTTCGCGGGTGCGCTCACCCACGCCGGCGAAGACCGAGTAACCACCGAACATCTTGGCGATGTTATTGATCAGCTCCTGGATAAGAACCGTCTTGCCCACGCCGGCACCGCCGAACAGGCCGATCTTGCCGCCTTTTGCGTACGGGCAGAGCAGGTCGATAACCTTGATACCGGTCGGCAGGATTTCCGCTTCCGTGGCCTGCTCCTCGAAGGACGGGGCCGGACGGTGGATCGGAGCGCGGATGTCGGAGGCGACATCGCCGGCTTCGTCGATCGCGTCGCCGGTGACGTTCAGGATGCGGCCAAGCACGCCCGGACCCACCGGAACGGTGATCGGCGAGCCGGTGTCCACGACTTCAGCACCGCGCTGCAGGCCTTCGGTCGCGTCCATGGCGATCGTGCGGACCGTGTTTTCACCCAGGTGCTGAGCCACTTCCAGGACCAGCTTCTGGTCGCCATTCTTGGTTTCAACAGCGTTCAGAATGTCCGGCAGGCCGCCGTCGAATTCGACGTCGACAACAGCGCCCGTAATCTGAGCAACGCGTCCTTTGAGCTGTGCCATCTCGATATTTCCTTCCAGGACGTAACTTACAAGGCCTCGGCGCCGGAGATGATCTCAGTCAGCTCCGTCGTGATCTTGGCCTGGCGTGTGCGGTTATAGATAAGGTTCAGTTTGTCGATCAGTTCGCCGGCATTGCGCGTGGCATTGTCCATCGCGGCCATGCGGGCGCCCATTTCACCGGCTGCGTTCTCGAGCAGGGCCGAGAGCAGGATGGTGTCGACATAACGCGGCAGGAGCACGTTGAGGATTTCCTCCTCATCGGGCTCGTATTCGTAAACGGCGCCACCAAGATCCGGGCGCTCAACGCCCTCATCAATGGCATCGACCGCCGGGATCAGCGTCTGGGTGCGCGGCTTCTGCGAGATCACCGAAACGAATTCGGACGAAATCAGTTCGCAGACGTCGAATTCACCGGCCTCGAACATCTCGCGGACGATGGAACCGAATTCACCGGCGGCTTCCTTGCCGACACTCTTGCCACCGGCCAGGTCGAAGCGCTTGACGATCAGCTGGCTGTAGAGGCGGTTCAGCTGATCCGCACCCTTCTTGCCGATGGTGATGATCTTCACCGTCTTGCCATCCGACTGCAGAGCGTTAACCCGCTCGCGGGCCTTGCGGACGATATTGGTGTTGAAACCACCGCAAAGGCCGCGATCCGCCGTCATGACAACCAGCAGATAGGTGTCCGATTTTCCGGTGCCGACCAGAAGCGGAGACGCACCCGGCGAATCCTTCATCGAGGTCGACAGATTCGCCATGACCGACGCCATGCGCCCGGCATAGGGTCCGGCTGCCTCGGCAGCGTCCTGTGCCCGGCGCAGCTTGGCGGCTGCCACCATCTGCATCGCCTTAGTGATCTTCTGCGTGGATTTCACGCTGGCGATGCGATTGCGAAGGTCTTTGAGTGAAGCCATGCGGCTCTCCCGGTTCCCGTCCCTTACGCGAAGTTCTTGGTGAAGGCTTCAACGACGGAGGACAGCTTGCCCTCGGTTTCGTCGCTCAGCTTCTTCTCGTCGCGAATGGTCTTGAGAAGATCAGCATGATCGGCGTGCAGGTGACGCAGAAGCTCGGCTTCGTACTGGCGGACATCGCCCACCTTGACGTTGTCGAGATAACCGCGGGTACCGGCAAAGATCACGCAGACCTGCTCTTCCATCGTCAGCGGCGAGAATTGCGGCTGCTTCAGGAGCTCGGTCAGGCGCTGGCCGCGGTTCAGCAGGCGCTGGGTTGCGGCATCCAGATCGGAACCGAACTGGGCGAAGGCGGCCATTTCACGATACTGGGCGAGTTCACCCTTCATCTTGCCGGCCACCTGCTTCATCGCCTTGGTCTGGGCAGCAGAACCCACACGCGACACCGAGAGACCGACGTTCACGGCCGGGCGGATACCCTGGTAGAACAAATCGGTTTCAAGGAAGATCTGGCCGTCCGTGATCGAGATCACATTGGTCGGGATGTAGGCCGACACGTCATTGGCCTGGGTTTCGATGACCGGCAGAGCCGTCAGCGAACCGCCGCCCATCTCGTCATTCATCTTGGCCGCACGTTCCAGCAGGCGGGAGTGCAGATAGAAGACGTCACCCGGATAGGCTTCGCGGCCCGGCGGGCGGCGCAGCAGCAGGGACATCTGGCGGTAAGCCACAGCCTGCTTGGACAGGTCATCATAAACGATCAGGCCATGCATGCCGTTGTCGCGGAAATATTCACCGATGGCGCAGGCCGTGAACGGAGCCAGGAACTGCATCGGGGCCGGATCGGACGCGGTGGCGGCGATCACGGTGGTGTATTCCATCGCACCGTTTTCCTCGAGCGTCTTCACGATCTGGGCAACGGTGGAACGCTTCTGACCGACAGCGACATAGACACAGTAGAGCTTCTGGCTCTCATCGTCGGTGTCGTTGACCGATTTCTGGTTCAGGATGGTGTCGATGGCGATGGCGGTCTTGCCGGTCTGACGGTCGCCAATGATCAGTTCGCGCTGGCCACGGCCAACCGGGATCATGCCGTCGATCGACTTGATGCCCGTTGCCATCGGCTCATGCACGGATTTACGCGGGATGATGCCCGGAGCCTTCACGTCCACACGGCGGCGCTCGGTCGCGTCGATCGGGCCCTTGCCGTCGATCGGTTCGCCCAGCGCATTGACGACACGGCCCAGATAGCCCTTGCCGACGCCGGTATCGACGATCGCGCCGAGACGCTTGACGGTGTCGCCTTCCTTGAGGCCACGGTCGTCGCCGAAGATCACGCAGCCGACATTGTCGCGCTCGAGGTTCAGGGCCATGCCCTTCACGCCGCCCGGGAACTCGACGAGCTCACCGGCTTTCACTTCGTCCAGGCCGTAGACGCGGGCGATACCGTCACCGACGGAGAGCACCTGGCCTACATCCGAGACTTTGGCCTCGGCGCCGTAATTCTTGATCTGGTCTTTCAGGATTGCGGAAATTTCCGCGGCACGGATGTCCATGGCGCTACTCAAGCCTCTTTCATCGCTGTCCGGAGTCCTTCGAGCTGGGTCCGAAGGGAGGAATCATACATGCGCGAACCGACCTGAACGATCAGCCCGCCGAGAATATCCGGGTCCTCTTGGGTCCGGACGTCAACCTCGCGCCCGAGGGCACGTTTCAAGGACGCCTTGAGGGCGTCAATTTCCTTCGCCGTGAGCTTCACGGCAGCGGTTACACTGGCCGAGGCCACGCCGCGCGCTTCAGCCGCCAGTTTCACATAGGCCGAAGCCATGGAAGCCAGCTCGCCGGCGCGGCCGTTTTCGGCAGCGACCATCAGCGCATTCTTCGTCAGGGTCTGGAAACCGGCTTGGTCAGCCAGAGCTGCAATGACACCCATCTTGGCGTCACCATCAACCAGCGGGCTTTTCATCGCCGTCGACAGGTCTTCGCTTTCCACGATCATGGCGCCAAGGGCGGCCATATCGGCCTCGACCTTGTCGGCCAGTTTCGCGTCCTGGGCCAGCTCGAAAAGGGCGCTGGCATAACGTCCGGCTGCGCCGGTGATTGTCGCGGTATCGCCACTCATCGGATCGTTCTGTCGCCTGCCTTTGCCGAATGTGTTGGCGAGTCGAAGGGCTCAACCACCAAGCACTTGAGAACGTTGCGAAATTTGGAGCACGCTTTCGCCCGTAAGACGCGCGCTTCTCCAGTCGGGCGCCCGCTTAGCACAGGGGCTTATGAGCGGCAACCCGCTTGCGGCAGGGTTTTCGCCGCTTGATCGGTAGGCCGATTGTCTCACAGTGCGGGCCAGGAGGCGGTTCATGCACGAGATCGGGATCATCGGATTGGGCGCGATGGGTTTGGCGAGCGCCTGGATGGCCAGCCGGAAAGGCCTCTCCGTGACCGGTTTTGACCGGTTCGAACGGGGCCATTCCAGCGGGTCCAGCCATGGCGAGACCCGGATGATCCGGCGGATCTATTCGGAAGGCACGCTCTATACCGGAATTCTCGATCGCGCCTATGCGCTCTGGCCGGAACTGGAGGCGGACACCGGCGAGCGATTATTCATTGAAACCGGTGGCCTGGATATCGGCATCGCAGGCAGCGATTTCATCGCCGAAGCGCTGGCGAGTGCCGACGCGTCGGGACAGGCGTTCGAGGTTCTGGAGGCGGGCGAATTGCGCCAGCGCTTTCCAGCGATGGATTTGCCGGATGACCTGATGGCGATCCATGCGCCGGGCAGCGGCTATCTGCGGAGCGATGCCGCCAATGCCGCGATGGCCGGGTTGGCTGAAGCGAACGGCGCAGCACTACACTGGGCCTGCCCGGTGATCCGGGTTGAAACACGACCCGAGGGATTCCGGCTGCACACATCTTACGGCCATCACGACGTGAAACGCCTGATCAACACTGCCGGTCC
Source organism: Hyphobacterium lacteum (assembly GCF_036330345.1). Taxonomy (NCBI): domain Bacteria; kingdom Pseudomonadati; phylum Pseudomonadota; class Alphaproteobacteria; order Maricaulales; family Maricaulaceae; genus Hyphobacterium; species Hyphobacterium lacteum. The sequence goes on from NZ_JAZDRP010000007.1 coordinate 16,649, forward strand.
CTGGGCTGGAGACTTTCATGCCGGGCTGGAAAGCGCTCTCACCGTCGAACGTCAGGTCATCGGCTGGTTTGACGGCCCGCAGAATGTGCCGCCCTTCCAGCGGGTCTTTCCCGACGGGCGCCGGATCTATGTCCTTCCGGGAGGCACGCCGGAGCGATGGAAGCTGGGCCTCTATCATCACCGGGAAGAACAGGGACCGGACTATCGCGATACAATCGAGGCGGACGAAACAGATCGGGCCATCCTGACTGATTGCGTGAAGGCGGTCCTGCCGCACTGCACAGCCCCGGATGATTTCGGCGTCTGCCGCTTTACCAATACGCGGGACCACCGCTTCATCATCGACACCGCAGAAGATGGCGCGATACTGATCGCGGCCTGCTCCGGACATGGCTACAAATTTGCGCCTGCTGTGGGAGAAGCCGCCCTGGCGCTGGCGATAGGCGAAACCCCGGCCTTCGATCTCTCAGACTTCACCCTGGCCGGTCAGACAAAACTGTAAGGCTCGATATCGATGGTGATGCGGACGCCCGCGGGTGGTTTCATCCGGCGCTTCCAGGCCGTGACATAGGCCGAAATATCAACATCCCGCTCGCCACGCACCAGAAGGCGGCGCCGATGCCAGCCGCGGACCATGCCATAACGCGGCTCGGCCGGGCCCCAGATGGTGACGCCTTCCGCATCGGGCGCGCGTTTGGCCCATTTCTTGGCTTCATCATCGGCCTGATAGACATCCTTCGAGGAAATGATGATCGCCGCGAGGCGCCCGAAGGGCGGCAGGCCCAGCACTTCGCGCGCCATGGTCTCGGTTTCCATGAAGCGGTCGCGATCACCGGCGACCAGCGCGGCAATCGCGTCATGGTCCGGATCATGGGTTTGCAGAAGGGCCCGGCCCGGACGCTCGGCCCGCCCCGCCCGGCCTGCCACCTGGACCAGAGTCTGGTAGGTGCGTTCCCCGGCGCGCGGATCCCCACCGGCGAGGCCCAGATCGGCATCGACCACACCGATCAGGGTGAGGTTGGGGAAGTTATGGCCCTTGGCCGCAATCTGGGTGCCGACCAGAATGTCGATCTCGCCGCGCTCCATCCGGTCAATCAATGACAAGAGCGCTTCGGCGGAATGGGCGGTGTCAGACGACAGGATTTCCACCCGTGCATTCGGGAAACGCGCGCGCGCTTCCTCGGCCACGCGTTCGACGCCCGGGCCCACACTGGTCAGGGAATCGATCGCCCCGCATTCCGGGCATTTCTCCGGGCGTGGCATGGAAAAACCGGTGAGATGGCAGATCAGACGGCCCGTATAGCGGTGCTCGGTCAGAAAAGCGTCAACTTCGGGGGATTTCATCTTGTGCCCGCAATCGCGGCACAGAACGAGCGGCGCATAGCCCCGCCGGTTGAGATACAGGAGAACTTGCTCGTGACGCTGCAGCGTTTCGGCCATGGCATCGACCAAAGGATCGGAGAGCCACAGGCCCCTGGCCGGGCGGTGCTCCCGCAAATCGATCGTGGTGACGTCTGGCAGGACGGCCTTGCCGATCCGGTCGGGCAGATGGATGTGCGCGTAACGGCCGGTACGGGCATTCGCCAGCGTCTCGATCGAGGGTGTGGCCGAGGCGAGCACGATGGCCGCTTTCGAAGCCCGGGCACGGACGACCGCCAGATCGCGCGCCTGATAATGCAACCCGTCGCCCTGCTTGTAAGTGGCGTCATGTTCCTCATCGACGATGATGAGGCGCAGATTCTGGAAGGGCAGGAACAGGGCCGAACGGGCGCCGATGACAATGCGGGCGCGGTTTTCATTCACCTCGCGCCAGATGCGACGGCGCTCCTTGTGGCCCTGATCGGAATGCCAGACCGCCGGCTCGGCGCCGAAACGCAGGATGAAGCGGGCCGTGACGGCCCGGGTCAGGGCAATCTCGGGCAGAAGGACAAGGATCTGGGCGTCCGGGTCTTCACGCAGGGCATGCGCGATGGCCTCGAAATAGACCTCGGTCTTGCCCGAACCGGTCACCCCGTCCAGCAGCGCCGCCTGAAAACCTCCCGCACTGACCATGCGCTTCAATTGTTCGGCGGCATCGGCCTGCTGCGGGACGAGTTCGACGCCCGGGCGCTCGGGATCTGGCGGATCAAAGGGCGGATCGGCGGGGCGCTCGATGCGGTTCAGCCCGCCGGCCTTCACTAGCCCGGTCACCACGCCCGGCGTGACACCGGCGAGGCGCGCCAGCTCGGCGGCGCTGTCAGGTCCGTGCTCGGCCACAACATCCAGCACTTTGCGGCGGGAGTCCGTCATGCGATCCGGCTCCATGCCGGAAGCTTCGAATAATAGTTCGGTTGGAGACGGCAGCAGCGTGTCCTCACTGCGGAGGACATTGCGGAGCATGATACCTGGCAGCTGGACCAAATATTTCGCCGACCAGTCGATGAATTCGCGCATGGCGTCCGACAAGGGCGGACAATCATAGACGCTTTCGACGGATTTCAGGTTCCGGGACCCATCATCGGCTGACAGCGCCCAGACCACGCCGCGCGCCGAGCGCGGCCCCAGCGGCGCGCGGACATGATCGCCAACGCGCAACTCCATGCCTTCAGGTACCGCATAATCAAACGGTTCCGGCAATGGCATCGCGAACAGGATCGAAGCCTTGGCTTTGAGGGCGGGCGGACGAGTCATCGCGTGGATAATGACGCCTTGCTGGTCCTGTCTGCAAACGCGAAACCCACGTTTACGGAACGCCAATGCGTTTCTGTTATCCCTGTCATCATACAAATCCGAAAACGGATGGTGGGACATTGACAGATTTACTTGAGAAGCCGGGCGCTGCGCCCGCGCCGATGGATCGCGCCATGCTGCGCCAGATGCTGATCGAAAACCCGGACTGGGTCCGCAGGGATGCCGAGCTGATGTCGCATCTGGCGGGTGCACCGGAGGGAGTGGCCGACCTTGGCCGCGTTGTCCGCGACCGCCTGCTGGGCGAAGTCCGCGAGCTGAGACAGCGGCACAAGGCGATGGCCCATCTGGCCCGCGAGAATCTGGCCTTGATGGCCCGCGCGCAGAGTTTTGTTTTGTCCCTGTTCGACTGTGCCGATCTGGACGAGCTGGATTACAAGCTGGCCTGGGAGGCCCCGGCCGCTCTGGGTGTCGACAAGGCCCGCCTCTATCTGGAAGGCTCGACACCGATGATTGTCTCGGAAGCCATTCATCCCTGCGCCGAAGGCCTGACGGATGAACTGCTCGGCGATCACAATGACTACACTGGCGGATGCAGCCGCCGCACAGCGCGCACGCTCTATGGCGGCGAGATGGGCAGCCATGCGCTGTGCCGGATCGAGGCCAATGGCCAGACCGGCCTTCTGGCGCTGGCAGCGCGTGAGCCCGATCAGTTTCATTCCGGACAAGGCACGGAAGTTCTCAACTTCGTCGCCCGCGGCATTGAAAGCCGCCTCTCGCAATGGCTGACGAGGGCGTAGGCGCGCCCGCCGATATTGCCCTGTCGGCCTGGCTGGATCATCTGGCCGGGGAAAAGCGCTACAGCGAGAAAACCGTCGAAAGCTATGGACGCGATGTCGAGGGCTTTCTTGATTTCCAGTTTGCCCATCGCGGCGCGCGCCTGAGCATCGGCGATCTCGGCTCCCTGAGAGCCTCTGACTATCGTGCCTGGCTGGCCAGCCGGCGGCGCGAGGGCGTTTCGGCACGGTCACTGGCGCGATTCCTGTCCTCGGTCCGCAGCTTCTATCGCTATATCGAACGGCGCTGGGGCGTGGATGGCAGCGCTCTCGGCCTGGTGGAAACACCGAAGGTGCCGCGCAGCCTGCCAAAGCCCATCAGTGCCGACGCCGCCCGGCAGATGATTGCGGAAACCGCCGCCCGCGAGAAGCCCGACTGGGTCGCGGCGCGCGACGAGGCCGTTCTGATGCTGCTCTATGGCTGCGGTCTGCGGATCAGTGAGGCGCTGGCCCTGACGGGGTCCGACCTTCCGCTGGGCGAGGTGATCCGCGTCACCGGCAAGGGGCAGAAGACACGGCTGGTTCCCGTTCTACCCGCCGTGCGCGAGGCCATGGCACGCTATGTCGCGCTTTGCCCCTTTGCTCTCGACCCGGCAGAAGCCGCCTTCAGGGCCATCCGTGGCGGTGCCCTGGGCGCGCGCGCTGTCCAGTCGCTGACCACAGATCTGCGTTCGCGTCTCGGGCTTCCAGCCAGCGCGACGCCGCATGCCCTGCGCCACAGCTTTGCCACCCACCTCCTTGCGGGAGGAGGCGATCTGCGGACCATCCAGGAATTGCTGGGGCATGCCAGCCTGTCGACCACGCAGATCTATGCGGCCGTCGAAGGAGAACAGCTGGCCCGCGTGCATGCGGCAGCCCATCCTCGCGCGCGCCGGAACTGAGTATGCCTTCCTGACCAGAGCGGGATTGCCCGCCTCACTTTCCCCTTGTGCGATCGGTTTTTCCTGTTACTTTATGTTTTAAAGTTATTTGGAGATAAGGAAATGAACACGTCCTCCCAATCCGATCTCGACTATCTTCGAAGCGTTGCGGAGTCCGGCGCCCAAGCGCCGTTGGTCGGCGGCCGCTATCTGATTATCTGGGGCGGGCTGGGCGTCATTGCCTGCCTGGCGCACTGGTCGATCCTGACCGGCGTGCTGCCACTGGAGGCATCCGCCCTTGGCGCGATCTGGATCGGCTATGGCGTGCTGGGCATGATCGCAACTTTCCTGGCGTCACGCAGCATGGCAGCCAAGCCCGGCTGCGGCTCGATTGGCAACCGGGTCAACCGGGTCGCCTGGCAATATGTCGGGATCGGGATCGGGCTCTATTTTGCGGGCGTGATCTTTTCGGTCACAGCGCTGGATGCGCCGCCCCTGCTTTTCGATTCCATTCTGACAATCGCGCTGTTTGGCTATGCCATTGCCTTCTCGGTCACCGCAGCCCTGTCGTCGGAGAAATGGCTCTACGGTCCGGCGTGGATGTCGATTGCCGGGGCGGCCCTCTCGCCGGCGTTCTATGGCCGTCCGGAACTCTACCTGCTGGTCGGCGCCATCATCCTGTTCGCCGCCGTGTTGCCCGGCTTCCGGCTGCTCGGCAAGGAACCAGGCGCCAGCGATGAGTAAGGACGATTTCAATGCCGGGGCGCTCGACGAAATCATTCACGGCAAGCTGCGCCTCGCCATCATGGCCTATCTATCGGCTGTCAGCGAGGCCAGCTTTACCGAGCTGAAGCAGAAGACAGAGGCTTCGGATGGAAACCTCTCTGTTCATATGCGCAAGCTGGAGGAGGCTGGCTATATCGCTGTCGACAAAAGCTTTGTTGATCGCCGGCCGCGAACCACGCTGACGCTGACCCCTGCGGGGCGAAAGGCCTGGATTGCCTATCTGGACGAGCTGAGGAATTTGACCGGCCGCTAGGCGGCCGCTTTCTCGCGTTGCAGGGCAAAGCGCAGGATCTTCATCCCGTCTTCCTCACGCGAACCGGTTTCCACAAAGCCGGTCTTTTCCAATACACGCTGGGAAGCAATGAGGTGCGGCAGGGTTTCCGCCACAACTTCGCGCACCTGCCCGCTGGAAAAGGCCCACTCAACGAGCGCATTGACGGCTTCGGTGGCGAGGCCTTGCTCGCGGAACGAAACCAGCATGGAATAGCCGATCTCGACGGCACCGTTCTGGTCCGGCGGGCCCTTGAACCCGCCACCTCCCACAAGCCGGTCCATGCCGCTCATGAAGCCCGGCCAGATGAAGGCCCAGAAATACCAGCCTTCTGCATCCGGCTGTGCGCTCAGCTGTTCCTCGCACCAGTCCATGGCGGACTTGTCCATCAGCTCGGGCGGCCAGCTGGCCTCGGACTGAACGCCCAGCGCTTCGAAAAACGCCTCGGGCGCCCTCGATTGCAACCCGGCGAGCCGCGCATCGAGCGCCACCAGTTTCAGTCTTTCAGCCTTGATCTCGAGCATTTCCGCTCCGTCTCTCATGGTAAAAGTGGCGCTGCTCATCCCTGATAACGCCACCCAACCCGAATTGTCCGATCACAGACAAAGCGCCTCGCAAACGCTCGTCTGATGGCAAGGATAATACCACAAGTTTTTGATTCTGGCTCTGAACTTTTCGTCAGAATGCCGGGATCTAGGCCTGCATCGTCCAGCCTTCGACCCCCATTGCCGCCTGGCGGATTGCCTCGGTCATGGTCGGGTGCGGGTGTGATGTCCGCGCAATGTCTTCGGAGGCGGCCCGGAATTCCAGCGCCAGACAAAGCTCGGAAATCATTTCCCCGACACCCTTGCCGATCATGTGCGCGCCCAGCAATTCATCCGTCTCGGCATCGGCCAGCAGCTTCACCATGCCGTCGGTTTCATGGTTTGCGCGGGCGCGCGAATTGGCCATGAAGGAGAATTTACCGGTCTTGTATTTGCGGCCCTCGGATTTGAGGTCATCCTCGGTGGCGCCCACACAGGCGATCTCGGGATTGGTATAGACCACACCCGGAATGGCGCCGTAATTCACATGACCTGCCTTTCCGGCAATCCGCTCGGCGCAGGCAACACCCTCATCCTCCGCCTTATGCGCCAGCATCGGTCCGTGCGTGCAATCACCGATCACCCAGACGCCGTCGGCGCTGGTCTTGTAGTGATCATTGGCAATGAAGCCGCGCTTGTCGGTCTCGATACCAACGGTCTCCAGGCCGAGCCCGTCCGTATAGGGGCGGCGGCCAATGCAGACGAGGGCAACATTCGCCTCGAATGTCTTTTCCTTGCCGCCATCGGCGGCCTCGGTGGCAACAACCAGCCCGGCATCGGTCTTCTCGATTCCGGTGACCTTGCGGGAGAGCTCGAACGCCATGCCCTGTTTCTTGAAGATGCGCTGGGCCTGTTTGGCGATCTCGCTGTCCATGCCGGGCAGGATGCGGTCGAGATATTCGATCACGGTGACGTCGGCACCCAGGCGGCGCCAGACCGAGCCCAGCTCCAGCCCGATCACACCGGCGCCGATCAGTACCAGCTTTTCCGGCACCTTTTTAAGCTCCAGCGCGCCCGTTGAGGAAACGATGTGCTCCTCGTCAATCTCGACACCGGGCAGCGGCGTCACTTCAGACCCAGTGGCAATGACGATATGCTTCGTTTCCAGCGTCTGTTTGCCGTCGGGACCATCGACTTCCACCTTGCCCTTGCCAGCGATCCGGCCCTTGCCGCGGATATGGTCGACCTTGTTCTTCTTCAGGAGAAAGGCAACGCCATCGGTCAGGCCCTTCACAGCCTCGGCCTTGCCGCCCATCATCTTTGCCAGATCGGCTTCGAGACCGCTCACCTTGATACCGAAGCCGGCGAAATCCTTTTCCGCGGTCTCGTAGAGTTCAGAGGCGTGCAGCAAGGCCTTCGAGGGAATGCAGCCGACATTCAGGCAGGTGCCCCCCAGCGTGTCGCGCATCTCGATACAGGCGGTCTTCAGGCCCAGCTGGCCGGCGCGGATGGCGCAATTATAGCCACCCGGCCCGCCACCGATAATGACGACATCATAGGTCTGGGACATGGGGCGGCCTTTCGTGCGGCAGGAGAAACTGGCCCCTACCTAGAACCGCCCCGTGCGGGATTCAACTCCGGAAGCTAGCGGAGGATGCCTTTCCCGGCGGCCCAGCGTGCCAGCCAGAAAAAGGCCAGTACCGAAAGAAAGATGACGATCGAGAAGATGATGGATCCGATGCCGCCCATCATCTCCATCGCATTGGTGAAGCCATAGCTGTAGATCGCGCTGACGATGAAGCTGATCAGGCTGATGAAGAACATCAGCGAGGCCAGCTTGTTCCGGATCAGAAGCAGGACGGAACCGATCACGGCCGTCCACACCGATATCGCCCAGATCGCCTTGTACCAGGCCGGGAACCCATAAAAGAATTCCAACTGTTCCGGCGTGAATTCCGACATGTAGAAATCCAGCCGATATTGCGTGGCGACATAATCAAACGCGCCCATGGAAAACCACAACAGGCCGATCACGCCAACGATCCAGAACCAGACCGGCGTCTTTGCTTGTGTTTCAAACATGATGAACCCTCCCCTGTTCGCTGAAACGCTAGCGCGAATTCAGGAAAATGGGGAGGGGTTTCTCGGTCGCCCTAGATATCGAACAGAAGCCGCTGCGGATCTTCCAGGGCTTCCTTGACGCGGACCAGGAAGGTCACCGCCTCCTTGCCGTCGACGATACGGTGATCATAGGACAGCGCCAGATACATCATCGGACGGATCACGACCTGGCCGTTCTCTGCAACCGGGCGCTCCTGAATCTTGTGCATGCCGAGAATGCCGGACTGGGGCGCATTAAGGATCGGCGTTGACAGGAGCGAGCCGAAAATACCGCCATTGGAAAGGGTGAAGGTCGCGCCCTGCATTTCATCAATGGTCAGCTTGCCATCACGCGCCTTCGTGCCCAGCTCGATGATCTTCTTCTCGATATCCGCCAGCGACATCGTGTCGGCACCGCGCACGACCGGCACAACCAGGCCGCGCTCGGTCGAGACCGCCACGCCCATGTCATAGTAATTCTTGTAGACGATATCCTCGCCGTCGATCTCTGCATTGACGTTGGGGATATCCTTCAGTGCGTTGACGCAGGCCTTCACGAAGAAGCTCATGAAGCCGAGCTTCACACCATGCTTGGCGACAAAGGCGTCCTGGTGCTGCTTGCGGGCTGCCATGATCGCCGACATATCCGCCTCGTTGAAAGTGGTCAGCATGGCGGCCGTGTTCTGCGCGTCCTTCAGCCGGTTGGCGATGGTGCGGCGCAGACGGGTCATCTTCACGCGTTCCTCGCGCGGATCGTCTTCGCGCGGGGCGGCCGGCGCAGGCGCAGCAGAAGCCGGAGCCTCAGCGCCGCCGTCCAGAGCCTTGAGCGCATCGCCCTTGGTCACGCGGCCATCCTTGCCCGTGCCCTCGATCTTCGAAAGATCGATATTCTCTTCCTCGGCAATACGGGCCGCAGACGGCATGGCCTTCACTTCGGATGAAGGAGCAGGCTCTGGTGAAGTTTCCTCCGCCGCCGGTTCGGCTTTCGGCTCTGCAGCAGGAACAGAACCACCCTCGCGGATCTTCGCCACGATATCGCCGGGCGAAACCGTATCGCCTTCCTCGGCCGAACGCTCCTCGAGTACGCCATCGACCGGGCAGGGAACCTCCACGGCCACCTTGTCGGTCTCGATCTCGACCAGGGCCTGGTCCTTTTTCACGGCCGCGCCGACATCCACCAGCCAGGCACCGACCGTCCCCTCGGTAACGCTTTCACCCATTTCCGGGATCTTCGCCTCGACGAGATTGCCGCCCTCGCCAGCGCTGTCATCCGGGACAGGCGCTTCGTCGGCCGATGCCCCGGTGTGCGCGTCCTCCTCAGCCGGCTCTTCAGTCGACGTGTCTTCCGACGCGGCTGCATCGCCCGAACCCAGCTCGGCCAGCTTGGCGCCGATCTCGACCGTGTCGCCTTCGGCGGCGACGATCTTCGTCAGCGTGCCGGCCTCCTCGGCGCGAACTTCGATGGAAACCTTGTCGGTTTCCAGTTCAACCAGGATGTCATCCTTGTTGACAGCATCACCCTCGGCAAAATTCCAGGCACCGACCGTCGCCTCGGAAACGGATTCACCCAGTTCGGGAACCTTGATGTCGGTCATGTCGGTTTGAGTCCTTGTCTCTCGGAGTTCAGGCCAGAGCCTCGTTAATCAGTGCATCCTGTTCCGCCTTGTGGGCGGCGGCGGTCCCGGCAGCCGTGGAGGCGGCTGCGGACCGTCCGGCATAAAGCGGCCGGGTCTGTGTCCCGCCGGTCTGGGCGAGGATCCAGTCGAGCGTCGGCTGGATGAAGGTGAAGGCGCCCATATTCTGGGGTTCTTCCTGGCACCAGACCAGTTCGGCATTCGGAAAACGCTGGAATTCCTGCAGCATGGAGCGCGCCGGGATCGGATAGAATTGCTCGATCCGCAACAGGTAGACATCGTCGATGCCCTTTTCCTCGCGGGCTTCCAGCAAATCGTAATAGACCTTGCCCGAGCACATCACGACGCGGCGGATCTTGTCTTCGGCCACCAGTTTCGTGCTGGTGACCTCGGTCGCGCCTTCCGGCCGGACATTGGCGTCGGCATCATCCCAGAGCACGCGATGGAAGGATGAGCCCTCGCCCATCGCCGCCAGGGTGGAGACACACTTCTTGTGACGCAGCAGGGATTTCGGCGTCATCAGGATGAGCGGCTTGCGGAAATTGCGGTGAATCTGCCGGCGCAGAATGTGGAAATAATTCGCCGGCGTCGAACAATTCGCGACCTGCATATTGTCCTGGGCGCACAGCTGCAGGAACCGTTCAAGGCGCGCCGAGGAGTGTTCCGGACCCTGACCTTCATAGCCGTGCGGCAACAGCATGACGAGACCGGACATGCGCAGCCATTTGCGTTCACCGGCGGCCAGGAACTGGTCGATGATGACCTGCGCGCCATTCACGAAATCGCCGAACTGCGCTTCCCACATGACCAGCGTATTCGGGGCCGACAGCGAATAACCGTATTCGAAGCCGAGCACGGCTTCTTCGGAAAGCATCGAGTCGATCACCTCGTAGCGAACGGGCGCGGTGCCCAGCTCGTTGAGCGGCGTATAGCGCTCTTCTGTTTCCTGATCGATGATATGCGAGTGACGTTGCGAGAAAGTGCCGCGGCCGGAATCCTGCCCCGACAGGCGCACAGGGAATCCCTCGTCCAGAAGTGAAGCAAACGCCAGGCTTTCCGCCGTTGCCCAGTCGAGCCCCTCGCCAGCCTCGATAGCCGATTTCCGGCCTTCCAGCACGCGTTTCAGCGTTTTGTGGATGGCGATCCCTTCGGGAATTTCTGTCAGCTTCTCGCCCAGCTCGGTGAGCTTGTCGACGGGTACGGCGGTTTCGCCGCGGCGGTCATCATCCTCTGGCAGGCCGAGGCCTGACCAGACACCATCCAGCCAGTCGGCATCGCGGGAATTGAACTCGCGTCCCTTCTCGAATTCGGCTTCGAGATAATCGTCGAAATCCCGCGCCATCTGCTCCGCTTCGGCATCGGTCAGCACGCCCTCGGCCACCAGACGCTGCTGGTAGAGCTCGCGCGTCGTGGGATGACTCTTGATCGCCTTGTACATGATCGGCTGGGTGAAGGTCGGGTCATCGCCCTCATTGTGGCCGTAGCGGCGATAGCAGAGCATGTCGATGATGGCGTCCTTGCCGAAGATCTGGCGGTATTCGGTCGCCATCTTGGCGGCATAGACCACGGCTTCGGGATCGTCGCCATTCACGTGGAAGATCGGGGCCTGCACCATCAGCGCCACATCGGACGGATAGGGCGAGGAGCGGGAATCCTTCGGATTGGTCGTAAAGCCGATCTGGTTGTTGACGATGAAATGGATCGCGCCGCCGGTGCGGTGACCCTTCAGACCCGACAGGCCGAAACATTCCGCGACAATGCCCTGGCCAGCAAAGGCGGCATCGCCGTGCAGAAGCAGCGGCAAAACCTGTTCGGCGGTGTTTACCTCATCGCCCTGTTCGCGCCGGTATTTGGTCTGCTTCGCCCGCGCCTTGCCCAGCACAACCGGGTCCACGGCCTCGAGGTGAGACGGGTTGGCGGTCAGAGAGAGGTGGACGGTCTTGCCATCGAATTCCCGGTCGGACGAGGCGCCCAGATGGTATTTCACATCGCCGGAGCCGAACTCTCCCCCGCCCTGCGTGGAGCCGCCCTGGAATTCATGGAAGATCTGATGATAGGGCTTGCCCATGACGGCGGCCAGCACGTTCAGGCGGCCACGGTGTGGCATGCCCAAGATCATGTCGGTGACACTCATCTGGCTGCCGCGCTTGATGATCTGTTCCAGCGCCGGCACCATGGATTCGCCGCCATCAATGCCGAAACGCTTGGTGCCCGGATAACGCTTGTGCAGGAAGCGTTCGAAGGCCTCGGTCTCGATCAGACGCGAGAAGATCGCCTTCTTGCCCTCGGCAGTGAAGTTGACGCCCTTGTCCGGTCCCTCAAAGCGCTCCTGCAGCCAGGCTTTCTCCTGCGGGTTGGAGATGTGCATGAACTCGACGCCGACCGTGGAACAATAGGTACGGCGCAGAATGTCCAGCATCTGGCGCGGTGTCGCGGTCTCGAGGCCCAGATAGCCGTCAATGAAGATTTCACGGTTCATATCGGCCTGGCCGAAGCCGTAGGATTCCGGCTGCAATTCCGGCTGCGGACCGAAGCTGGTGAGTGAAAGCGGATCGACATTCGCCGCCAGATGACCGCGCATGCGATAGGCGCGGATCATCATGATGGCGCGGATCGAATCCTGAGTCGCCTTGCGGATCTCGGCCGGATCGGCCTCCGGCAAACGCTCGGCAACTTTCTCGATCAGGGCCGGCTCGGCGGCGGCATCAATCGCCCCCAGCGCCGAAGTGAGATCGCCATTCGGCTCGGGCGGCCAACCGGCCCGCCGCCAGCTGGCACCACGCGCAGCACGGCCGGAGGCCGCTGCGTCCACGCCATTTTCCTCGAAAAAACGCCGCCATTCGGCAGGCACAGAAGAGGCATCCTCGGCCCAGGCCGCAGCCATCTGCTCTACATACTGGGCGTTCCCGCCATAGAGGAAGGAGGTTTCAAGGAAAGCCTGGTTCGCGTCGGTGCGCTTGTTTTCGGACATATCCGTTCCTGTAAGGCGATTCCCGCAAATTCGCCTGATGGGTTATGTTTCCGGCGGGTCACCCCCCATGTAAACCCTGCTGCCGGTATGGATGCCGGTTTTCATGGCCCGGCATCCGGTCACTTTGTGCTTCCGGTTAGCCTTTCAAGACCTCGACCATGGTCGTGCCCAGCCGCGCCGGGCTGTCGGACACGGTGATGCCGGCCGATTTCATGGCTTCGATCTTGTCCTCGGCTCCACCCTTGCCACCGGAAACGACGGCACCGGCATGGCCCATCGTGCGTCCCGGAGGCGCAGTGCGGCCGGCGATAAAGCCGACGACCGGCTTGGAGCGGCCCTTCCTTGCCTCATCCTTCAGGAATTGCGCGGCCTCTTCCTCGGCCGATCCGCCGATCTCGCCGATCATGACGATGGACTGGGTCTCGTCATCGCCCAGGAACATGTCGAGGCAATCGATGAAATTCGTGCCATTCACCGGGTCACCGCCAATGCCGATGCAGGTGGACTGACCGAGACCCACATCCGAGGTCTGCTTGACAGCTTCATAGGTCAGCGTGCCCGAGCGTGAGACTACGCCGACTGTGCCGCGCTTGTGGATATGACCCGGCATGATGCCGATCTTACACTCGCCCGGCGTGATGACTCCCGGGCAGTTCGGACCAATGAGGCGCGATTTCGACCCCGTCAGGGCGCGCTTGACCTTGACCATGTCAGAGACAGGAACGCCCTCGGTAATGGTGACGATCAGCTCGATCTCGGCATCAATGGCTTCCAGGATGGCGTCACCGGCGAAGGGCGGCGGCACATAGATGACCGTGGCATTGGCGCCGGTCGCCTCGCGCGCTTCGCCGACCGTGTTGAAGATCGGCAGGGAGTAGCCTGAATTCTCCTCGCCAGTCCAGGTCTGACCGCCCTTGCCCGGCGTCACACCACCGACCATTTGCGTGCCATAGGCCATGGCCTGTTCGGTGTGGAAGGTGCCATTCTTGCCGGTCAGGCCCTGGCAGATCACCTTGGTATTCTTGTCGACGAGTACGGCCATAGTCTCGAACCTCAGGCAGCTTGTTTCGTTTCAATAGGGTGCTTCTCGAATGCGAGAATGCGCGAGGTATAATCCTCGGGAAGCGGTTTCGGTCGGCGGGTTTCGGCATCCGCGCAGACATAGGTCATCGTGCCGTCCGCCAGTAGTTCGTCGCCGCGGAAAATACCGAAGGCATAATCCACCGAGGACGTGCCGAAACGCTTGCAGCGGAAGCCGATATGGATCAGCTCGTCCAGCTTTGCCGGGCTACGGAAATTGCAATTGGCATTGACGGTGAAGAAGTCGTAGCCGCGTTCCAGCGTGCGGTCCCACATCAAGTCATTGGCGCGGAAATACTCGGTCACGGCGTGGTCGACGAAGACGAAATAGTTCGCGTTGAAGACGATCGCCTGGGGATCAACCTCGGCCCAGCGCACACGGTGTTCGTGGAAGAAGGTGAAGTCCTCGCGCTGCGTCATGATCCACTCCCGTTGAAGCGGAACATCAGCGCACCGGCGAGCCAGCCCGTCCCGGCGGAGACGCCCATCAGCATAGGAATGACCAGGGTTGTCGTGCTCTCGATGCGTCCGATCATGGCCTGCGCGACCAGAAGACCGATCAGGACCGGGGTCAGAAGCCCGATCATCAGCGAGAAGGCGTAGATGTTCCAGCGCATGCCGGCCAGGCGGGTGCGCAGATACCAGGCGGCAAAGCCGCCGGCTGCGACCGGCAGACCGATCATGAAGATTATCTGGAACAGATTGGCCAAGACTCCCTAGCCCTTCACCGCTTTCACGATCTTCTGGGCGGCATCGTCGAGATCATCGGCCGGGATCACGTCGAGGCCGGATTCGGAGATGATCTTCTTGCCCTTCTCGACGTTGGTGCCTTCCAGGCGCACGACCAGCGGCACTTGCAGGCCGACTTCCTTCACCGCGGCAATCACGCCTTCGGCGATGACATCGCACTTCATGATGCCGCCGAAAATATTGACCAGAATGCCTTTGACGTTCGGGTCGGCGGTGATGATCTTGAACGCGGCCGTCACCTTTTCCTTCGAGGCGCCGCCGCCGACATCGAGGAAGTTGGCGGGTTCCGCGCCATAGAGCTTGATGATGTCCATGGTCGACATGGCGAGCCCCGCCCCGTTGACCATGCAGCCGATATCCCCGTCGAGCGCGATATAGGCGAGGTCATACTTGGAGGCCTCGATTTCCTTCTCGTCTTCCTCGGTCAGGTCGCGCAGCTCGGCGATGTCCGGATGGCGGTACATCGCATTATTGTCAAAGCCGACCTTGGCATCGAGGACGTGCAGATTGCCCTTGTCTGTGACGATCAGCGGGTTGATCTCGAGCAGGGCCATGTCCTTCTCGACAAAGGCCTTGTAGAGCTGGCCCATCAGTTTCACACACTGCTTGACCTGATCGCCTTCCAGCTCCAGCGCGGCAGCGATCTTGCGGCCCACATAGGGCGCATAACCGGCGGCCGGATCGACATGTACGGTGTGTATCTTTTCCGGGGTTTCTTCAGCCACGGCCTCGATATCCATGCCGCCCTCGGTGGAGCAGACAAAGGCGACGCGGCTGGTGGCGCGATCCACCAGAACCGAGAGGTAGAGCTCGCGAGCGATGTCGGCGCCATCTTCCACATAGATGCGGTTGACCTGCTTGCCGGCCGGGCCGGTCTGCTTGGTAACCAGCGTATTGCCCAGCATTTGCGAAGCGAACTCACGCACTTCAGCCGGTGATTTGGCCAGGCGAACGCCGCCCTTTTCACCCGCTGCGGCCTCCTTGAACTTGCCCTTGCCGCGTCCGCCGGCATGAATCTGCGCCTTCACCACCCACAAAGGGCCGGGCAGATGCTTGGCTGCGGCTTCCGCTTCGGCGGGGGTCATGGCGACACCACCGTCGGCGACCGGTGCACCAAAGGATTTGAGGAGGGATTTGGCCTGGTATTCGTGGATATTCATGTCTGGAAGCCTCGCGTGAGAATCGGCGGACAGGCGAAAAGATACCGGGGGCTTATAACACCGGCATGTTGCGGTGCAATGCGAGTCAGACCGTGCAAATGCAGGGGCTATTCAGTGGGGCTCTCCTCACCGGGCTCGACCAGCGCGGCAGAGGTGGCCTGCAGATTGACGAACTCCTCGCGCTCGGCCTCGGAGACTTTCGGCCGGACGCGCCCTCGAAGGAACATTGCGCCCGCCATTGCCAAACCGGCCAGGGCGGAAAACAGGAATACGCCGCGCATGCCCAGCGGGCTGGCATAAAGCGCACCGGTTATCAGCGGGCCGATAACAGACCCCACTGCCCAGACCAGCAAGAGGCCCGATGCCATGGTCGGCAGCTCGCCGGGGTCGGCCCTGTCGGCGGCATGGGCAACAGCAATACCGTAATGCGCCAGCGAGGTCGCACCCCAAAGGCCGATCAGGATCACACCCAGCATAATTCCGGGATCGACGAATGCCGTCAGCACCAGTGAAACAAGGGCCCAGGCTGCAGCCAGGGCGGCCATGACATGACGGCGGTCGAAATGATCGGATATTCGCCCCGCAGGCCATTGGCTGGCCATGGAGCCGGCATAGATCACGCCCATCACCAGAGCTGCCGCAGTGGTCATGTTGGCGTCTTCCGATGGTGTGCCGAGATTGCCGGCCCAGATCGGAATGAAGGCCAGTACGCCGGTATTGACGAGACCGGCGGTGAGAACCGCAATGGCACCGGCGGGCGCAATCCGGATCAGGTCCAGCGGTGAACCCGGAACACGGTCCGGAAGAACCGGCTGCGCCTTGCCTGTAATAGCAATGGGTGAGATGGCAAGCGCGAGGAAGGCACCCGCCGTTAACAGGGCTGCCCCCACGCCTTCGGCTCCGGCCGCGATCAGGAAGGGGCCGATCACGATCCCGGCCCGGCCGGCGATCTGATAGGCGGAAATGACGCCACCGCGCTTGTCAGCCGGTGTCGCATCCGCAATCCAGCTTTCCGCGACCGCAAAGAGGACGGCAGCGCTGGCGCCAAAGATCAATCTGAGCGCAAACCAGAGATAGACGCTGGTATCTGTACCGAGAAACAGGGTTGCCGCAGCGGCCAACCCGCCGGCAGCCGCGAAAGACCGGATATGCCCTATCCGGGATATCAGCCGCGGCGCATAGAATGCCCCCGCCATGAAGCCCAGCGCATAGGCAGACGCAATGGAACCGATGGCAACACCGGACCAGCCGGCTTCGGCCATGGTCAGCGGCAAGATCACATTCAGAAGGCCATTGGCAATTTGCCAGATGGCGATCGCCAGCATGACAGAAGCAACATTGCGGTAGAAAATCACGGCAGGCGTCCTAGACTCGCGGTAACAGTTTGCCCGAAGCAACAGGAAGGTGGCCCGATGTTCAAGCCTTGGAGCGTGTTTTTTGTGGCATTGGCCCTGGTGGCCTGCTCCCAACCGGCGCCTGTGCAGAGCGGCGACTGGCAAATCCGGGCCAGCCTGTCGGATGTCAGCTTCGTCTCGGTGAAGAATGGCAATGTCGTCGAGGTCAGCCGGTTCGAGCGTTTCCGGGGCGGGATCAGCGAAACCGGCGCCATCCAGCTGACGATCATGACCGAAAGCGTCGAGACCTATGTCGATGACCGGAATTTCCGGCTTCAGGACATCTTTTTCCTGACCCCTGAATTTCCGCAGATCACAGTTTCAGCGCAGGTCGATCCGGTGGCGTTCGATGATCTGACCACCGGCGAACCGATGACGATGACCTTGCCGCTGGCCGTCGCTTTTTCCGGCGAGGTTCGCGAGGCCTGGGCCGATATCCGTATCACCCGCCTGGCGGAAAACCGGGTCAGCGTCACCAGCATTGAACCTGTACTGGTCGACATTCGCGATTTCGGGCTGGATGAGCGGCTCGATGCGCTGCGGGCCAGCGTCAATCTCAATTCGATCACGCCGGTGATCCCGGTGTCGGTTCACCTGGTGCTGGAGCGCAGTTAGCCCGGCTTGCGGCAGAGATAGATGACGTCGCCCTTGTAGAGCCCGTATTTCGGCTCGTCCTGTGGCTCAAGGCGCCATTCGGTAACCTCGAAACCCGCTTCACGGACGCGATCGGCAAAATCCCGGCCGTAATAGCGGACGTGGGCGGCATCATCGTAGTGCGCGTATTTATCGGCCTCGGACGTGACCTCGGGATTTTCATAGGTTTCTGCCCGGGCCCAGTTCTGCGGCACCGAGAAAATCGCCAGCCCGCCGGGCTTCAGAACCCGGAAGCTCTCGCGCATCGCCTTTTTGTCATCCGGCACATGTTCAAGGACATGGTGGGCGAGCACACAATCGACACTCTCATCCCCGAACGTCATGTCGGACATATCCATGGCATGGCGCGCCTTGCCCGGCACCAGGTCGGCGGTGTGGTAGTTGGGCGCATCGCCCATCATCTTCTTGAAATAGCCTTCCGGCGCGAAGTGCAGGATTTCGCGGCCGTCTTTCAGATCAATGCCTTCGCGCTCGAGGCAGAGATGCAAAAGCCGGTGGCGTTCCCGCGAGCCGCAATTCGGGCAACGTCCATCCCAGCGTGGCGGTGTCCCCAGAGCCAGGAAACGGCCTTCATAGCCACAGATCGGACAGAGCCGGTCGGGCGAAGGCACGGAGAATTGCCGCGGGTCACGCAGGCGGGCCTGCAGGGTTTTCAGGAATACGCGCATGGAAACGTCCCAGGAAATGCCTTGGTTTGCGGCATAGCGCTTTCCAGCCTGTTCGCCAAACAGGAAGCGCCGCTGTCGGTCTGGGGGGAGGGACAGCGGCGCCTGTTCGTCATTCCACCCGGAGGGTTTTCGGGCGGGGCGACGAGGGTTCGTCACAATCCCTTAGATAGGGCCCCGCCAACGCCCGACAAGAGCAAAACGGCAAGCGCGACAATCCGTCCAGCGAAAGACGGGCGCCGCCTAGCGATCCAGCCCTGGTACATTGGCCTGGTAGCGGGCAATTCTGTCCTGAAAACGGATTCGCTGGGCCTGTACCGCGAGCAGTACTTCAGCCCTGGAATCGATCAAGCCGCAAGCGGGACAAATTCCCGCATCTAGTCTTCAGCCGGAACTGGGAGTGCCTCGAAGCGCATGGGCTGACCCAGAACATCTATCCGCACAACCTGACGAACGCCGTCCGTATCGGTCACATAGATATCATTCTCCGGCACGCTGCCGCGAAGCTCGAGCCGGATCGTGTCATGACGGCCGCTGAGCGTATCGATGCGCCCGCCATCTACGGCCGTGATGGTAACGCTCGCCGCAGTACCCGCCATCGAGGCAAACCAGTCGAATGAAATACTGTCCCCGGCCTCCAGGGGCAGGGTCTGAGCCAGCAGGAATACCGCCTCGCGCATCACCATGCCCTCGGTGACGGGCACATTGATCGGTGCCGCCTGCTCGCCGACGAAGGGCTGGATGATCGAGCGCCCGCCGGTCATCACGCCGTCCTGCGCAACAGCCTCGACAGAGAGGATGGCCGATTGCTGGTGAAAACGGATGGCGACATCGATGGGTGCCAGCGTTTCGAGATCAACAGAGGCGCCCATGGTCTCGTAGATTTCCGGGCTGGCCCACATTGTCCGGTCATAATAGCGCAGCACGCCGCCCTCATCATCGCGCTGCCAGCCGAGGCGCATGAAGCCATCTGCCTCGTCTTCGTAGAGTAGCTGCAAATGCAATTCGCCGGTTTCGGGCAAGGCGGCGGCAGCTTCGCGGCGCCAGTCTTCCTGCGCCAGTGATGGCGCTGACAGAACTGCCGTCGCGAGCAAAGCCAGGTGAAAAGCTTTCATGGTCTTCCCCTCAGTGCGTTTCCAGTCAAACAGGCCGGCAAACTGGCACGGGTCTGCAACCTCCGGCACTGAGAAGATGGTAATCGAGTTCAACTGACTGTGAAGCCTAGCCGCCAAAAAACATCTGGAACATCAGCCGGCCCGGCATGAAGGCAAACAGGCCAGGCACGATCAGCGCTCCGAAGAACAGGCCGAACACGGCATTACGGTGCTTGTCGGCACGCAGGGCGCGGGCATGGGTGATGACCCCGAACAGGCCGAAGAAGGTCAGCGGCACGAAAATATGGATGAAGCTGAAGCCGCCCGGATTGATCTGGCGGATAAAGATGGCGGTCGCCGCTGTCGTGACCATCAGCAAGGCCCAGACATAGCCCAGCGTGCGGTGTGGGATCGTTCCCTTTGGCGCCAGCATCTGGATCAGGCCGAGGACCAGGGCGCTGATGGCAGCGGCCGCATGAATTTGAACGATAACAGGCGCGCGCGCGAACGCGCCAAAATTCAGCTGAAAGCCGCTAGCCATTCCCTGGAACTGGCGGGCATAGGCGGCCAGATATCCGTCCTGGAGGATGCCGCCCTGTATGAGGGCGAAACCGACAACAAGGGTAACAAGGCCGAAGCCGATGGCGAGGTGACGAATAGCATTCATGGTCTGACTCCCGGTCATGTAAGGACGTGATGGAGGGGAGCTGACAGATAGCTGCGCGGACTGGTAGCGGGACTTCGTAAGCGGGCTGTATCCCGACGCGAATGACGCTAGGTTTCCAGTCGCGATACGTGAATGGAGCGGCCGGAACAGTGGACCGGGTCAATGAATTCCTGAAAACCCATGGCGGCCGTCTCGTTTTTCTGGGCGGAACCGGGACCTTCCTGACGCTGATCAGCCCGCTTGATACAGACGCGCTGCCCTTCCTGTGGCGTTGGACCTACTGGGTCGGGCTCCTGTTTCTCGGTGGCGGTGCCGGCGAGCTGAGCGAGCGGCTGCTGACCCGCCTGGCCCCGGGACTGTCGACCTTCCCCCGTTATGCACTGATCACCGCCATGGTGTCTGTCCCGGTCACGCTGGCCGTAATCGCCATCCAGGCGGCCGTCGGGCCCATGCCGTCCCTGTTGCAGATCCCGATCTATTACTTCTTTGTCTTCGTGATTTCGGCGGGCGTTTCCACTCTGACCTGGATGCTGGAGCGCCCGGACCAGACGACGAACGGGACCGGGCCCGGCCGCGCCCTGACGGACAAGCTGCCGGTCCGGCTACGCACAGCCGATCTTCTGGCACTGGAATCCGAAGACCATTATCTGCGCGTCCACACCAGCCGCGGTGACGCGCTGATCCTGATGCGGCTGAGTGATGCCATGGCCGCTGCCGAAAGCCTTGAAGGCGCGCAGACGCACCGGTCCTGGTGGGTGGCGCGGGCCGCGATCGACCATGCCGAAAAAGCCGGCGGGCGGGCCGAGCTGACGCTGACAAACGGGCTGAAAGCGCCGGTCAGCCGCAGCTTCTATGCGGATCTGAGAGACAAGGGCTGGATCTAGCCCGCGCGGGCTTTCCAGTCCTCGCGGGTCTGGCCCCATTGATCGACAATGATGCCGAAGCCTGCCACTTCAACCGGCTTGTTCCAGTTTTTGGACCCCAGTTTCCGGGCAACGCCCTGCGAGCCGATATTGTCCTTGTGGATCAGGTGAACCACGGACTCCCAGCCAAGATCATCAAACACCCAGTCGAGACAGCGTGCAGCGGCTTCTGACGCATATCCCTTGCCCCAGGCTTCACGTTTGACCGTCCAACCTACTTCCGGCTGCGGCCAGCCATGCGGAAACCAGGGTCCGACCCGGCCCAGCCACTCACCGCTCGCCTTGTCCTCAATGGTGAAGAAGCCATAGCCGCGCATCGCCCAGTGACCGACAATGCCGCAGAGCGAGCGCCAGACCATGGGCGGGGTCTGGGTGCCACCGATATGACGTGCGGTTTCCTCATCCGCCATAGCCTCGGCCAGAGGTTCGAGGTCGCGCTCCTCGGGCACGCGGAGGATCAGCCGCCCGGTTTCGAGACGGGGACCGAAACTGGAAATATCGACCGGCATAGCTTCCTCCCAAAGCGCTGGTGGCCGGCGGGCTTACGCCCGCTGACAGTGTTTCGCAAGCCGAACTGCCTTGCTTCTGCCCGAAATGGCGCAATACTTGCGCATGAGGGAGGTTGCTTGTCGCTAAACAGGACAGGACCTCTAATGGACCGAGAAAACCGTCCCACAATCATACGCCTCGCAGTGTACTGGATCGCTGCGGCAGGCCTCACCGGCCTGATTACCGGCCTGGCCTTTGCCACAGGCATTGTCGAATGGGTGTATGAAGACCTGAACCATCCCGTCTGGCTGCCGCCGGTCATGGTGCTGACCTGGCTGTGGATTGCCAAGACGATGTGGATGGCCTTCGTTCTGTGGATGGTTGACCGCTTCGGCCATGGCTGGTGCCGTTGGGCGTCTATGTTCCTGGTCACGCTGCTGTTCATTGCGTCGGCCGGATGGCTGGCGGGGTTTGTTATCCTTCGGGATGTCGCCGTTGCCTTCTATGCCATCCTCGGCAGCTGGATCGTCACCATTCTGACGATGTCGCTGATCGGACGGGCCCACAAACTAGCCGGATCGCTGATGTGGCCGGTCTTTGCCTGGACCACTTTCATGCTGGCGGTCTCGTTCGAGCTGATGCGGCTGAATACCGGACTGCCGCTTGCCGGGCTCGGTTTCTGACCCAAGGAAAACGCCCTCCCGGACGGGAGGGCGCTTGAATTCCCGGAAATGTCAGGCGGACACTAGGCCAGCGACGAGTCGAGGCTCCTGCAGGCTTCCAGCAATTCCTTCACCGCATTGACGCTGACTTGAAGGTTGGCGCTTTCCTCGTCCGACAATTCGATCTCGATCACATCCTCGGTGCCGCCAGAGCCGATCACAGTCGGCACACCGACATAGAGGCCGTCCACACCGTACTTGCCATCCACATAGGAGGCACAGGGCAGGATGCGCTTCTGGTCGCCCAGATAGGCTTCGGCCATGGCGATAGCGCTGGAGGCCGGCGCATAATAGGCCGAGCCATTACCCAGCAGGCCGACGATCTCGCCACCGCCCTTGCGGGTGCGGTCGACGATTTCATCGAGGCGGCTCTCGGCCACGCCCTTGATCTTGGCCATATCAGCAACCGGGATACCGTTGATGGTCGAATAGGACAGGACCGGCACCATGGTGTCACCGTGTCCGCCAAGCACAAAAGCGTTCACATCGCGAACCGAAACATCGAACTCCCAGGCCAGGAAGGTCGCGAAGCGGGCCGAGTCGAGCACGCCCGCCATGCCGACCACCTTGTTGTGAGGCAGGCCGGAAAATTCGCGCAGCGCCCACACCATGGCGTCCAGCGGATTGGTGATGCAGATCACGAAAGCGTCGGGGCAGTTATTCCTGATGCCCTCACCCACCGACTTCATGACTTTCAGATTGATGCCCAGCAGGTCGTCGCGGCTCATGCCCGGCTTGCGCGGCACGCCGGCAGTGACAATCACCACATCCGCGCCGGCGATATCGGCATAATCATTCGAGCCCTTGATCTTCGCGTCAAAGCCTTCGATCGGCCCGCACTGGGACAGGTCCAGGGCTTTGCCCT
This sequence comes from Hyphobacterium lacteum, assembly GCF_036330345.1. Lineage (NCBI taxonomy): Bacteria > Pseudomonadati > Pseudomonadota > Alphaproteobacteria > Maricaulales > Maricaulaceae > Hyphobacterium > Hyphobacterium lacteum. Next base: position 39,761 of record NZ_JAZDRP010000007.1, read on the forward strand.
GCGGCATGCCCTCGGCAATGTCGAACAGGACGATGTCGCCCATTTCCTTCTTTGCGGCGAGATGCGCGAGCGTGCCGCCAATCATTCCGGAACCGATAAGGGCGATTTTCTTGCGGGCCATTGGGTGCTCCCTGGCTGAATGGGTAGGATTGCCGCTGATCTAGACCCGCTGGCAAAACAGGGCAAGCGACAGACCTGCGGAATGACGCTAGACTGTCCAGAAATCCGTGGAGTTCAGCCATGCGCTTTCTTGTTCTGCCTGCCCTTCTTGCCGTTACACCCGCGGTTCACGCCAATGATCTTGGCTGGATGGAGGGGCATTGGCGCTCAGCCGAGGGTGGCCAGGTTTCCGAGGAGTTCTGGACCAATGGCGATGGTGGCCTCTATCTCGGCGTCAACCGGACAGTGATCGATGGACAGGCGCGCGGCTATGAATTCCTGCTGATCGCTGTCACGGAGGCCGGCGCCACCTATTGTGCCCAGCCTGGCGGCAATGAAGCAGTCTGCTTTCCATCAACCAGCGTGGAAGCCAGCCGCGTCACGTTCGAAAACCCGGACAATGAATTCCCCCAGCGCATCGTCTATGAGCGCGTCGGCAATCAGTTGATCGCGACCATTTCCGATATTTCGGGAGAGCGCTTCTACGAATTCGGCTGGAATCTGGTGACCGACTAGCGCTTCATCGCAATCAACAGCCCGTCGCCGATGGCGGTGAAGGCATTGTCAACGCGTGGATCATTGTTGACCTTCTCGGCGATAGCTCGCAGCGCGTCCGTGTCCGGATCGGACTTGGCCGGATCGGCGACGGAACCGTTCCACAACACATTGTCGAACAGCATCACGCCGCCAGGGCGCAACAACGTCATGCCGGCCGTGTAGTAGTCGGGATAGGAGGTCTTGTCGGCGTCGACAAACATCATGTCGACGCTTTCCACCAGACCATCATTGATCAGGCCGATCAGGCTTTCGCGGGCATCGCCGATGACCGGCTGGATGATGTCGGCCACGCCGCCCTCATTCCAGTATCCTTCAGCAATCCCGACCAGCTCGTCGGAGACATCACAAGCATAAAGACGGGCTTTCGAGCCGTGGCGCTCCTTCATGGTCTCGGCCACCGCCATGGCGGAATAACCGGTGAAGACGCCGACCTCGACCGCGATTTTTGCATCCACCATGCGCGCCATCATCTTCATGAAAGCGCCCTGTTCGGGACTGATCTGCATCATCGCGTCCTGGCGGCCGTCGGTTTCCTCGCGGCAGCGCTTCAGGGCGGCAGACTCCGCCGGGTTCGCCCTGCGGACATAGTCGGTGAGTGTGGCATCCAGACCGATGGATCGTGACATCAGTTTTCCCCTTCAGCGATCGCATCTTCATGAGCAGCGGAGAGGTATTCCTCGGTCCGCATCTCGATCAGGCGCGAGGCCGTGCGTTCGAACTCGAAAGCGCCATCGCCAGCCGGATAAAGATCGTCCGGCTCGGCATCGGCGCTCATGACCAGCTTGGTTTTCGCTTCGTAGACGGCGTCGATCAATGTGACAAAGCGCTTCGCCTCGTTGCGCTTTTCCGGGCTCAGCCGCGGCACGCGCTCGACCAGAAGCGTATGGAAGCGCGCGGCCAGCTGGAGATAGTCGGCCGGGCCCAGTGGGCGAGCACACAATTCCTCGAAGGTAAAGCGGGCAACGCCCGCCGCCTCTTTCGGCACCTCGACCTCCCGGCCCTGAACGCTGATCGTACAGGCTTGCGGTCGGGCCCCCTGGGTGAGGCGGGACCAGGCCGATTCCATCGCTTCGTCCGCTGCCGGGTCCAGCGGAGAATAATAGACCGGGGCCGCTGTCAGCTGGCGCAAGCGGTGATCCTCGCCGGAAGCGATCTCCATCACATCCAGCGTTTCCTTCAGCCGGTCGATGAAGGGCAGGAAAAGCTGGCGGTTGATCCCGTCCTTGTAGAGGTCATCGGGTACCCGGTTCGATGTGGCGACGACGACCACGCCGATCTCGAACAGGCTGTCGAACAGCCGGCCCAGCAGCATGGCGTCGGCGATATCGGTGACCTGAAACTCGTCAAAGCAAAGCAGGCGGGCCTCGTCTGCAATCGCCTGCGCAACCGGCGGAATCGGATCGTCCTTGCCGCGCTTCCGGTCCTGCCGCTTGCGCCAGGCGCCAATGCGCGCATGGGTTTCCTGCATGAATTGGTGGAAGTGGACCCGGCGCTTTTTGCGGATTGGCGCCCGCTCAAAGAAAAGGTCCATCAGCATGGATTTGCCGCGTCCGACACCGCCCCAGAGATAGAGGCCTTTCGGCGGCGGCGTCTTGTGCCGGAACCAGCCATCCTGAATTCGCCAGCCTGCCAGTTGCCGGTGCAGTTCGCTCAGCGCCGCAGCAGCGGCCAGCTGACCTTCATCGCGTGTCAGATCGCCGGCATCGATGCGCGCCTGAAGCGCTTCAAGCGGTGTCATGAAGCCGAAACCAGAAGGATAGCCAGCAGCCCGAAGGCAATGATGGCGGCCAGGACCAGCCAGACAGGACGCTTTACCTCTCGCATTGTGCGGTGATGGCAGCGGGGCGCTATCTTGGCAAGCCTCGCCGCAGATGACCCAAGTTTAACGGGCTGAATTCTGGAAAATCCGCTAGCCAGACACATCCGGATCAAGAGGATGACATGGCAGAACTCAATCGGCGGCACCTGATGATGGGAAGCGGCGCACTGGCCAGCACGGCAATGCTGGGACTGGCTCCGGGCTGTTCGCGGCCTTCAGCCTGGCTGACCGAGCGGATTGCCGGCCTGCCGGCCGAGCACGGCTTTCCCGGCATGACGGCAGGGATCACACTGACCGGCGGTGAAACGCTGACGGCCGCAGCCGGACTGGCCGATCGCGAAACCGGTGAGGCTATGACGCCTGCCCATGTCATGGCCGCCGGGTCGACTGGCAAGACTTTTGTTGCCGCTGGCGCTGTCGATCTGGTTTTGCGGGGAGAGCTGGACCTCGATGCCCCTGTCGGAACCTGGCTGTCAGACCGCGACTGGTTCAGCGATCTTGCCCATGCCGACGCGATCACGCCGCGCCTGCTCTTGCTGCATCGCTCCGGCATTGCCGAATACTATGCACAGGAATCATTTGTGCGTGCTCATAGCGAACGGCTGGCCACCGACCCCGACCGGGCTTTTGCCACCGACGAGACCATTCCGATTGCGCTGGCCGCCGGCCCGGTCTTCGAACCGGATACCGGCTTTTCCTATGCCGATACGAATTACCTTCTGATCGGCCTGATCATCGAGGCGATCACCGGGACCAGCTACGAGGACCATGTCCGCACCCGCCTGCTGGAACCGCACGGGCTGACACAGGGCATTCTCGCCCCGCAAAGCCGTGTTATCCCCGGCCTTGCGTCCAGCTATATGGAACAGGGCGCTTTCGGTGTGCCCTCGAAAGCGGCGGACGGCGGTGTCATCGCCATGCACCCGATGACCGAATGGACTGGTGGCGGCATGACCACGCGGGCCGATGCGCTCTCGCGCTGGGGCCATGTCTGGTTCGGTGGGCGGGCCTTCGATACCGCTTACAGCGCCATGATCCGTCAAGCCCCGCAAGGCTCCAGCGTTATCCAGCTGGAAGGCGAGGACTGGCGTTACGGCATGGGGTGTGAAATGCGGCTCGACCCGGGCCCGCGCTTCATCGGACATCGGGGCTGGTTCCCCGCCTTCATGAGCGTCCTCTGCTATCGCGATGATCTGGACATGTCGGTGGCACTGCAGTTCAACCAGGTCCCGTCTGCGCCGGGCCTCTACACTCTGGCCAACACGTTGATGGACGAAGCAGCAGCGCTCTAGCGCAGCTTTTCCAGAACCGAGCGGAAATCGTCTTTCAGCGGCTTGGGCCGGCGGGTTTCGGCATCGACATAGACATGGACGAAAAAGGCTTCGGCGGCCGCCGTGTCGGAACCTTTCGCAAACGCCCCGACCTCGTAGCGCACGGATGAATTGCCGATATGCGCTACGCGCAGGCCGACATCGATGATCTCCGGATAGGCGAGCGAAGCAAAATACTTGCAGCCGGATTCGACCACCAGGCCGATCTGGTCGCTGGTCTCCGGATCCAGAACGCCCTGTTCGATCAGATAGCGATTGGCGACCGTATCGAGCAGCTCGTAATAGACGACATTGTTGAGATGCCCATAGACATCATTGTCCTGCCAGCGTGTGGCGATCGGGAAAAAGACCCGATAATCGCCGCGGGTTCCGGGCGTGCTCAAACGATCTCCTCGTAAAGCCTGACGATGTCATCATAGGTCAGCTCGCGCGGATTGTTCGGCAAGAGGCGGTCATTCGCCGCGACGTCCTCGGCCATGCGCGGAATGTCATTATGCGAGATGCCCAGCTGGGAGAGCCGACGCTCGATCCCGGTGGCATCGGCGATACGCTCCATCTCGGTGATCAGACCGGCAGAGCTGGCTTCCAGCCCCATATGCGCCGCCATCTCGGCATAGAGGTTTTCCGCGGAAGCCGCGTTGAACTTCAGGACGGGCGGCAGGACGACCGAGTTCGAAAGCCCGTGGGGGACATGGAAAATCCCGCCCAGCGGATAGGCCATGGCATGGACCGCACCGACCGGTGAGTTCGAAAAAGCCTGCCCGGCCAGCATGGCTCCCAGCAGCATGTCGCCGCGGGCCTCCAGGTTGGAGGGCTCGTCACAGGCGGTGAGAATGGCGCCCTGCAGCTTTTTCAGCGCGGCCAATGCCAGCGCGTCCGAGACCGGGTTCTTCGAGCGCTTGTTGGTATAGGCCTCAATCGCATGCACCATGGCGTCAATGCCGGTCGCCGCCGTGGCATGGCGGGGCAGGCCCAGCGTCAGCTCCGGATCGAGGATCGCCATATCCGCATAGAGCGGCCCGGCGGCAATGCCGCGCTTGGAGGTCGCGCCCGTGGTGATGACCGCCACATTGGTGACTTCCGAACCGGTACCGGCCGTAGTCGGGATCATAATGGAGGGCAGGCCGGAAACCCGCACCTGCTCGACGCCATACATTTCCGACAGGGGCTGATCACCGCCCGCGAGGAGCGACACCACCTTGGCCGTGTCCATGGGCGAGCCGCCGCCAAAGGCGATGATGGCTTCCGCGCCGAATTCGCGCGCCTTGTCTGCCGCTTCCAGCACGATGGCCTCGGGCGGGTCGGCGACCACCTCGTCATAGACGAAGACATCGAACCCGTCGGCTTCCAGTGCGGCCAGCGCGTCATCGATCAGCCCGGCATCGCGGACGCCCTTGTCGGTGACGAAGAAGAGGCGTTTCGCACCGTTCAGGACCGGTGCGGCCAGGCTGGATAAACGCTTCGAGGCGCCGGCCTCAAAGACGATGTGCGGAACGGTGCGGAAGGAAAAACTGTGCATGGCGCGGGAGATTAATCCGGCGTGGTCCGGTGGCAAGCCTCAACCCCTCACCCTCGAAAGCCGCCCATTGGCTTGGCCGACTTTCTCTACCCTCTCCCCTTTGACAGGGGAGAGGGAAAGAGCGCGAGATCGCGCAGCGATGAGCGGTCCGGGTGAGGGGGCCGTGGTTCGAGGCTCGCCTATGGCGAGCACCTCACCATGAGGTGATCTGCCAACACTCACCTCATCCTGAGGTGCGAACTGAGTGAGCCTCGAAGGAGACCTCCAGATTTCACCTACTGCATCGTCGGGATAACAAAGGCCTGGTCGCCAATGTCGCCAGTGGGCCAGCGCTGGGTCACCGTCTTGATCTTGGTGAAGAAGCGGATGCCCTCGGTGCCATACTGGTTGGTATCGGTGAAGGCCGAGCGCTTCCAGCCGCCGAAGGTGTGATAGGCGACCGGCACCGGGATCGGAACATTGATGCCGACCATTCCGACCTGCACCTTGGAGGCAAATTCGCGCGCCGCCAGGCCGGAGCGGGTGAAGATCGCCACACCGTTGCCATACTGGTGATCGCTGGGCAGGTGCGCGGCCTCGTCGAGATTTTCCGCCCGCACCACCTGCAGGACCGGACCGAAGATCTCGTCCTGATAGGATTTCATGTTGGTCTTCACATTGTCGAACAGGGTCGGGCCGATGAAATAGCCCTTCTCATGGCCTTGCAGCGTAAAGCCGCGGCCATCGAGCAGAAGGTCGGCGCCCTCTTTCTCACCCATGGTGATGTAGTCTTCCACGCGCTGCTTGTGGGCGGCGGAGACGACCGGGCCGTAATGGGCCTCGGCATCGGTTGAGACACCGACGCGCAGCTTCTTTGCCTCTTCCAGCATACGGGCGACGAATTCATCCGCCGTATCCTTGCCGACCGGAACAGCGACCGGCAACGCCATGCAGCGCTCGCCAGCGGATCCAAAAGCCGCGCCGAGGAAATCATTGACCACCTGGTCCATGTCGGCATCCGGCATGATAATGCCGTGGTTCTTGGCACCGCCCATGGCCTGGAAGCGCTTGCCGTGCTCGGTGCAGGTCTTGGCGATGTAGTGCGCGATATCCGACGAGCCAACGAAGGAGACCGCCTTGATGTCTTCGTGGGTCAGCAGCGCATCGACCGCCTGCTTGTCGCCATGGATGATCTGCAGCACGCCTTCCGGCAGGCCGGCTTCCATCCACAGCTCGGCGAGGCGGACCGGGACGGACGGGTCTTTCTCGGACGGTTTCAGCACCAGCGCATTGCCGGTGGCGATGGACATGCCCATGAACCACATCGGGATCATGGCCGGAAAGTTGAACGGCGAGATGCCCGCAACCACGCCCAGCGGCTGGCGCATGGAATAGACATCAATGCCCGGACCGGCGCTCTCGGTATATTCGCCCTTCATCAAATGCGGCACGCCGCAGGCAAACTCGATCACTTCCAGGCCCCGGATGATGTCGCCCTTGGCGTCGGCGATGACCTTGCCATGCTCGGAGGAGAGGAGATGGGCGAGCGAGTCCATCTCGTTCTCGACCAGCGTCTTGTAGGTCATCAGCACGCGGGCCCGGCGCTGCGGGTTCATGGCCGCCCAGGCGCGCTGGCCCTTCTTGGCACCCTCGATGGCCTCCGCGACTTCGGCCTCATTGGCGAACTGGACGCGCGCCTGCACTTCGCCGGTATTGGGATTGTAGACATCGCCGAACTTGCCGGTGGCACCGGTAAAGCTCTTGCCGTCGATGAAATGATTGATCTCGCGCATCGGTTTCTCCCTCGCCATCGGGCGGTGATCTCTTTGGCCGCTCATATCGCGCTTGAGGCGGGCGAGGTCAAATGGGGAGGTGTGTTGGCGAATGAGCAATTCTTTCCCTCCCCTTGATGGGGAGGGAAGACGGCGCAGCCGTCAGGGTGGGGTGATATCTGGATGCCCCCACCCCTACCCCTCCTCACACAGGGGGAGGGGAAATCTACGCCGAAGTCCAACGAACGCCTTGCGCATCGATTTCAAGAACACTCTCGCGAGAGAGCTCTTGCCACGGTTCGAATGACGTGTCGTACTCGGCGAGGAAATAACAACGTCCGCAACTCTCCCAACTCGAACAAGGCGCTACATTTGGTGGCTGATCCCATGGAATCTCCGACCAGCGTTCGAGCTCCGCCATGGCAGCGGCGCGGCTCTTGAACTCGCCGTGAAGTTCGGCGTGCCACTCGTCTTCGATCATGAAAATGGTGGCCATTCCGAATTGCCCCTTGCTGTCGAAATCATGTCATCGCCCTTTTGTGCCCAACTCGCAAGCATAGCCAAACCACATCCCCCCTCCCCACGGATTCGCGAAGCGGTTAGGGTGGTGATTCGTCAGGGTGGTGATTCGCCAACCGCCCTTTCACCATGGGGGATATGACCGGCATGCCCGAAGCCGGACCGGATATCACGCAAATCGTCTCGATTTCCGTCACGCTGGCGGCCGTTCTCTTTGCTCTCATTGCCGGAGCCTGGGCCTATCGGCTGACCGCCGGTGCGCGGGCTGCACAAGCACTGTGGCGCGAGCGCTCGCGTGAGCTGGAAGACAAGGTGGCGCGCGCCGATGGCGTGTTCGGCGCCTATCCGGGACTGGTGCTGGTCTGGGACGAGGTGCCCGAGCTGGCAGACGGCAAGCTGGAAAGCTGGGGCAAGCCACGGATTTTCGGCTCGCCGTCCGCGCTTGCCAGCCTTTTGAAATTCGCCGAGGCCAGTGAAGGCCCGGATCCGGCCGCCCTGCTGCTGGAAGGCGTGGCGGATTATGAAGCCCGCGCGGCCTCCGGCGATGACACCACGCTGCGCCGCCGTTTTGCCGAGCTGATCTCGGACGGGCGGCCCTTCTCGCTGACGATCATCGGGCCGGAAGGGCGCTTCCTGGAGGCCGATGCGCGCGCTTCCGGTACGCAGCTGGTGGTCTGGCTGTCGGATGCGACGATCCGCGGGCTGGAAGAATCCGAGGCGCGCGGCCGCGTCGAGGAGGCCCGCCGCCAGCTGGAAGCCGATCCGATCGCCATTCTCGACACGCTGGAACGCGCGCCCTTCCCGGCCTGGCGGATGAATTCTTCCGGCCGGATCATCTGGGCCAACCATGCCTATGCCCGCGCGGTCGAGGCGGACGGCCCCGCAGATGTGCTGGACAAGCAGGTGGCACTGGAGCCCGCCATCAAGGAGCTCGCGCTGGACGCGGCCAAGTCCGGCGAAGCTGTTTCGGCGCTGAAGCCGGTCGTGGTCGATGGCTCGCGCCGGGCTCTGGATCTGGTCAGCTTCCCGATCTCGGGCGGGGCTGCCGGGTTTGCGCTGGATGTGACCGATGGCGAGGAAGCCAAGACCGCGCTGAAACGTTTCCGCCGCGCCTTTGACGACACGCTCAACCAGCTGGCCGAAGCGGTCGCTGTCTTCGATCGCGGCCAGAAACTGGTCTTCCGTAATACCGCCTTTGACAATCTGTTCGGACTGGACGGGAAAATGCTCGATGCGCGCCCTGGTCATGGCGAGATGCTGGACCGGATGCGCGAGGCCAGAAAAATCCCCGAACAGGCGGATTATTCCGAATGGAAGAAGGGCGAGCTGGCGCGTTACGAGGATGCGCCCGATACCGAGATCCCTGACGATCTGTGGAATTTGCCCGACGGAAGGACACTGCGCGTCGCCCGCCAGCGAAATCCGCTCGGTGGTCTGCTTCTGGTGTTCGAGGACAAGTCCGACGAATTGTCCCTGCGCGCCCGTTACAACACGCTGATCAATGTGCAGCGCGCGACGTTGGACAAGCTGCACGAGGCCGTCGCCGTGTTCGGGTCCGACGGACGGCTGCGCCTGCACAATACCGAGTTCGAGGAGCTCTGGAATCTCGAGCCCGCCGAGCTGGATGGCCGGCCGGAACTGGAAATTGTTGCCGAGAAATGCGCCGCCCTGTTCGATGATGCCGACGTCTGGTCCGAAATGAAGGCGCGGGTCACCGATCCCAGCCCGGAAGCGCGCCGCCATGTCACCGGCGAGATGCAGCGCGAGGACGGCAAGACGCTGGTCTGGCTGTCACGCCCGCTGCCGGACGGTGCCACGCTGATTGCCTGGCAGGATGTCACCGACAGCCGCCGCATCGAGGAAGCCCTGCGCGAACGCGCAGAGGCGCTGGAGGCGTCAGAACGGATCAAGGGCGAGTTCGTCGAACATGTCAGCTATCAGCTGCGAACGCCGCTGACGACGATCACCGGTTATACCGACATGATCCTGCAGGGCATTGCCGGCGAGCTGGGCGAGCAGCAGGCGACCTATATGGGTTATGTCCGCAGCGCCGCCGACGAACTCGAAAAGATGGTCACCGACATTCTCGATGTCGCGGCCATTGATGCCGGTCAGCTGGAGCTGGAAACCTCTGATGTCGATCTCAAGGCCGTGGTCCAGGATGCCGTCGAATTGCTGGCGGCAAAGGCCGAACATGCCGGTGTAAGGCTGGCCGTAAACGCCCCCTCAGGCGAGGCGATGATCACAGGCGATGCCAAGCGCCTGCGCCAGATCACTGTCAACATGCTGTCCAATGCACTCAAGCATACGCCGAAGGACGGACGCATCACGCTGACCGTCAAGCGCGACGAGGACGGTGCCTCCATCGCTGTGGCCGATACCGGTGAGGGCATTGATCCGGAACGGCAGGCCAAGGTGTTTGAACGCTTCGAGCGCGGCAGCCGCGGTGGCGCCGGGCTGGGCCTCGCCCTGGTCAAGGAAATCGTCGAGATGCATGGCGGTTGGGTCGATCTGGCGTCCGAGCCGGAGAAGGGCACGACGGTGGTCTGTCACCTTCCGACGATCGCGAAGGTCGAGGCTGCGCCGGAGCTGGACCTCACCGGCATGCTCCGCCCGGCCGGGGAAAAAGCAGCCGCGGAAGGCTAGCCCTGGTATTCCGGCATGCGGACGATCAGACCATCGAGCTCAGGCGAGACCTTGATCTGACAGGACAGGCGGGAATTGTCCTGAACGTCGGTGGCAAAATCGAGCATGGATTCCTCGACCCCGGTCTTGTCACCGGTCTTGCCCAGCCAGGCTTCATCCACATAGACATGGCAGGTCGCACAGGCACAGGCGCCGCCGCAATCAGCATCAATGCCCGGCACCATGTTGCGGATCGCGCCTTCCATGACGGTCAGACCGTCAGCGACCTCGATCTCGTGTTTCGTGCCGTCGTGCTCGATATAGGTGATCTTTGCCATGCGTCCTCTCCAGAGATCGCAGGCGAATTGGCGGCTGTAGCGCAGAAAGTCAAGGCATGGGCGCTTGCCCGCTGCGGCTGGCTTCACTAATCCGGAGGGCATGGCGACGCCCCGCTCCTTCACGCTCGACAATCCCGCCGCTACCGCGGCGCTGGGCGAACGCCTTGGCCGCGCCCTGTTGCCGGGCGACACCGTGCTTTTACACGGCGATCTGGGCGCCGGGAAAACCACGCTGGCCCGCGGCCTGATCAAATCCCTGTGTGATGTGGATGAAGTACCGAGCCCGACTTTCACCCTGATGCAGCATTACGACACAAATGACGGGCATTGGCTGGTGCATGCCGATCTCTACCGGATCGAGGAGGCCAGCGAGCTCGCTGAGCTGGGGCTGGATGATGTCTTCGATAATGCCATCTGCCTGATCGAATGGCCGGACCGGCTGGGTTCCTACCGGCCTGACCGGCGGATTGATCTGCGGCTGACAACGGACGGCGAGACGCGAATCGCCGAAATTGTGCCGGCTGGAGACTGGGGAGACGGGCTGGATAATGTCTGATCGCGAACTGGAAATCTCTGACTTTCTGAAGACCGCCGGCTGGGGCACGGCCCGTCAGCAGGCCTTTCCCGGGGATGCCTCCACCCGCTCCTATCGCCGCCTGTTCCGGGATGATCACACGGCGGTCCTGATGAACGCTCCGGCGCAGGCCGAGGCGCCCGCCTGTCCGCCCGGCGCATCGCCGGAAGAACGTGCCCGGCTTGGCTACAACGCGCTGGCGCGTCTGGCCGGCCCGAACCTCGCCGCCTTTGCCGGGATCACCGAAGCGCTGACACAGCGGGGCTTTTCCGCGCCGCGCATTCTGGCGGCTGACCTGCCAGCGGGCCTCCTGCTGCTTGAAGATCTGGGCGATGATCTGTTCGCGCACGCCATTCCACGCGGGGCGGATGAGACCGATCTCTATGCGCATGGCGTCGATACGCTGGCAGCGATCTACCGGTCCAGTTTTCCCGCGGAGATGAGTGCGCATGGCGGCCACTGGACCGTCATGGACTATGACGCACCGGCCCTGCTGGCAGAAACCGAGCTTCTGCTCGACTGGTTCATCGGCCGGCATCTGGGGCGCCGTGTCGATGATACGCTGCGGGCCCAATGGGCAGAGGTCTGGACAGCGGCTTTCAGTGCGCTGGAGGCGCATGCGCCCGGCCTCGCCCTGCGCGATTATCATGCGGAGAATCTGATCTGGCTACCGGAGCGCGAAGGCCCTGCGCGGACCGGGCTGATCGACTATCAGGACGCGCTGTTTGTTCACCCGGCCTATGACCTTGTCTCGCTGCTGGAGGATGCCCGCCGCGATGTGCCGTCGGATATCCAGACGACCATGAAGAGCCGCTTCTTTGCTGCTTCCTGCCTCGATAACCGCGAGGCCTTCAATGCCGCCTACGCGGTGCTGGGGGCCCAGCGAAATGCAAAAATCCTCGGTATTTTCGTCCGCCTGGCTGTGCGCGACGGCAAGCCGAAATATCTCGATCTGTTGCCGCGCGTCGCGCGGCATTTCCTAACAGATATCTCGCAGCCCGGGCTTTCAGCCGTCAGGTCGCTGATCCATGATCTGGCCCCCGAGCTGGACGAGGTCGCAGGGAAATGACGCAATTCCGGACAGGCATGGCGCTCGCCGCCGGGCTGGGGACGCGGATGCGCCCGCTGACCGATACCCGGCCCAAGGCGCTGGTCGAGGTCGGCGGTAAAGCCCTGCTGGATCATGTGCTCGACCGGTTTGCAGCCGCGGGTGTGGAACGCGCCATCGTCAATATTCACCATTTTGCCGATCAGATGCGCGCCCATCTCGATGCCCGAACCGGGGTGCCGCACATCCATATCTCGGATGAAAACGAACAGGTGCTGGAAACCGGGGGCGGACTGGTCAAGGCCAGACCCTTGCTGGGCGAACAGCCTTTCCTGCTCTCCAATATCGATGCCATCTGGGAGGAAGGACCGGTGCCTGAGGTAGAGCGCCTGAAAGGCGCGTGGGATAGCAGGACGATGGATGCCCTGCTGCTTCTGGCCCGGCGGGACGCGACACTGGGTTATCACGGAGCTGGCGATTTCTTTCTCGATACGGATGGCCGTGTGCGCCGCAGGGGCGATGCAGCCGAGGCACCCTTCGTCTATGCCGGCACGCAGATCCTCAATCCGGCCGTGATCGACGGATATCCGCAAGAGCCCTTCTCGCTCAACCGGATCTGGGATGCATTGCTGGCGAAAGGCCGGGTGCACGGCCTTGTCATGGAGGCTTTCTGGATGCATGTCGGTGATCCGCAAGCGCGTGAAGCCGCCGAGCAAAGGCTGACATGAGCGGGATCTTTGATACGCCCGCCCCGCGAATTTTCACAACACCGCCGCAGGCGGATTTTCTGAAGCTGCTGGCTGCAACCCTGAAAGCCGAGTTCGGCACGACTCCGGAATCGCTGGCGCAGGTGACCGTGCTGACACCGACGCGGCGCGCCGGGCGCGCGCTCGCCGCGGCCTTCTCCGATATCGACGGAAGCGCGCAGGCGACGCTGTTGCCCCTGATCCGTCCGATCGGCGATGTCGACGCTGACGACCCGCCCTTCGAACCGGGCGAGCTGGCCGGGATTGCGCCGCCGGCCATCAATCCGGTGCGGCGCAGTTTCGAACTCGCCCGGCTGATCCTTGAAAAAGACAGGGCCCAAGGCGGGGAAATGCCGGTTTCCGGGGCCATCACGCTTGCCGGGCCGCTGGCAACGCTGATCGACGACATATGGACGGAAGGCGCGGAAGGCGTTCCGGCTCTGGGCGACCAGATCCGCTCGCTATTGCCGGAGCATTTGCAACAATCGGCGGACTTCGTCGCTATCGTGCTGACCTATTGGCCGGAGCGTCTGAAAGAGCTGGGCTTCAGCGATCCCGCCCAGCGCCGATCCGCCCTGCTTTCGGCGCTGGCCAGACGATGGCGGGAAACGCCCCCGGACGGGCCGGTGATCGCGGCCGGCTCGACAGGGTCCATTCCGGCCGCCGCCGATCTGATGGCCACCATTGCCGGTCTGCCACAAGGCGCTGTGGTTCTGCCGGGTCTTGATCGTGACATGGATGACAAGGCCTGGACTGCGCTGAAGGCAGACGATCAGCATCCTCAGCAGGCCATGCAGGCTTTCCTCGAGAAGGTCGGGCTGGCCCGGCAGGACGTGGCCGACTGGCCGGGCGATGCCGTTACCCGCACCGGGCAGGCACGCCAGCGCGTCATCGCCGAGGCGCTGCGGCCCGCCGAGGAAACCAGCGACTGGCTGAAACGGATCGGCGAACTGGAGGGCAGCTGGGGCGAAGGTTTCCTGAAGAGCGGGTTTTCCGGGCTTTCCCTGATCGAGGCACCGACACCCGAAATGGAAGCTCGCGCTATTGCGCTGGCCTTGCGCGAGACACTGGAAACCCCCGGCAAGACGGCGATGGTTGTCACGCCCGACCGGGGATTGGCCGACCGTGTCCTGTCCGCCATGCGCAGCTATGGCATCGCGCTCGACGATTCCGCCGGGCGTCCGCTCTCCCAGACACCTGCCGGCAGCTTTCTCCGCCTGATCCTCGATGCAGCGCTGGATCCCGGTGCTGCCGCACCGCTGGTGGCACTGTGGGCTTCGCCCTTGTTTGCGCTCGGCGAAGACCGGGGCAGTATCAAGCAGCAACTGGACGGCATCGACATCGCCTTGCGCGGGGCGCGTCCGGGACGGTCTTTCGCCGATGTTTCCAACCGGCTGGAAGACAAATCGCACATCGGGATCCTCCAGCGGCTGACTGCAAGTCTGGAGGCGCTGACCGGAGCTGACCGACCGGTCGCAGATTGGGCGCGCGCTCACGCCGAGGCCGCCGAAGCGCTGGCGGCAACTGACAAGCAGGACGGTGCCCTGCGCCTGTGGAAGAATGAGGATGGCGAGGCCGCAGCCCTGCTTCTGCGTGAGCTGATCACCGAATCGGATGTGCTGCCGAATCTCTCCCTCAGGGCCTATCTTGACCTGTTCGACACGCTGGCGCGCAGCCGGCCCGTCCGGCCACGTGGTGCAGTCCATCCCCGCCTCAGCCTGCTGGGGCCGATCGAGGCCCGTCTGTTGAGCGCCGATCGCGTCATCCTTGCAGGGCTGAACGAAGGCATCTGGCCGGCTGCTCTGGGACAGAATCCATGGATGTCGCGGGGCATGCGCCAGAGCGCCGGCCTGCCACCGCGCGAGAAGCGGCTGGGCCTCGCTGCCCATGATTTCGCGCAGCTGGCCTGTGCGCCGGAGGCCATTCTCACCCGGTCAGCGCGTCAGGATGGCGCCCCTGCCGTGGCGTCGCGCTGGCTCTGGCGCCTTCAGACACTGGCGCGCGGCGCCCTGGGCGCGGACGGTGCGGCATTGAGCCCGGACAGCGATTATATCGGCCTCGCCCATGCACTGGATTTCACCCCGGCTCCGGAACCGGTCCGCGAGCCGCGCCCCTGCCCGCCGGTCAAGGTACGGCCGGACACGCTCTCCGTTACCGAGGTCCGTAACTGGATCCGCGATCCTTATTCGATCTATGCGCGCCGGGTGCTCGGGCTGCGGGCGATCGACGCGCTTGATCAGAACATGCAGGCGGCAGAACGCGGCACAGCCATTCACAAGGCGCTGGAAATGTTCCTGAAGGAGACCGGCTCCGGTCCTTTGCCGAAAACCGCGCTCGAAGACCTGAAATCGCATGGCCGGCAAGCTGCCATCGCCGCGGGCATGGACGAAGCCGAACTGGTGCCGGAGATGATCCGCTTCGAGCGTCTGGCGCAATGGTTTCTCGACTGGGAGGCGAGGCGCCGCGAAACCGGCATTCGCCCGGCGGCGCTGGAATGCTGGGCGGAATGGGCGGTTGGCGACACCGGTTTCACCTTGCGCGGCAAGGCGGACCGGCTGGATTCCCGGCCCGACGGGCGGATCGATATTCTCGATTACAAGACCGGGCGGACGCCGTCTCCCACCGCCACAGCTGCCGGGTTTGAGCCCCAGGCACCGCTGGAAGCGGCCATGGTCCGCGATGGCGCCTTTGACGATCTGGATCCGGCAGAGCCGGGTGATCTGCTTTATCTGCAACTGGGCGGTGGCAGTACGCCGGGGGCGGAGAAGCCGGTCAATCAGGGCCGCAATGCGAAACCCACCGACGAGCTGATGGCCGAGTATGAGGCCGTCCTGCACAAGCTGATCGCGCGCTATCGCCAGGAAGACACGCCCTATCTGTCGCAGATTTTCGCCCAGTTCGAAAACGAGTGGGGCGATTATGACCGGCTGGCCCGGCGGGCAGAGTGGTCGTCCGCCGAGGAAGACAAGGGGGGCGGGTCATGACACCGGAGATCCGTCACGCCTCGCAGCAACAGACGCTGGCTGCACAGCCCGACCATCATATCCATGTCGAGGCCAATGCCGGTTCCGGCAAGACCCGTGTACTGGTGAGCCGCGTCGCCCGGCTGCTGCTGGCCAAGACCCCGCCAGACAAGATCTTGTGCCTGACCTATACCAAGGCCGCGGCCGGAGAGATGAAATCGCGCCTGTTCGACCGGCTGGGCAAATGGTCGATCGCCGATGATGCGGCTCTGACGGGAGAGCTCAACGCGCTTCACAATGTGGAAGGCGAGACCTATTCGCGAGAGGAGCTGGCCGATGCAAGGCGGCTGTTTGCCCGCGCCCTCGAAACACCGGGCGGGCTGGCGGTGCAGACCATTCATGCCTTCTGCCAGTCGCTGCTGCAACGTTTCCCGCTCGAGGCCGGACTGCCACCGGGTTTCGAGGTCGCCGATGATAGCGAAACCCGCGCCATCGCCGCCGAGGCACGGCGGGGGCTTTTGTTGTCCGCGGCAGCCGATGACCGCCTGCAGAGCGCACTCGAAGCCATCCAGTCACGGGGCACGGACAGTTTCGACCTGATCGTGCGGATGGCAGCAGGGCAAAGAGCGGATTTCACGAAAGTGCTTCGCGAGAAGGGCGAGGACGGGCTGCGAGCGGATTTGCGAGCCGAACTGGGCGTTTCCGGAAATGCCAGCGCCGCTGGCCTGAGGGAGAGCGGCTGGAGCGAGGCGCCGCATGAAGCGCTGAAATCTGCTGCCCTGACGATGCAGACCGGCAAAGCCACGGATCAGAAAGCGGCCGGGCTGATCCTGGCCGCTCTGGCGGCCAGCGATAAAGCGCAGGCGCTGGAGATGATTTCCGGTGTCTATTTCACCCAGAAGGGCGAGCTACGGAAAAGTTTCTGTACCAAGGACATAAGGGAAGGTTTTCCGGCGATCGATGCCTTGTTGAACCAGGAGGCCGCCAGACTGGCCGATCTGCGTCAGCAGATCGCCGCAGCGGAAATGGCCGAAGCCTCCGAAGCCGCCAACACGATCGCGGCCGATTATGTCCGCCGCTACGAACAGGGATTGCGGGCCCGGCGCCGGCTGGATTATTCCGACCTGATCGCCTTTGCCGTCGATCTGCTGGAAAACGCCGGAGCGCGCGACTGGGTGCGCTACAAGATGGATGCCGGGATTGACCATGTGCTGGTCGATGAGGCGCAGGACAATGCGCCCGAGCAATGGCGGGTGATCGGAGCGCTGGTCGAGGAATTCTTTGCCGGTAGCGGAATCGAGCGGGGACAGGCCAAGACGGTGTTCACCGTCGGTGACGAGAAACAGTCCATCTATTCCTTTCAGGGGGCAGAGCCGAAACGTTTCCTGGAATGGGGAGCGCGCGTTCGTCAGCAGGCACTGGAAGCTGCACAATTGTTCGAGACGCCGCCCCTCTCGGTTTCCTTCCGCTCGTCGAACGTCATCCTCGAAGCCGTTGATGCGGCTTTCGAGCCGGAAAGACTGCTCGGCGAAACCCGGGCTGTGCGGCATGCCCCCGAGACCAAATTCGCCGGATCCGAAACTCTTACAGCCAGCGGATACAGCCCCGCGCTGGAGGCTTTCGAGCGCTATCAGACTCACCAGGCAGCCTGGACGGAGCGGCCTGGCCTGGTGGAATTCTGGCCGGCCGTCCCGGCCTTTGCCAAAGCCGATCATCCTGATCCGGCGGCCCCGGTTGACCGGGAAAGCGCAATGAGCCCGCCCCACCGGTTGGCGTTGCTGGTGGCGCAGGAGATCCGGCGCATTCTGGATGATGGCGATGCCGTTCATGATGAAGAGACCAGGGCGCTGCGGCCCGCCGAGCCGAAGGACATCATGGTGCTGGTCACACGGCGGTCCGGCTTTTTCCGCGAGCTGATCCGGCGGCTGAAACAGCTTGGCGTGCCGGTCGCGGGAGCTGACCGCATGGTGCTGACCGAGGAGCTGGCAGTACAGGACCTGATCAATCTGGCGGAAGTAGCGCTGAACCCGCTGGATGATCTGAAACTGGCGGAGTTTCTGAAAACACCCTTCCTTGATCCCGTAGCTGCCCCTGCGCCGATCAATGAGGACGCGCTCTACCGGCTGGCGCACGGGCGCAAGGGCGCTCTGTGGGATGCGCTGCGCGACAGTTCCGACCCTGTCCTGGCCGAAGCAAAAACCGCGTTGATGCGCGCCCGCGCCCGGATCGGTACAGCGGGAGTCTATGGATTTTTCGCTGATTTCCTCAATGAGCGTTCAGCCACAGGCGAAACCCGGCAAAAGCGCCTGTTTGCAAGGCTGGGCGAGGAGGCACGCGATCCGGTCGAGGAATTCCTGGCGCGCTCGATTGCCTATGAACAGCAGGCGATGGCTTCTCTGCCCGGCTTCATTGCCGAGCTGAAGGCGGGCGAAGGCCAGATCAAACGTGAAATGGATGAGGGCCGCGGCGAGGTCCGGGTGATGACCGTCCATGGCTCGAAAGGGCTGGAAGCCCCGATCGTCATCCTGCCGGATACGACCACGAAAGCGCGTGTCCGCGCCGAACGCCGGGTGTATTTCGAGGACAGGTTCGGCATCGTCTGGGCGCCCTCCGGTGATATCCAGCCAGAGCTGTCAGACCGGCTGAAGCAGAATGATGAAATTCGCGCGGAAGGGGAAAATGCAAGACTGCTCTATGTCGCCCTGACGCGCGCCAGTGACCGGCTTCTGGTCTGTGGCTGGAAGCGCTTCGCGGCACCGGGCCGAATCGATGAACGCAGCTGGTACGAGCGTCTGGATACTTTGTGGCAGGGCGAGGGCTGGGAGAGCGTCGAAACGCCGGTTGAAGACGAGGACGGAAACCGTCTGGAAGGACGCTGGCGCGGTATGCGTCCGGAAAAGATGGGCCGCGCGGAGCGCCTTCGGGCACAAATTGACCTGCCTCCCTGGGCGCTGGCCCCGGCTCTGCCGGAAACCGGCAAAGGCCGCACGGTCGCACCTTCCCATCTTGCGGATGAGGACGATACACCCGTCCTGTCGCCTCTGGCAGGCGATATGAGCCATCGCTTCCGGCGCGGTTCATTGATCCACAAGCTTCTGGAAACCCTGCCCGATTTGCCGCCAGACCGGCGGGAAGAGGCGGCCATGGCCTATCTGTCCATGCAGGCCGATCTGGACACAGCACAGCGGGCTGACATTGCGCAGGAAACTCTGAATGTACTGGCCCATTCGGAATTCGCGCCGCTATTCGGTCCGGGCAGCCTGGCGGAAGTTTCCCTGACGGGCAGCGCGCCGGGCCTGCCCGACGGTCTCGTGCTCAACGGTCAGGTCGACCGTCTGGTCATCACCGATCACGAGATTCTGATCCTCGATTACAAGACCAATCGTCCGCCGCCGACGGACGCCAGGGATGTTCCACGCCTTTATCTGGCCCAGATGGCCGCCTACCAAGCGCTTCTCAGAGCGATACATCCTGGCAAGTCCGTACGCTGTGCTTTGCTCTGGACCGATGGTCCCAGGCTGATGGAACTGGACGATGCCGCCCTGAAATCCGCTCTCGCAGCGGGAGTGAAAGCTTGACGGTTGGCGCGGCAATTCCTAGGTCACGCCCGAATTCGAATTCCGCACGCCGGGATTCGCCAACCAGAGGAGAGTAGCGATGGCGACCATAGCGGTCAGCGACGACTCGTTCGAGAGCGACGTTCTGAAAGCCGACAAGCCGGTCCTGGTGGATTTCTGGGCTGAATGGTGTGGCCCCTGCAAGCAGATCGGCCCGGCCCTGGAAGAACTCGCAGCAGAAATGTCGGGCGAGATCACCATTGCCAAGGTCAATATCGACGAAAACCCGATGACGCCGGGCAAGTATGGCGTGCGCGGCATCCCGACGCTGATGATTTTCCGCGGCGGTGAAGTGGCCTCGACCAAGATCGGC
Source organism: Hyphobacterium lacteum (assembly GCF_036330345.1). Taxonomy (NCBI): domain Bacteria; kingdom Pseudomonadati; phylum Pseudomonadota; class Alphaproteobacteria; order Maricaulales; family Maricaulaceae; genus Hyphobacterium; species Hyphobacterium lacteum. The sequence goes on from NZ_JAZDRP010000007.1 coordinate 59,641, forward strand.
GCCATGGCCAAGGGCCGCATCGAGGAATGGATCAAGGAAACGCTGGTTTCGGCCGCCGCCTAGATCCGGTTCCCATACCGAATTGAGAAAGGGCTCGCCAATCGGCGGGCCCTTTTTCTTTCAGCCGCTGGTCGCGTGCGGCGTGATACCGGCATTGAGGCCCAGCACCTCGCCGGCCAGATAGAGCGAACCACAGATCAGGATGCGCGGCGCGAGATCATCGCGCGTGGCGTCGGCAATGGCCGAGAAGAGATCGGTATTGGCCTCGGCTGTCAGGCCGGCCTTGCGGGCTGCCTTCACGATTTCTGCCGGCGGTTGCGAGCCGCCCCTGCCGCCAGAGAATGAAATCGCCTGCACCCGCCGGGCGAGCCCCTGGAAATGATCGAGATAGCCCCGGGCATCCTTGTTCGGTGAAAAGGCGCAGATCAGCATGAGCGGACGCGGGGAACGTGCTTCAAGATCGGCCATGGCGCGCGCCAGCGCCTGTCCCGCCGCTTCATTATGCCCGCCATCCAGCCAGACTTCCGCGTCACCGGCCGCGTCCACGACGGGCCCTGATGTCAGCCGCTGCAGGCGGGCCGGCCAGCTGACAGCTTCCAGCCCTTCGCGCACGGCGGGCTCCCCGAACCCGGCGGCGCGGGCGGCAGCAACGGCTATACCGGCATTGATGATCTGGTGCTCGCCTTCCAGCGCCGGGCGCGGCAGATCCCAGAGCAGGTTTTCTTCCTCATAGACAAGGCGGCCCTGCTCGCTCCAGGCGCGATAATCCCGCCCCCATTGGCGAAGCGGGGCTCCGATCGCATTCGCGATGGCCCCGATCCGGTCCTCGGCTTCAGGCCGCTGCGGGCCGATAATGGCCGGCACGCCTTTCTTGATAATACCGGCTTTCTCACCGGCTATTCCGGCAATATCGCTGCCGAGGAATTCGGCATGATCCAGGCTGACGGGCGTGATGACCGTGACGGCCGGCGCTGGAATGACATTGGTCGCATCGAACCGTCCGCCCAGACCAACTTCAAGGATCAGCCGGTCTGCGGGTGTCTCGGAGAACAGCAGGAAGGCGGCTGCCGTGGTGATCTCGAAAAAGGTGATCGGCGCACCGTCATTGACCGCCTCACAGCGGGCAAAGGCATCGGTCAGGCGTTTGTCATCGACGATGTCTCCGGCCAGCACGATACGCTCGTTGAAGCGGACCAGATGCGGCGAGGTATAGACGTGGACGCGCTCGCCCGCGGCTTCTGCCATCGCCCGCAGGCTGGCACACACCGATCCCTTGCCGTTGGTTCCGGCGACATGGATGACCGGCGGCAGGCGGTGGTGCGGGTTGCCGAGTTTTTCCAGCAGGGCTTCGAGCCGGCCCAGCGAGAGGTCGATCTTCTTGGGGTGAAGCGCAGCAAGCCGGTCGAGAACCGGCTGCAATCCGTCAGTCTTCGGCATAGTCGGCCGGAGCCGTATTGCGGCGCAGCGCCGGCGTGTTCGATCCGCCGCGTTTCATCAGCGTGCGCAGCATGCGGCCGAGCACGTCCCGCAAGTCACGGCGATGGACGACGCGGTCGATCATGCCCTTCTCCAGAACATATTCGGCGGTCTGGAAATCATCCGGCAGTTTCTCGCGGATGGTCTGTTCGATCACGCGGCGGCCGGCAAAGCCGATCATCGCGCCGGGTTCGGCAATGTGGACATCGCCCAGCATGGCATAGGACGCTGTCACCCCGCCCGTGGTCGGGTCGGTGAGGATAACGATATAGGGCAGGCCGGCCTCGTTGAGGTCCCGCACGGCCAGCGTTGTGCGCGGCATCTGCATCAGGGAGAGACAGCCTTCCTGCATGCGGGCGCCGCCGGCGGCGGTGAAGGCAATCAACGGGGTGCGCTCGGCCAGAGCCGCGTCGGCCGCGGTGATGAAGGCCTCACCGGCGGCCATGCCCAGCGATCCGCCCATAAAGGCAAAATCCTGAACCAGAACCGTAGACGGCACGCCGCCGATCGAACCCTGGGCGATCGCCATGGCATCGTCGCGTCCGGTCTTCTTGCGGGCAGCGGACAGGCGCGAGGTATAGGCTTTGTCGTCCTTGAACTTCAGCGGGTCTTTTGGGACTTCCGGTGTGTCCAGCGTCTTCCAGTCGCCGTCAAAGGTGAATTTGAAGCGGTGCTCGGGACCGATCCGCATGTGATGGCCGGCGGGCGTGACAAACATGCCGGCCTCGAGGTCCTTGTGGAACACCATCTCGCCGGAGATCGGGCACTTCATCCAGAGATTTTCCGGCGTGTCGCGCTTGGCAAACATTTTCGAAACGCCCGGGGTGATGCGGTCCAGCCAGCTCATGACAATCCTGCTTATGACGCAGCGCGACGCACTGCCGACAAACTTATCCTGCCTTCTAACGCATTTTCCGTGCCGCCGTCATGGGTGGTGTTCAGGCGGGGGCTGAAGGGCGTGGAGCAGACGAACGTAGCGCGCTTGCAAACGCCTTCATCCTGGCCGCTGATTTCTGTCCGGGCATATCCTCAATCCCCGCGGAAACACTGACAGCGCTGGCGCCCGTAAGCGCTACGGCCTCACGGACATTATCTGCCGTCAGCCCGCCGGACAAAATCCAGGGTGTGCTGAACTTCGGGGCTGCCGGCCAGGCCCTGTCATCCCTGATCGGGACCTGCAGGTCGAAGAGGATGATATCTGCCGCGCCATGGTAGGCCTCCGCCGCTTTCAGATCCTCCGGCCCGGCGACCCGGATGGCTTTGATCACGCCCTTTCCGGCAAACCGGCGGACTGCGGCCGTGCGGGCCGGGCTTTCACTTCCATGCAGCTGGATCCATTCGGGCGCAAAGTCCGCCCTGACATGCGACAGCAAATCATCGCCAGCATCGTATGTGACGGAGACCGCTTCTACGACGTTCAAGGCCGGGCGAAACGCCTCAGCGGCATCATCGGGGTCCATATGGTCAGGATGGTCCGCGGAATGGACAAAACCGGCCCAGCGAGCCCGCAAATCGATTGCGGTCCACACATCATTTCGCGTCCGCAGGCCGCAGAATTTGATGTCAGTCATGGAAAAGCAGAATGCCTACTTCGCAGAGGCGTCGACCCGCTCGCGCAATTCCTTGCCGGTCTTGAAGAAGGGCACATGCTTGTCCTTCACCGAGACCGATGCGCCGGTGCGCGGATTACGTCCTTCGCGGGCTCTCCGGTGGCGGACGGAGAAGGCTCCGAAGCCGCGCAACTCGACCCGGTCGCCCCGGGCCAGTGCATCACCGATCTCGTCGAAGACCGCGTTCACAACGCGCTCGACATCCCGCTGGAACAAGTTCGGATTTTCCTCGGCCAATCTGGCAATGAGTTCCGACTTGATCATGGAAGGGTCTCCCTGCGCTGTGGAGCGGTAAGTTGCGCCAGCCCAGCTGTGAGAGTCAATGAAAGATAACAAGAAAAAGGCCGGGCATTTGCATGCCCGGCCCCATCCTGTTGCCAAAAGGTCAACCGGATTACTTGCCCGCACCAGCCTTTACGGCTTCGCGGACCTCGGCGACCTTCGCTGACTTCACGATGTCGATACCGTTGGCTTCAGCGTATTCAACCAGCTGGGCCTTGGTCATCTTGTCGAAGTCGACGGCGTCGTCACCAGCGTCTTCAGCCTTGGCCTCGGCCTTCTTGGCCGCCGGCTTCTTGGCTTCTGCCGGTTCCGCATCGCCCTGTTGCTTCAGAGCTGCGCCGAGAATGTCACCCAGCGAAGCGCCCGAGTCGGACGAGCCATATTGTTCGACTGCCTCTTTCTCCTCGGCAATCTGAAGCGCCTTGATGGAGAGCGAGACACGGCGCGAGCCCTTGTCGATATTGGTGACCTTGGCGTCGATCTTGTCGCCGACAGCGAAACGTTCCGGACGCTGCTCGTCGCGGTCGCGCGAGAGGTCGGACTTGCGGATGAAGGACTTCATGCCGCTGTCATCGCCGAAGGTGACCTCGATACCACCCGAGGTGATCTCGCTGACCGTGACGGTGATGGTCTGGCCCTTGCGGACACCGCTATCATCCATCGGATCGCCAGCCAGCTGCTTGATGCCGAGGGAGACGCGCTCCTTGTCGACGTCAATGTCCAGCACCTTGGCTTTCACGATATCGCCCTTGTTGTAGTCGGCGACAGCTGCATCGCCAGACTTGTTCCAGTCGATGTCGGAGAGGTGAACCATGCCGTCGATCTCGTCGTCGATACCGACAAAGAGGCCGAATTCAGTGATGTTCTTGATCTCGCCCTCGACGGTGGAACCGATCGGATGCTTCTCGGCCAGCATATCCCACGGATTGCGCTGGGTCTGCTTGATGCCGAGCGAGATGCGGCGCTTCTCGCTGTCGACGTCCAGGACCATGACGTCCACTTCCTCAGAGGTGGAAACGATCTTGCCCGGATGCACGTTCTTCTTCGTCCACGACATTTCGGACACGTGCACCAGGCCTTCGACACCCGGCTCCAGTTCCACGAAAGCGCCGTATTCGGCGATATTCGTGACGCGGCCCTTGAAGGTGGCGTTGACCGGGTATTTCGCGGCGATGCCTTCCCACGGGTCGGACATCAGCTGCTTCATGCCCAGAGAGATACGCTGGGTTTCCGGGTTGATGCGGATGATCTGGACCTTGACGGTCTGGCCAACTTCCACAACCTCGGACGGGTGGCCAACTCGGCTCCACGACATGTCAGTGACGTGCAGCAGGCCATCAATGCCACCGAGATCCACGAATGCACCGTAATCGGTGATGTTCTTGACGACGCCTTCGCGGGCTTCACCCTCGGCCAGCTGGCCGACCAGCTCGGCACGCTGTTCAGCGCGGGATTCTTCCAGAACGGCACGGCGCGAAACCACGATGTTGCCGCGCGGACGGTCCATTTTCAGAATGGCGAAAGGCTGCTCGATATTCATCAGCGGGCCAACATCGCGGACCGGACGGATATCGACCTGTGAACCCGGCAGGAAGGCCGACGCGCCGCCGAGGTCGACGGTGAAGCCGCCCTTGACGCGGCCGACAATGGCACCATTGACCGGCTCTTTCTTGTCGAAAGCCTTCTCGAGGCGATCCCAGCTTTCCTCGCGGCGCGCCTTGTCGCGCGAGATGACGGCATCGCCGAGCGCATTCTCGATACGCTCAAGGTAAACTTCTACATCATCGCCAACGGACGGAGCAGTCGAGCCCGGGCCGGTGAACTCCCGCAGCGGGATACGGCCTTCGGTCTTGAGACCGACATCAACGGTGACGAAATCATTTTCGACCGCGGTCACGCGGCCTTTGACAACAGTGCCCTCGGCGAGATCCTGCCCGGCAAAGCTGGCTTCCAGCATTGCCGCGAAATCATCGCGGGACGGAGATGAGGTTTGAACGTCAGACATGGTTTGGAGAAACTCCGGTATGAAATGATATTCCGGCCGGCCGGTTGTTTCCGGCGGTCTTGCCTTCAGGGCCAATTTCATACGCGCTATGCCGCAAGATGCGGCGGGTTGATCAATGGACGTCGCAAACGATCAGCTCCAACGGGCGGGGAGTCCCGGTCCAGGGCCTGAACGTCTGTGAAGTCCGGCTTAGGTGCGCGGCGCGGCGTCCGTCTTGTTCTGAACGATGCGGACGGCCTCGGCGAGCGTGGCGTCTATACTCAAATGAGTCGTATCCAGCAAGATGGCATCCTCTGCCCGCATCAGCGGCGCTGTCTCGCGCGAGGAGTCCCGGCGGTCGCGTTCGTCGAGCTGGCGGCGGATTTCCTCGAGGCTGACGGTGTCGCCTCTGGCCGCCAGTTCGCGCCAGCGGCGCTCGGCGCGAACAGCCGGATCGGCATCAACATAGAATTTCACATCAGCGTGCGGACACACCACTGTGCCGATATCGCGCCCGTCGAGCACGGCTCCCCCGGGCTGTTCGGCAAACCGCTTTTGCAGATCAAACAGCGCGTCGCGAACACCTTGCTGCACCGCCACGACGGACGCTGCCGCGCCGGCCTCCGCGGTACGGATGGCATTCTCGGCGATGGCCGAAGGGTCCAGCGCGCGGGCCGCCGCCCGGGCTGTCTCCGGGTCACGCGGATCCCCGCCTGCCGACAGGACCGCCACAGCCACGGCGCGATAAAGCGCACCTGTGTCCAGATGGGGCAGGCCGAAATGCCGCGCCAGTCCGCGCGCGACCGTGCCCTTTCCCGAAGCCAGCGTTCCATCGACTGCAATGATCATCCGAGCGGCTCTATCATGGCGCCCAGCGCTTTCATATCCCGGATGAAGCCGGGATAGCTGGTGGCAATCATCCCCGCCTTGTCGACGGTCACGGCGGCGCCCGATACGGTCCCCAGAACCAGCGATGCCATGGCGATGCGGTGATCGCCTTCGGTCTCGACCGCCGCACCGCCCCCGACGTTCCCGCCGCCATCAATGATCAGATCATCGCCGGCAATCTCGGTCTCCACCCCATTGGCGCGCAGCAAATTCCAGGTCGCGGCGAGACGGTCGCTTTCCTTGGCCCGCAACTCGGCCAGACCGCGCAAGCGGGACACACCTGATGCAAAGGCGCAGGCGACAGCGAGGATCGGATATTCATCAATAAGGTCCGGCGCAATGTCCGGTTCAAGATCAATGGCGTTCAGTTGTGAGGCCCGCACACGCATGTCCGCGACCGCTTCGCCAGCCGCCATTCCCGCCGGCGTGAAGCTGATATCGGCGCCCATGCGTTCCAGCACCCGATAGAGGCCGGTACGCGCCGGGTTGGTCATGACATTGCGCAGGGTGATGTCCGAGCCCGGCCGGATCAGTGCTGCCACCGTCGCAAAAGCGGCTGAGGAGGGATCACCCGGCACGATCAGGTCCGTCGCCGTCAAGGCTTGTGGTCCATCGAGCCGGATGATGGCGCCGTCGCCATCACGCTCCGTTGAAACCTTCGCGCCGAAAAGACCCAGCATGGTCTCGGTGTGATTCCTGGTCAGGCGGCTCTCTCGGACAACGGTCTCCCCCCTCGCGCCCAGACCGGCCAGCAAGATGGCGGATTTCACCTGCGCCGAGGCAATTGGTGGCGCATAATCAATGCCGGTCAGAGGTCCGCCTTCCAGCGTGACCGGCAATCGGCCATCCTCCGACCGGCTGGCGGCTCCCATTTGCGCGAGCGGATCAAGCACGCGCCGCATGGGGCGGGAAGACAGGCTTTCATCCCCGGTGAAAACAGCCGGAATTCCGGCACCCGCGACCGCCCCCATGGTGAGGCGAACGCCGGTTCCGGAATTTCCGAAGTCCAGGGGCGCTTCCGGCGGCGACCAGAGCCCGGCGCAACCGGTAACGGTCCAGATGTTCGCGTCGCTAACCGGCCAACTTATGTCGGCGCCCAGCGCTTCCATCGCCCGGGCGGTCGCCAGAACATCGTCAGAGGTCAGCAGGCCGGTAATATGAGTGACGCCACGGGCCAATGCGGCGAGGATCAACGCCCTGTGCGAGACCGATTTGTCACCGGGCGCATCAAGCACGCCACGCAGTGGCTGACCGCGCCTGGCACGGGCCCGGGTCAGGGCTTGCATTTCAAGATGGGGCATGGTGGCGACGTCCAAATTTCCGGTCAGCAGACATAGGCTTTTGACAGGAGGCGGGGAACGTGGCAACGACGCGCGCCGAAACCACTGCTCATCGGCCCACACCACTATCCAGGGGGATCGTCATGGCCAAACCCGATCTCGGTGAAAAACGCCTCTGCCCGGAATGCAGCGCCAAGTTCTATGATCTGAACAAGGACCCGGCGCATTGCCCGAAATGCGATCATGAATTCTCGCCGGAAGCCGTGGCTCCGGTGACCAGCCGCGCGCCTGCGCCCGAACGGTCGAACGAGAAGGATGATCAGACCGACGACAAGGACGAGGATGAAGACGAGGAAGAGGACGACGTTCCTGAACTCGACGATGCCGAGGTTCCGTCGCTGGACGATGATGATGACGACGACGACGATGATGACGATGACGATTCGTCGGATGACATCCCCGAAGGCTTTGATGAGGACGATGTCGATCTCGACGATGACGACGATGACGACGTGCTTCTCGACGATGATGAAGACGATGATGATTTCGGCATCAGCGGCGAAGAGGATGATGATGATTAAGCCGCGCTAAAGCGGCTTGATCACGGCGCGGGCTTTGACTAGTTTCCGCGCCTCTCGCCGACCCAAGGGCGGGAAAGAGTTACGGGGCTATAGCTCAGTTGGGAGAGCGCTTGCATGGCATGCAAGAGGTCGTCGGTTCGATTCCGACTAGCTCCACCAGATCAAACCCCGCGCTGAAAGGCGCGGGGTTTTTGCTTGAGGGCTCGCGCTAGAAACGGCGCCCGATCCCAAGGCCGGCGAAGTACTGCATTTCGTCGCCGCGAATCGTCACGATCGGGCTGTCGGCATAATCCCCCTGCAGGCGGCTGGCGCTGAAAATCCCGGTCACCGACCAATTGTCCGTGACCTGCTGATCGAGGAGGAATGTCAGACCAATGTCCTGCAGACCACTCTGCGCGGTGAACACGGGAAGACCGCTGGCCAGCGCGCCGACATTGCTGACGGAAAAAAGTGCGTCAGCATAGTCATCGGGCGTACCCGAGATCGACAGATTGGCGATCAGGAGAGTGGTGCGGGAAAGCGGGGTGGCATAGGCCGCAGAGCCCGACCAGAAGACGCCGGAATATTCGCCCGTGACATCCATTCCGAGGCGGCCGCTTACATACAGCCGGTCAAAGGGCGTCAGCAGACCATCGGCGACCTGGTAGCGAACGAAACCGCCCGCAACGATGCCGCTATCGGCTTCCGGCAGCAGGTCGACGATGACATCGCCGGTATCGTCATCACGCCCGCCATAATAGCGGACATAGGCGCCCGCCTCGACAGGCCCCTGATTGAGGAAGCTGGCCGAAAGCCCCGGCCCTTCAACCTGCAAGACGACATCACCGGTACGGACCCGGCCCGCGGCAAACGGAATGAAGCGATAGCTGTCCGCCCCCGGAGATTCCGGCAGGGCCGCGATTCCGACGGCAACGAAATTCGGCGCGCCGCCCTCGTCCTGGGCAAAGGCAGGCGCAGACATGAGGCAGGCGGCCATAACGAACAGACGGAACATGAGTATCTCCTGACAGATTCACCCCGTGCTTACGTTGCCTAATGAAAAATGGATTGGCCGCGAACGCTTATTTTACCGTGATGGCTTAAGACGAGGCCCATGAAAAAGATCCTGCCCGCCCTCGTCTCGATGCTGCTTCTGGCAACGCCTGCCACCGCCCTGGGTGGCGGAGGCGGTGGTGGCGGCGGCAATGAGGGCGGTGGCAGTCATGGTGCCTCGAGCGAGGAAGGCTCCGGCGGCGGCCGGCGCCATCGCATCCTGACCACATCAGATGGCTATGTCCCGCTGGATCCGCTGACCGCAACTGTCCATTCCGACTTCCGCCTGCGCGGCGTGATGCATATCGAGGCCGGGCTGGAAATTCCGGACAATCGTCTGCGCCAGCGCGCCGAGCGGCTGATGCCGCGCCTGCGCGATCGCTATGTGTCGGCGCTGGCGATGTATGCGGGCTCGAACTACAGCTATGGCGAAGTGCCGGATGCGGACCGGATTTCCGAGCTGCTGCAGCAGGCCACCGATGAGGCGCTGGGCGAAGAGGGCGCGGACATCCTCCTCGGCATGGTGATCATTCACGCCAATTAGGGCGCAATCGAATCCATGAAACGCGCCAGTTCGAGATCGAGCGTGGTGACGCCGTCGGCATCATGCGTGGCCAGCAGGACATTGACGCGATTATAGACGTTGAACCATTCCGGATGGTGATCCATCTGGTCTGCCCGCAAAGCGACCCGTGTCATGAAGCCGAACGCCTCGTTGAAATCGGAAAAATGATATTCCCGTGTGATGGCATCGCGGCCCTCGACAGCGTTCCAGCCCGTCAGTTCCGCGATCGCTTTCGCGGCTCCGATTTTCTCTGCCATGCCTGCCTCCCGCATAATCAGCGGGAGGCAGCATGCCGATTGGCGGGGCCGGATCAAGTCTTGGATTGCCGCCAGCGTGAACGCCAGGCCAGCCCCAGAAGAAGAGCCGCCACAAGCACAGCGGCGCCGATCCATATCGCATAGGCCTGGAACATCATGGCCAGCACGGCCAGTGCGATGACCGGCGCCAGGATGGCCAGCGCCTGAAGAGTTGACCAGCGGAAGAACAGGCCGGACCACTGGCCCAGTTCACGGCGGATCGGTTTGAAGAAGACAATGAACAGGACAAGCGCCAGCGCCAGCTGAAGCCCACCCAGCCAGGCGTCTGCCGGAAAATTGGTGATTGCATGGCCAATGACCGCCGGCCAGACTGTGCCAGTGCGAACCGTCGCAAAGGCAAAGGCGAAGCTGGCGATGATTACCGAGAGGCCGGTGGCGATCATCGCCGGGTCCGTGGAAGCGTACTGCACATGCAGCAGAGCGAAGGGCAAAGCTGTGAAAAGGATCGCCGCACCGGGCGCCAGCGTTTCTGTCAGACGGCCAATGGCATAGCTGCGCCAGGTCAGTTCCTCGACGATCGGCACCAGACCGAAACTACCGACAAACAGGAAGATCCAGTAGCTGGTATCATGGGGCGCTTCGCGCAGGGCGGCCCAGATCGGCGTATCCTGTCCGATTGGGGCGACTTCCTGAAGGAAAAGGACAAGCGTACCGGGCGCCCCCGCAATCAGGCCCAGAGCGATGCCCCATTTGAGAATTCCGGCCGTGGAGAGCGAGCCCTTTCCCAGCGCGTAGCTGCGGGCCGAACGGCGCCCGCGCAGCAATCCGAATACCAGGGCGAGGCCAAGGAGGACGCCATATTGCAGGGCAAACATCCGCAGAATCGTCCAGCTGCCAGCCATCAGGTCCGGCTCGGCACCCTCCAGACCGAGCGCCTCGCCCAGAGAGGGCGTGATAAATTGCTGGGCCAGTACGGCCGCAAGTGTGGACGCTCCGATGACGGCGACCACTTCGAACCCGCCACCCAGGGCACGCAGAAAGGCAAAGCGCCGGTTTTCCGGCTGGAAAGCGGCTTCAGGGCGGTTCATTTCAGGTCTCCAGTTCGACAGGATCAGACGTCGAAGCGGAGACAATCCCAAACGCATCAGCGCGTCGTCCGGAGCCTTGAAAAAAGACTGACAGGACGCTCATTTTGTTTTAATTCAATGACTTATATGTGCGCGACAGATTTCCGCCAAGCTGCCGGCGTGGTCGACAGTTCACGCCGGAAAGCCTCGTACATGGCGGATTTTGAGCCAAAGCCAGCATCCAGTCCCAGCGCCAGCGTCGTTACCCGCTCATTGGCCGGATCGCGCGCGAGGTTTTCCATCTCCTTCAGCCGGGCACGCAGAACTGCATCATGGAAATTTGTCGATCCGCCGATCCGGAATGCCCGGGTCAGCCGGTCGGGTCCCCAACCCAGTTCATCGGCAAGGCGAGGTGCGGTGAGATCCGGATCAAGAAACAGCCGCGTTTCCGCCAGCTGTGACCGGGCGCGCTCATAATCTGCCTTCGCCGCGTCAAAATCGATATTCGCGGTTTCAACCTGACGCGCCGTGGCGAGAAAAACCCCCGGACGGGTAAGCCCCCGATGGGCGACATAGACGAGCTGCAATATCTGGAAGCCGAGTACAGCGGCGACATACTGGTCCAGCGGCAGAAAGGCGAAGAAGGCATTGAGAAAGGCCAGCAGGGAAATGGCCGAGACGGCGAGCGAGGAGATCGCCCAGATGCGGATCCATCCCGGATCCACACTTCCGAGGTTGGAATAGCGGTCCTTGGCGCGCCGGCGGGCCCGCCCTGCGATCCTCAAAGCCGCAATCGGCCAGGCCATGGACGCCAGAAGCGCAGCCGGCGGGACGATGAAAAGCCAGACGGGCGGTTGCTCGACAATGATTGCACCGGAGCGGACATCGAGATCGACCAGCAAGGGTAACAGCAACAACAAGCCGGTGATCACACCAATCGCCACGCCCTGATTCTTCAGCCCGAGGGGCTGGCCCGCCATTGCCCTTGCATAGACCAGTTGGGCCGGACCAAGGCTGAACAGGAAGATTTGCCCTGCCGAAAGAAGGACAATCGGCCAAAAAGCCGGAAATCCGGTGCTGATGGCGACAACAAGGAAGGATGCTGCCTGAGCGCCGAACCAGGCCGCCAGTGAGGCATCGGGTGTCCTGAAGGGCCGCTTGGCCGCCAGAACCGCCAGCAGGAAGAGGCAGACGGCCGCACCCGATATGGTCAAGCTCAGGATCATCGCTTTCCCGGCACTCCTGTCGGCTTGTCAGCCGAAAATTAACGCGTTTCTGCTTAGCTGATCCGTCTAGCAGATGGAATGGAGTCGGATATGACCCGTTTTCTGAAATCGGAATCCAATCCCGGCGGGCGCAAGCTGGAGGATATCCTCATGGAATTGCGTTCCGATGTGCTGCTGCGGTGCACGAAAATCTCCGAGGATCACCGCCCGGAAGCCCTGAAGGTTCTGGCCAATAACATGAAGGTGCTTGAACACCTCACCCAGGCGATCGAACTGGCTCAGGATTCCACCAATGTGCTGGATCGCGCCTTCGGCCCCTCCGAGGCCGAGGATGGCGGTGCCCCGCGGATCGGCGTGGCTTAAGCCGCCAGGCGCTCGCCTCTCAGCAGTTTTGGAAGATCACCGGTTTCTCCGCCGGCCTCGCGCATGAAGAATTGCCGCGCCGCCGGGATTTTATCAACCAACGAAAGACCCAGCCCGCGCGCCCAGCGCAGCGGGCCGATATCGTTTGAAAACAGCCGGTTGAACATGTCGGTGGCGGCGACCAGCCCCATCGAATCCAGCTTGCGCCATTTCGCATAGCGCTGCAGCGTCACCGGCGAGCCCAGTTCCAGACCCAGCGATTTGGCTTCGACCAGCACTTCGGCCAGCGCCGCCACATCGCGGATGCCCAGATTGAAGCCCTGCCCGGCCAGCGGGTGAATGCCACGCGCGGCATCGCCGACATAGGCGATCCGGTCTTCATGGAATTGCTCGGCAAAGCGCACGCCCAGAGGGTAGGCGAATTTCGGCCCGACCGGCTTTACCGCGCCGAGGAAATCACCAAAGCGCTTTTCCAGCTCGGCCTGGATACCGGCCTCGTCGAGCGACAGGATCGCGCTGGCGGTGGCGGTCTTTTCCGTCCAGACCAGCGAGGATCGATTGCCCGGCAGAGGCAGGATGGCGAAGGGACCACCCGGCATGAAATATTCATAGGCCACGCCATTATGCGGCTTTTCATGCTCGACCGTCATGACGATGCCAGACTGGTCATAGCCCCATCCGGCGGTACGGGTTCCCGCCTGACGGCGGGTGCGCGAGAATTTGCCATCGCACGCACACAGCAAGCGGCCGGTGACGGATTGTCCTGACTTCAGATCAAGGCGGATACCGCCAGCCACGCGCTCATGACCCAGCGCCAGATCGGGTGCGATGACCTGAACGCCGGAGGCTTTCAGCAGTTTCGTCAACGCATGGCGGGTCTGGCGGTTTTCGCACATATAGCCCAGCGGCTCGCCATCCTCCTCGGGATGGATCTCGCGGCGGTCGAAATGCAGCGTGTTCTGTCCCGGCCCGCCGGGACGCGCACCGCCATAGGGGCGGCCGTCACAGACCAGGATATGCTCTATGCGCTGGACGTGATCGCGCATGAGATCGGCGGCGCCAATGGTCTCCAGCAGGCGGAAGGAGGTATAGGCCAAGGCCGAAGCCCGGCCGTCGAATTCCGGGGCCAGCATGTCGTCCAGCGGCTCGGCATCGACCAGCACCGCTGACACACCGGCCTGATCCAGCGCCAGCGCCAGCGTCTGGCCCGCCAGCCCCCCGCCCAGAACGATCACATCGCAGTCGAATTTCATCATGGCGCGGACTTTAGTGGCCGGCCTGCGATTTGGAAGAGGGCGCGCTGCCGCAGGGTGGGCGAGACAGCATTTTCTTAACCCGCGTTTACCCTCGACTCACGCTTTATCGCTTGAATGGCGCGATGGCAGGTTACGACGCTGTTTCCGACGATGACATTTCCGGCCGCGTCAGGCGCGCGGGCGGCGGTCTGTTTGCGCGTATCGGTTCGCTGTTGAGCGGTGGCGTGCTGGTGCTGGTGGCCGGGTTGATCGCCTTTTCCATCTATGACCATAATCCGCTGGATCCGAGCTGGAATGTTGCCGCGTCCGGACCGGTGACCCATGCGCTGGGCCAGATGGGTGCGAATATCGCCGATCTCTTCCTGCAAACGCTGGGCTGGGCGGCGGGCGGCATAGCACTGGTCCTCGGCGGCTGGGGCGTGATGAAGATGACGCGTCCGGTGCAGCCACGTTCCTTTGCCTTCAAATTCCTTCGGGTGTCTGCGGCCGGCTTTGCCATTCTGGGCTTTGCACTGGCGGTCTCCGCCCTGCCCATCCCCGAGACCTGGCCGTTTGCGACCGGTCTGGGCGGGATTATCGGCGATGGATTGCTGTTTACACTGACCGGGCCGCTGGAAAGCCTGGGCGTGCCCGGCGCAATGGTGATTGCTGCCGTGATCGGCCTCGCTTTCGCGACGCTGGGCGTGTTTTTTACCTTCGGCCTGCGCCCGTCGGATGTGGTGGCCGCCGCCGATACGGCGAGCCTCGCCTGGGCGACGGTGCGCGTCTGGATCGATTCCATTGCCGGGCGCATTCCCTGGCGTGAGGGTGACAGCGAAGCGCGCCGTTCTGAAGACATGATCGTGGCACCAAAACCCCGCACGCGCCGGCCTAGCGCCGAGCCAGCGGTGAAGGTCGCGCCGACGCGGAAACGCAAGGCCTCGGGCCGCGAGGCGCGCGAAGCGCAAGGCGCTTTGCCCTTTGCCGAATCCAAAGGCTTCAAACTGCCGCGGCTTGACCTGCTGGCGCGTCCGAAAGCGCGGACGGATACGGTCGATGCCCAATCGCTTCAGCAGAATGCCGAACTGCTTCAGGGCGTGCTGGAGGATTTCGGCGTGCGTGGCGAGATCGGACAGGTGCGTCCCGGACCGGTCGTCACCCTGTATGAGTTCGAACCGGCCGCCGGTGTGAAGTCCTCGCGCGTGATCAATCTGGCCGATGATATCGCCCGCTCGATGAGCGCCACCGCGGCACGTGTCGCTGTGGTGCCGGGCAAGAATGCGATCGGTATTGAATTGCCCAATCCGACCCGCGAGACGGTTTTCCTGCGGGCGCTGTTCAATTCCAATTCCTTCGAGACCGCCAAGGCCGAGCTGCCGCTGGCGCTGGGCGAGACGATCGGGGGCGAGCCCTTCGTCGCCGATCTGGCGCGCATGCCGCACCTTCTGATCGCCGGTACGACCGGTTCGGGTAAATCGGTCGGGATCAATGCGATGATCCTGTCGCTGCTCTACCGGCTGCCGCCCGAAGACTGCCGCCTGATCATGATCGATCCGAAAATGCTGGAACTCTCCGTCTATGACGGCATTCCGCATTTGCTGTCACCGGTGGTGACCGATCCGAAGAAGGCCGTTGCCGCGCTGAAGTGGACGGTGCGCGAGATGGAAAGCCGCTATCTGCGCATGTCCAAGATCGGCGTGCGCAATATTGCCGGCTTCAATGAGCGCGTGGCCGAAGCCAATGCGAACAATGAACCGCTCGAACGGACGGTGCAGGTCGGATATGACCGCGAGACCGGTGAACCGCTCTACGAGACCGAGACCATCGATGCGGTGAAGATGCCCTATATCGTGCTGGTCATCGACGAGATGGCGGACCTGATGATGGTCGCGGGCAAGGAAATCGAGGGCGCCGTTCAGCGGCTGGCCCAGATGGCCCGGGCCGCCGGCATCCACATGATCACCGCCACCCAGCGCCCTTCGGTCGATGTCATCACCGGCACGATCAAGGCCAACTTCCCGACGCGGATTTCCTATCAGGTCACGTCGAAGATCGATTCCCGCACCATTCTGGGTGAACAGGGCGCGGAACAGCTTCTCGGCATGGGCGATCTTCTATTCATGGCCGGAGGCGGGCGTATCCGCCGCCTGCATGGTCCCTTCGTTTCCGACCAGGAAGTCGAGGACGTCGCCGCCTATCTGAAAAAGCAGGGCACGCCGGAATATCTGGAAGAGGTTACCGAGGAGAGCGATGACGGCCCCTCGCCCTTCGAGGAGGCCTCGGGCGGATCCGGCGATGATCTGTTTGATCAGGCCGTGGCCGTGGTCGCGCGCGATCGCAAGGCCTCGACCAGCTATATACAGCGGCGCTTGCAGATCGGCTATAACCGGGCTGCAACGCTGATCGAGCGCATGGAAGATGAAGGCATGATCGGTCCGGCCGACCATGCCGGCAAACGCGAGATCTTCCTGCCCGACCGGGATGTCGCCTGATCCAAATCCAGTGCGGTGATCAGCCACCAGCTTTTCAGCCACTGACACGCTGTTCTTTGGCCATGACGCCGCCGCAATTTCCTTGGCATGATGGCGCCCATGATGATCGAATTCTTCCTGTCCCTCGCCCTGTTTGCGCAGGACGCCGTTCCGGCCGAAACCGCCGATACACCCATTGCCGAGGCTGAGGCCTTTGATCCGCAGGCCGCACTGGCTGGCGTCAATGGCTGGATCAATTCCATCGAGACCTACCGGGCACGGTTTGATCAGGTTGCGGATGACGGTTCCCATGCCGGTGGGACGCTGTCGATCCGGCGTCCCGGCCGTCTTCGGTTCGAATACGATGATCCCTCACCGCTGCTGGTCGTCGCCGATGGCACGACCGTGGCGATGGAGGACTCGGATCTTGAAACCGTCGACCGGGTGCCGCTGCGCTCGACCCCGCTCTGGTGGTTGTTGAAACCGGATGTCGACCTGGCCGAAGATGCCCGGGTGACCGACGTCTTCGTCGAGGACAACCGGCTCTATGTCGATGTCGAGGACCGGAATGACGAGATGGACGGGCAGGCGCGCTTTGTCTTCAACACCGTGACCTATGCGCTGGAAGAATGGTTTGTCGCTGATTCGCTGGGATATGTGACGCGCGTCACCCTGTCGGATGTGGAGACCGATGTCCGCCTGAATCCTCGGCTTTTCGTGCTGGATGAGCCGGAAGACGAGCGCCGCAACCGCCGTCAGTAGGCTGAAGCAGCTTGTTGCAATAATCACACATCAAAATCCTTTCTTATTTTTCATTTGAATTTTTTTGGCGCCCGTGTCTTTAATGTAACGGCTGATTGGGGCGCTGGATTGGCGTCGTCCCCCCGCTGACGGATCTGCCGTCCCGATCGCACCGGAGTCCCCTCCCGGTGCATGCGCACAAGGTTTTGACGGCGCACAGCAGACGCCCGGCCACACCCCCTCGTGGCCGGGCGTTCTTGCGTCCGGGCTACAGTATCATTTAACGCTCTGGTCACCCGAAGCGGGAGAGATCAGACTCCGGCCGACCTGCGGAGCCCGTTCATGTCATTTTTCCAGCTTGTGCTTCTTGCCCTGGTCCAGGGACTGACGGAATTCCTGCCCGTTTCCTCGTCTGCCCATCTGATCCTGGCGCCGATCGCCGCCGGGCTGGACGATCAGAGCCCGCTGATTGATGTCATGGCCCATGCCGGCAGTCTGGTGGCTGTTCTGGTCTATTTCTGGCGGGACATTCTGGATGTCGCCCGAGGCAAGCTGGCCTGGCTGTCCGGGCGCATGACGCCGGGCGGGCGGCTGGCCCTGCTGATCGGCGTGGCGACACCGCCGGTAATCATCGCCGCCGGCGCACTCTATCTGACCGGCAATGCCGGCCTGTTTCGCTCGCCTCTGGCAATCGGCATTGCCACGTTGGTTTTTGCCGTCCCGCTGTGGGCGGCGGACCGGTTCGGGGGCACACACAAGACCACAGAAACACTCGGTTACGGTCAGGCCTTCCTGATCGGCCTCGTGCAGATGTTCGCCCTGATACCGGGCGCCAGCCGGTCGGGCGTGACCATGACGGCGGGGCGGGCGCTGGGCCTGTCACGCAGCGAGGCGGCGCGGTTCTCCATGCTGATGGCGATCCCGGTCATCGCCGCCTTTGCGATTGTCGCAGGAATTGATCTGGCGATGGGCGGGGCCGAGGGCACCGGTCTGACCGACGGGCTGATTGTCGCCGGCCTGTCCTTTGCCTCGGCCTGGGCCGCCATTGCCGTCATGATGCGCTTTGTCGAGCGCGTCGGCTTTCTGCCCTTCGTACTCTACCGGGTGGCGCTGGCCGGTGTGATTTTCTGGCTGGTCTTCTAGGCCGGGTTTACGCGGCCTCGTGGAATTGCCCGTAGCGGCGGTAGCGGCCGAGATAGCTCGGTACAATGGATTCCACAGTTTCCGGTGTCACACCCAGATCGGCTACCCCGCGCATGTCGGAGGAGACGACATTGTCCTCGGCCAGCAGCGTGACCTGATCGCGCGTCAGGAAAGGCTGAACGAAAGGCAGGATCGCCGCCATTTCTCCGGCAAGCCCCAGAAGCGACATGGCGAACATCGGTACCGGTACAAGGAATCGCGGGCGGTCGATCGTCTTCAGGATGAATTCCATCAGCTCGCGATAGGTATAGGCGCGCGGACCGCCGAGCTCGTAAATGCCGCCGGCCGATGCATCGTCCATGGCATTGGCCACGCAATCGGCGACATCACCGACAAAGACCGGCTGCATCTGCATATGACCGCCACCCGGCAGCGGCAGAGCCGGCGCAAACCGCGCCATGTCGGCAAAGCGGTTGAAGAAATCGTCCTCGGCCCCGAACACGATCGAGGGACGAAGGATCACGGCATCCGGATAAACGGCCTGAACAGCGGCCTCGCCCTGCGCCTTGGTCGCGGCATAGCGCGAATCCGAACCCGCATCAGAGCCGATCGCCGACATCTGGATGAAACGCTGAACACCGGCCGCAGCTGCTGCCTCGGCGATGTTTTGCGCCCCCTTGGCCTGCAGGCTGGCGAAACGCTGACGGCCCCCTTCAGCGAGGATGCCGACCAGATTCACCACACCATGCGCACCATCAACGGCGCGTGCGATCGAAGAAGGGACACGCACATTGGCCTGGACCAACTCGACCTGACCGACAACACCCGTCACCTTCATGTCCAGCGCCAGATGCGGGCGCCGCGTGGCGACGCGCACCCGGTATCCGCGCTTTACCAGCGCACGTACAACATACCGGCCGATGAAACCGGAGCCCCCGAAGACGGTGATCATCTCGTTGCGAAGCATCAGGCTGTCTCTCCCGCGTGATCTCGGATAACCGCCCGCATAGACCAGAAATCGCTTCGCCTGTCCATGCAGCACTGCGCTTTACATTCGCTTGGCGAGCGAACCGACTCCAATTGCCAAGGCTTCATGGCTAGGCTTGTGGGCTTCATGGCCAAAAATGGCGTGTTTCGGGGGTCTTTGAGAGAATGACGGCAGAAGTCGCCTTGCTGAACAAGCAGGCCGTGGCATTGGCCGCGGACTCCAAGGCTACATTCGGCTCGGGTATGAGCATCAAGACCTATGACAGTGTCGACAAGCTGTTTCAGCTGTCGAACCGGCACCCTGTCGGCGTGATGATCTATGGCAATGCCGAATTCATGCGCGTGCCCTGGGAAGTGATCATCAAGGAATACCGGGAGCATCACGACACCGCCCATGCCTCGATCGAGGAATGGGGTCATGCCTTTTTCGAATTCGCCGGAAAGTTCCAGAACTTCACCTTGCGCGACAGTGAGCTGGCGGTTTTTACCAAGACAGCGTCTTTTCTGCGGGCCATCGAGGCCAGCGCGCTGGTCAGCCGGTCGCTGGAACCGCTCATCGCCGATGTCGAGGCCCGCAGGGTTCACCCGGCCCTGCGAGATCTGTCGGAAAACGAATTCCTGAAGAATTTCCCGGAATTGCTCGAGCGCTATGCTGACCTTCTGCAGTCAAGGATCGGCGACCGGATGAATAATGACATCCGCCGGCAATTGCCGCGCCTTCTGCACCGGCTGGCGATCGCTGATATCGAGACCGTGGCACGATCCGGCATCGTGATTGCCGGCTTCGGCGCGCGGGAAACCTTTCCGTCCCTGATCAATCTGGAAAGCGATGGGGTGATCGCCGGCCGGCTGGCAGTTACCACGCGTTCGGAAAGCCAGATCACGGTGGACCATCCCGCCGATGTCCTGCCCTTTGCCGTGCGCAATGTGATGATCTCCATGGTGCACGGGGTGGATCCGTCCTTTCTGGACTACTCGCTGACCGTGTTCCGCGACCTGATCCGCGCCAATGGCGACCGGCTGATCAACCAGTTCGCCAAGAACCAGCAGGAGAAGTCACGCCTGTCAGCCGAAAATGCTGCCATGTCAGATGAATTCATCGGCGTTTTCCTGGATTATCTGCGTGATTATATCCAGGACATGCATCTGGGCCCGTTCGCCTCGACATTACAGGGTATGCCGCCGGACGAGATGGCATGGCTTGCAGAGTCGCTCGTTCATTTAACTTCTGTTAAGATGCGCATGTCGCTTGGACCGGAAGGCGTCGGCGGACCTGTCGATACAGCCGTGATAACCAAGCGCGAAGGGTTCAAATGGGTCAAACGGAAAGCGCCGATCGAAGCGCTGACGGGCCCCGGGGATGGACAGGGGGAATAAGTGTCATGAAGCGTTACCGTTACCGCAAGCTGCGGGGATCGGCTTTGCCGGAACCGCCAATTGTCCAGTCACCGGACTCGCTGCTGGACGACGCACCGCGCGCCCTTTTTGAAGGCGATGTGGCCTCGCAGCGGCTGTTCAACCGCGCCGCGCTCGACCAGATGGGTGATTATTCGGCCGTGATCCTGGCATCGGATTCATTACGGCCGGCCTGGTCGGAGCCGGGCGATCTCGTCCATGTGCGCCGCGGCGCAGAGGATGCAAAACACATTGTCGAAGCGGTCAGCGGCAGGAAACGCTGACACGCGAATTGACAGGCGCGTGTGCAATTCGTATGTCCCGCGCCCTGTTACCTGCCCAGGTGGCGGAATTGGTAGACGCGCTAGCTTCAGGTGCTAGTGCCCGTATGGGCGTGGAAGTTCGAGTCTTCTCCTGGGCACCATTCTCCCCTTCAAAGCCTATTATCATTCACGATCCTCTTGGCGCGGATAAGGCCGAAACCGTCTGGTCGTGGCCCCTCAAACACCCGGGAAATCCGTGCCATGCGCAGCCTTGAACCGGACCTTTTGACCGCCTTCACGATTATTGTGGTGTTGATTCTTTCAATACTGGTCTTTGGCTATCTGGTTTGGCGCCATGTCCGGCGCCATGGCATGCATCGCATCTGGGTGTTTGCCTGGCCGATCATGCTGGCCGTGTTTTCGCTTTATCAGATATTCGGACGCGACTAGGGCATGAGGGCCAAGTGCTTCTCCGGGTGCTGATCTCCGACATGTCCTGATCCCGGCACGCTCTAGCGAGCCGTTTCTGCCAACGCCTCGAAGGCGGCAAAGAAGGCGTCTGGCCCGTTTTCCAGAACCTCCAGATAGGCCGCCCGGCCCAGCACCTCATCGATCTCCGCCGCCATGAAGGCGCCATGCCGGTACCAGAGGCGGTCTCCGCCTGACATTTCCTCGATAATTTCCCAGTCAGCATCGCTGATGGCTTCGCCCGGCGGGCGGTCCGACAGCGTGTCCAGATACTCAAGATAATGCGCTGAAATCACCTCCATTCGGGCAGGGTTCTGCAGGGCAGCATAGTCCCCGTCTGCGTCCAGCGCCGCCTCGCGGGCACGCCAGTCATGGGCGGCGTAAACCGCCGTGCCTTCAAGGAAGGTCAGGTATCGAACCGCCGCGAGGAGATCGCCTCGTGTCTCCAGGCCCGGAATATCGGGAAATTCATGGCGCCGGATGAGACCGACATGGTGGACCTCGTGGACGCAGTAGAACCAGACCTCGTCCGGCTGCTCGAGGAAATGCGGATGGGCCAGATTCAGCGACGCGCCGAGATCACTCGCCACGCCGATATCATATCCCCAGGTCAGATAAACAGTGACCGGCTCGCGCCAGTCCTCCGGCCAATGGGATCGCGCCTCACCAAAGCAGGTTTGCTGGCGCTCCGGATCACCCACGATCCGGTCACGAAGCTGCTGGGCCGGCAGGGCCCTGCCGGTCTGAACCGGGTCATCCAGGTGAATAAGATCCTCGATGATCTGGCGATCCGTGGTCTCGCGTGAATAGTAACCCGTCCGGCCGGCATGCCGCTGCAGATGTGCCATGGCCGCACCATTTTCGAGCGTACCCAACACATCCGGATCGTCCTGCCGGAAGGCGGTCAGCGCGGTATCGATATGGGTGGAATCGAGACGGTCACCGGGCCGCGCCTGACCGCAGGATGCGAGACTGCCCGTCAAAGCGATAATGATCAGGCGGGCGATAATAGGGCGCATCTGGAAGTCGCCCCCTCAGCTTTCGTACCTGGATACCAGTGTATCGAAGAATTCGCGGAATTCCGGCAGGTAGTAATTATCGCGGGTTGCCGCCCACCAGTGCCGCATGCGTGGGCTGCGAAGGAAATATTCAGTGCCTTCGATATGCCGAAGCAGGATCGTTTGGTTACAGAGGCCTTCCTTTTCCAGATAGAACAGCGTTTCCAGAGAGTTGGTGTTGTATGCCGCGAAATGAGAGAAGCGCATCCGCTCCGGGTCGGTCAGCTTTTGGTCGGTGAACAAGGCCTTGTGGAAGAAGGCCGATGTCTCCTCGCTGTTCACGGATTCCGAGAAATACCGGATTGATGGCAGCCAGGCGGACAAGGACATTTCCGCGCGGGCCAGCCTGTTGCTTTGCTGTAGCTGGATCACCAGAGCAACGACGGATCCGAGGATGGCCACAACGGCGATGGTCTGGCCGATATAATAGATCGTTTCGAGCATACTGTTTCCCCCTATCGAGGCGAGGATAGTCTCGTGCGGGGGCTTATCTGTCCAATCGCGGCAGGGCCGCTTCTGGCAACGCTCTAATTATCTTCCGTCAGCCAGGCCCGCGCGGCCGCTTTATCGGAAAAGAATTTCACGGTCACACCCTCATTGAAGGCCGCCGCTTCGATGAGCATGAAATGTTTGGTGAACATGTCCTCGGGAGCCAGGTAGGCAAAGCGCGCCTGCCGGTTGCCGGCCCGCCCCACGCGGCGCACTTCATCGGTCAGCTCGGCGGGTGTGAACAGCGGCGTTGAGTCCTCAACCAGATAGAGGATGCGGCGGGCACCGTCTTCAATCCGGGTGATAATCCGGTCGGCGGTTTTCTCCACAAATGCGAGGCTGATGCTGCCGGCGTAACGGATTTGCAGGATGCCTCCATCCCGGCGCGTCAGCTCGGCACTCCCGCCGGTTTCAGGATCGTGCAGGACATCCGTCATTGTCGGGAAGATAGGGCGGTTCGCCTTTCAGCCCAAATATCCGGCCTGCCGCGTGCGGCGCACGCGGCGCTTGTTGCCTTGCCCGGCTCGGGCTAGACCGGAAAAAACAAGGTGAAAACGCAAAATGACTGTCCATTTTCACAAATCGGATCTGCCTGCCGGCCTGTCCTTCGGCAAGGCCGTGGCGATCGACACCGAGACGCTGGGCCTGTCGCTGGTGCGAGACAAGCTGTGCCTGGTGCAATTGTCGGCCGGAGATGGCGACGCCCATATCGTCCAGATGGACCGCTCAGGGTATAACTGTCCCAATCTGAAGACGCTGCTGGCCGATCCGGGTGTCGAAAAAATTCTGCATTTTGCGCGTTTCGATGTGGCCATGATCCGGAAATATCTGGGCGTCACGCTGGCACCCGTCTTCTGTACCAAGATCGCCTCCAAGCTGACCCGCACCTATACGGATCGGCACGGGCTGAAGGATGTGACGCGGGAATTGCTGGGCATTGAATTGTCCAAACAGCAGCAGAGCTCGGACTGGGGCGCTGCAGAGCTGAGCGATGCCCAGCTGGAATACGCAGCCTCGGATGTCCTCTATCTGCATCAGTTGCGCGACAGGCTGACAGAAAAGCTGGAGCGCGAGGGCCGGATGGACCTGGCACGGGCCTGCTTCGATTTCCTGCCAACACGCGCGGCGCTGGATCTCGAGGGCTGGGACGAGACTGATATTTTCGCGCACGCCTGACCGGCTTGCCATAAACTTGCCGCGCCAGACGGCCATGAACGGGACTGAATGACCGCCACGACCGCTGATATGTCCGCCCTGCAGCCCGCGCATCATACGGCGTGGGAGCCCCGGCGTGCGACGACGCTGACCGCGGCGCGGCGGCGGACCCGGTTCGTGCGACTTTTGCGATTGGGCCTTGTGGGCCTGACAGGCCTGATCGTGGCCCTGATTATCGCCCAGATCGTGTGGCGGTCTCTGGGCACCGAAGAGCAGGCGCCGGTGACCGTGGGTGAAGATGCCCGCATGATCAATCCGCGATTCACCGGGCGCGACGAGAACGGCACACCCTATGTGGTGACCGCCGATGCCGCGATCCGGCGCCGCGGCGAGGATGTGCGCCTGACCGAGCTGGAATCGCCTCAGCTCGACTATGATCTGATTGCCGCTGATGACGAGGCAGAGGGTGTTCTGGCGCGTACCGGGCTGTTCGACGCCGATGCCCGCACGCTGGACCTCAATGCCGATGTGCGCTTCAGGACCCGCTCGGGCTATGAATTTCTCGCCGACCATGCCCGCATCTTCCTGGCCGAGGAGCGCGTTGTCGGAGACAGCACTGTCGAGGGTGAGGGGCCGCTGGGCACCATCCGCTCGGATGCATATGAAATACTGGACGGCGGCAATCGTGTCGTGTTCACAGGAAATGTCCGCACACATATTCGCAATGAAGCCGGCGGCGATGGAGACCAGCCATGATGATGCGCCTGTTAGCCCTTGTTTCCCTGCTGGCCGGACTTCCGGCAGCGGCCATGGCCCAGATCGGTTCCCAGGGCGGGCCGATGGATATCACCGCCGAACATCTGGAAGTCTTTGATACCGAACGCCGCGCAGTGTTTTCCGGCGAGGTCGACGCAGCCCAGGGCGACGCCAATCTGCGCTCCGACCGGCTGGAAGTCTTCTTTGCCCAGCGCACGAGTGGTTCCGGTGCGGGCGGGTCAAGCTGGGGCGAGGTTGATCGCGTGATCGCCACCGGAAATGTCTTCTATGTGACACCGGATGAAGTGGCCCGCGGAGAGCGCGCAGTCTACGAATTGACAGAAGAAACCATTGTCATGACCGGCAATGTCGTGCTGACGCGCGGCCGCGACGTCATCACCGGGAACTGCCTGGTGGTGGACCTGGCCACCAATAATTCGCGGGTCAATCCGCCCGGTTGCGGCGGCCAGGCCGAGGATGCCGGAACGGACAGTAGCGGACGGGTCCGCCTGATCCTTTATCCCACGTCTGACGGGGATGAGGACGATGAAGACGGCGGGGACGCTGAAGGGTGAGCATGGCCGATGACATCATGACGCCGGAAAGAACACTGTCGGCTGAACCGGCGGGCGGGCTGGTTGTCGAGAATATCGGCAAGTCCTATCGCAAGCGGCCGGTCGTAAAAGGCGTATCGCTGCGCCTGAAACGCGGCGAGGTGGCCGGTTTGCTGGGACCGAATGGCGCCGGCAAAACGACCTGTTTCTACATGATCACCGGCCTCGTCGAGGCCGATTATGGCCGCATCCTGCTGGATGGCGAGGATATCACCCGCCTGCCCATGTATCAGCGGGCACGGCTGGGCATCGGCTATCTGCCACAGGAAGCCTCGATCTTCCGGGGCATGTCGGTAAAGGACAATATCCTGGCCGTGGCCGAGATCGTCGAGCCGGACAAGACCGCCCGCAAGGAAACCGTCAGCCAGCTGCTGGAGGAATTGCGCATCAGCCACCTTGCCGATGCATCCGCGCTGTCTCTGTCGGGCGGTGAACGCCGCCGGGTGGAGATTGCCCGCGCACTGGCAACCCGGCCCTCCTTCATGCTGCTGGATGAACCCTTTGCCGGGATCGATCCGCTGGCCATTACCGACATCCGTGACCTGATCCGTTTTCTGAAGGATCGCGGCATCGGCATATTGATCACCGACCATAATGTCCGCGAAACGCTGGAGATTACGGACCGCGCCACCATCATCCATGAGGGGGAGGTCCTGTTCGAGGGCAAGCCGGCCGAGATCCGGGCCGATCCGGATGTCCGCCGCGTTTATCTCGGTGAAAGTTTTGGCTGATTAACTCCTCTCTGACTGATTCAGAGCGGAGGGGCCCCGTTGGCGGGACTTCATCAAAAACTTGAAATGCGGCAGGGCCAGTCCCTGGTCATGACGCCGCAATTGCAGCAGGCGATCAAGCTGCTGCAACTCTCGAATATCGAGCTGGCCGCCTTTGTGGAGGAGGAGCTCGAGCGCAATCCGCTGCTGGAACGCGATGACCGCGAAAACGAGCCGGAAACCGTCGAGCTGAAGGAAGACGGCGCCCGCAAGGAGCTGGAACTGGATGGCTCCTCCCACGCCGAAGCCAATGATGCCGTCGATGCCGACGCCGATGTGCTGAATACATCGGATTCCAAAGCCGATATGGCGGGGACCGATGCCGGAATGAGCGCCAGCTGGTCAGGCGCCAATCGCGGCGGCTCATTCGAGGGGGGCGACTATGATGCGGCGGCCAATGCCAGCCGCGAAAAATCCCTGTCGGAACATCTGCACGACCAGTTGAGCATCGCCGGCGCGGAGCCGGTACGGCGGATGATCGCCGCCCATCTGATCGATCTGGCCGATGATGACGGTTACATGCGCAACGACCTCGGCGAAGTGGCCGAAAGGCTGGGTGTCGAGCGCGGAGAGGTGGAAGCCGCACTGGATATCATCCAGGGCTTCGAACCCGCCGGAATCATGGCCCGCGATCTGCCCGAATGCCTGGCGCTGCAGCTGAAGGACCGGAACCGGCTGGATCCGGCCATGGCCAAGCTTCTGGACAATCTGGACCGCTTGGCAAAACACGATTACGCCGCGCTTCAGTCGATCTGCGGTGTTGACGAGGAAGATCTCGACGACATGGTGGCCGAGCTTCGGTCGCTGACGCCCAAGCCGGGCCTCGCCTATGGTGCCGACAATACCCGCGCGATCGAGCCGGATGTCTTTGTCCGGGAAAATCCGGACGGCAGCTGGCGGATCGAACTGAATGCGGACACCTTGCCGCGAGTCCTCGTCAATCAGAGCTATGCTGCAGAAATCAATGCTGTGGCGCGAAGCGAAGAAGACAAGACATTTGTGACCGAGTGCGCCCAGAATGCCAGCTGGCTGGTCAAATCCCTGGATCAGCGCGCGCGGACCATTCTGAAAGTCGCTGCCGAGATTGTGCGTCAGCAGGATCTGTTCCTGGCCAAGGGTGTCGCCTTCCTGCGGCCCTTGAATCTGAAAACCGTGGCTGACGCGATCGATATGCATGAATCCACGGTCAGCCGGGTCACATCGAACAAGTATGCCGCGACGCCCCGTGGCCTTTTCGAGCTGAAGTATTTCTTCACGTCGGCGATCCCGTCTGCCGGTGGCGGCGAGGCCCATTCGGCAGAAGCCGTGCGCTACCGCATCAAGACGATGATCGATTCGGAAACGCTGGACGATGTGCTGTCAGATGACGCTCTGGTCGAGCGCCTGCGCAATGAAGGTATCGATATTGCGCGCCGGACCGTGGCCAAATACCGGGAAGCCATGAACATTCCCTCTTCCATCCAGCGCCGCCGCATGCTCAAGCGCGCCGGCTAGGACGGAAACAGTGCCGGAATTGACATTTCAGAAACCGCCAATAGGTTCCGCGCGCTCTTGAGGGGGCTTTCGCGCTCGCAAGACAGAATTCCATGTGCTAGGCTGGGGCCAACCATGCAGATCCAGGTCGTTTCCAAAGGTATCGATGTTTCTGACGCCCTCCGCGAGGAGATCGTCGGCCGTGTCGAGGAAGCCGTTTCGAAATATTTCAACCGGCCGAGCGAAGCCTATGTTTCCGTTTCCAAGGAGGGAACAGGCTTCCGGGTGAATGTTTCGCTGCACCTTCCGTCCGGCGTTATGCTGCAGGCCAATGGTGAGGGTGAGGACGCCTACAAGGCCGCCGACCAGGCCAGCCAGCATCTGGAAAAGCGGCTGCGCCGCTACAAGCGCAAGCTGAAGAACCATCACAATGAGAACAAATCCGACCTTCCGGCGGAAACAACACCGATCACGGTGTTCCGCGGACGGCCGGAATCCGATTTCGACGACGAAGACGAGGACCTGCCATCCGGCGATGAACCCGTAATCGTTGCCGAGACGCCAGGGGAGCTGCGGGTCATGACGGCCAGCATGGCGGTGTTGGAACTGGAAGCGGCGGGGGCGCCATTCCTGATGTTCCGGAATATTGCGCACAACGGGGTCAATATCGTCTACCGGCGGCCTGACGGGCATGTCGGTTGGATCGATCCCGATCGCAGCAAAAGTAACTGAACCCCTCTGGATCAACCGGATGAAGCATGACCACTCTGCTTCAGACTGACTACCGGACACGCAATATGGCCCTTTCCGATCTGTTATCGGCAGACGCCGTTCTTGGAACGATCAGCGCGACAAACCGCAAGCAAGCGCTGCAAATCCTGTGTGAGGCTGCAGCGTCGCGGCTGGAACTGGATTCGCGCGAAATTCTTGATGCGGTCATGGACCGTGAGCGCCTGGGTTCCACTGGTGTCGGTGATGGCGTCGCGATTCCGCATGCCCGTCTGGACGGCATTTCCGGCGTATTCGGCCTGTTTGCAAGGTTGAAGACGCCAATCGATTTCGATGCCATTGATGGCCGGCCTGTCGACCTGGTTTTCCTGCTGCTGGCCCCGGAAGCTGCCAGCACGGAACACCTCAAGGCTCTCGCCCGCGTCAGCCGCGTCTTCCGGCGCGAGGATGTCCGCGCCCGTCTGCGGTCGACTGAAACAAGGGACGGCATGGTCGCATTGCTGGCACAGGAAGCCAGTTCCGACGCCGCTTGAGTAAGCGCACATTCGACTGCATGAACGGGAAAGGGCGGGTCCGCCTTCGCCTTTCAGGCTACGGCGTGACAGCCTCCGCTGACATCGTCAGTGAAGGCTGGTGGAGCTAGGCGGAATCGAACCGCCGACCTCGTCATTGCGAACGACGCGCTCTCCCAACTGAGCTATAGCCCCGACCGATTGGGAGCGATGGAATAAGTCCGTGCCGTTTCCGCGTCAAGACGGTGCGCCACCGCACTTTCCTGCTTTTCCGGGCCAATCTGATCAAGACGGCTTGCCCGCCGCCGCGGGATAGGGCTAGACCGGAAACCATCAGAGATGGAGCAAAGTTTTCGGGCATGGGCACCAATCTTTCCCTTCTGGACGCGCTGATCGTCTATTTTCTCGACCCGGTGCTGGGTCTGTTCATTCTGATCCTGATCGTCGGGATCATTCTGAGCTGGCTGATCAGCTTCAGGATCGTTAATCCCTACAATCCCTTTGTTGGCTCGCTGTGGCGGATGACGTCGACTCTGACCGAGCCGGTATTGCAACCGGTCCGACGGATTCTGCCCAATCTGGGCGGGCTGGATTTTTCGCCGCTTGTCGTGATCCTGCTGATCCAGTTTATCCGTGGATGGCTTCTGCCGGAGCTGATGTTCCGGTTTTGACGGGACTGCGGACTGTCCCGTCGGGCCTGCAGCTCACTGTCCGGCTGACGCCGAATGCCTCGGCCGACCGGATCGAGGGCTGGATCGACGGTTCCGACGGGGAAAGCTGGCTGAAAGTCCGGGTGCGGGCCATCCCCGAAGACGGCAAGGCCAATACCGCCCTCATCAAATTGCTCGCCAAACAGGCTGGACTTGCTAAGAACCGGTTGACACTGGTGCGCGGGCATAGCCACCGCCTCAAGACAATCGAGATGGTCTGCGAGGCAGGCGAACGCGCAAACATCGCCGCCAGGCTGGGAGCCGGAACGACATGACAGCACAGATCATCGACGGAAAAGCCATAGCTGAGGAGATCGACCGCCGGGTCGGCGCTGCGGCCGCTCAACTGGAGCGCCTGATGGGCCGCAAGCCGGGGCTGGCCGTTGTTCTGGTCGGCGAGGATCCGGCCAGCGAGGTCTATGTCCGCAACAAGGTCCGGCGGGCGATGGCGGCGGGCATGGAGTCCACTGAAATCCGCAAGCCCGCCTCGATCAGCCAGGACGAGGTCATTGCCCTGGTACGGCAGCTGAATGACAATCCGTCGGTGGACGGCATTCTGGTTCAGATGCCGCTGCCCGATCACATCGATGCGGGCGCCGTGATCAATATGATCGATCCGGACAAGGATGTTGACGGGCTGACGGCGATCAGTGCCGGGCGTCTGCTGGCGGGCGAAGACGGTCTGCGCCCCTGTACGCCGGCCGGTTGTGTCCTTCTGGCCGAACAGGCCATGGGCGACCTGACCGGCAAGTCGGTCGTGGTGATTGGCCGGTCGATCCTGGTCGGCAAGCCGGCCGCTCTGCTCTTCCTGGAAAAGAATTGCACCGTCACGGTTGCGCATTCGCGGACGACAGACCTGCCGGCGCTATGCCGGACAGCTGATATCCTGGTTGCCGCCGTCGGCCGTCCGCAAATGGTCAAGGGTGACTGGATCAAGCCGGGCGCCTGCGTGCTGGATGTCGGAATCAACCGGGTCGACGCGCCGGAAAGAGGCGAAGGAAAGACCCGACTGGTTGGCGATGTCGATTTCGATGAAGCGGCAGGAGTTGCAGGCTGGATCACACCGGTTCCCGGCGGCGTTGGTCCAATGACCATTGCCATGCTGCTGCGGAACACGATGACCGCAGCGGCCCGGCGCGCCAATCTCGAGCAGGCAGGCATTGATTAACCTTGCCTCCGGTCTCGAATAGGCCGAGGCTTGAGCCGGGCTGTATTGATAGATGTCTGGGGGCAGGCTGTGTCGGCACTAAAAGTACTTCACGTCGAGGATGATTTTGCGGACGCGCTTCTGGCGCAGAACGCGGTCTTTGAATCCGGCGATTTCGAGATCGGTTTCGAGGTTGCGCGTGATCTTCGTGATGCCCGCAGGAAACTGAAAAACCAGGCTTACGACCTTGTCCTCCTGGACCTGCGCCTGCCGGATTCAGTGAATCCCGAAGATACGCTGACCACGATGCAGGGTTTGTGTCCGGATATTCCGATCGTCATTCTGTCCGGTTCGGTCCGTGTCGACCGGTCGAAAATCCCCGAAGATGTTCCGCTGCTCGACAAGAACGAACATCTGGGTGCACGGCATAGTGCCGAAATACGGCCACTCGCCGAGATTTTGCGTTTTTCCGCCAGCAATGACGACATTGCCCAGATCTGACAGCTGATATGGTCCGCAAGTCGCGGAATTGGTGCCGGTTTTAACCAGATTTCAGCGCTTGGGTGGCAGACTGGAAGCTTGAATTCCGGTCTGGCCGGGCAGCAATGCGCTGTCAGACGCCCTCAGATCTGCGGCCCGATACATGGACGTCTCCGTTATCATCCCGACTTTCAAGCGCCCGGACGGGCTGACGCGCGCCGCGGAAAGCATTCTCGCTCAGGCCAATCCCTGCGGACTGTCGATCGAACTGGTGATTGTCGACAATGACCCGGACGGTTCCGGCCTGGCTGCCGCACAGGCCGTGGCCAAGGTCGCGGCGGTGCCCGTGCAGATCGTGCACATGCCCGAACCCGGTGTCGCCAACGCCCGCAATGCCGGCCTGGCCGCCAGCACGGGCGAGCTGATCGCTTTTCTCGATGACGACGAGGAAGCCCCCGTGACCTGGTTGTGTGAGCTGATCGGCACGCTGCGCTTCTACGAAGCTGACGCCGTATTCGGCCCCGTCCGGACCCGGCTTCCGGATAGTGTCAGCCGGCATCGCGACTATTATTCGCAATTTTTCGCCCGCAGCGGTCCGGAAGAGAGCGGCCATATTGATCACTATTATGGTTGCGGAAACTCGCTGATCCGCCGCGCCGCGCTGCCGGGCGACCAGCCCTTTGATACCAGCCGCAATCAAAGCGGCGGCGAGGATGATCTTCTGTTTGCGCAGATGCAGGAGGCCGGAGCGGTTTTCGCCTGGTCAGCCGAGGCCTGGGTCTGGGAAGATCCGCTGACCAGCCGGGCGACGCTGAACTATACGCTGAAGCGCGCCTTCGCCTATGGCCAGGGACCGAGTGCGGCCTGCGCCTCGCGGAGGCCGGTCAATATTCCCGGCATATTGTTCTGGATGGCGGTCGGAGCGGTGCAGTCCGTGATTTACGGAATTGCCGCAGCCGCTCTGTGGGCTGTCGGCGCCCCGAACCGCGCCCGGATGCTGGACAAGGCCGTGCGCGGCCTTGGCAAGGTCTTCTGGGGTGGCCCGTTCACGCTGAACTTCTATGGAAGCGCCGCCTAGGCCGCATCCTTTGCCAGGGATTTGAGCATCTGCTCGATACCCGAAAGCTTCTCGCGGTCGGTATCGGCGCGCGCCTCCTCCAGTCCCGCATCTGACCGGATCAGGCGGACCGCCTTTTGCTGTGCCGCCGCCGCGCATTTTCCGGCCGGGATCGCCTGGCAAGTCACCAGCTTCAACAGCGAGGCTGCGCGATCAAGAACCGGCTGGCTGCCACTGGCGATGGTTTCGAGCAGATTTGAGCGCTCTATGATCTTCATACCCAGCCCGTCGAACGCATCGGAAAGGCTGGCCTTGTCCTCCGCCGGGTAATTCCCGGATAGCGCCCGGTTCTGAAAGGCGGTCAGACGGTGCAGGCGGTCCACCGGGCGCCCCTCACCGGAAACAAACCAGCTCTCGGTCTTGTGGGTCCCCAGCGTTGCCCGGATATAGCCGGCCAGCTTTCTCTTGTTCTGTTCGCCGACAATGTTTTCTTCAAGCGCCAGGAGCTGGTCGATCTCCTGATCCGTGGAATCACACTTTTCAAGAAAGTCGCCGATCGTCTCCGGCGTCAGCAAACGCGCCGAGCGCTTGGCGAAGGCGTCCTGCAGGGATTCAGCCGACAGGTCGGGGCCCTGCGCCACCACCAGTTTCTGTGCCAGCTTCCGGGCCAGCTTCACTTCCGCCATGACATCGGCCGGGCGCAGGCGGCGCGGCCGGCGCAGGCGCTCCAGCAAGGCGGCCGCAATCACCGCACGGCAGGCGGAAAAATTCCCATCTTTCATCAGGCCGGTTAGCGTCCGCGCCTCGGCCGGCGCGCCGCTCAGACTTTCGGCGTTTGCCGAACCATCGAACATGTCGGCCAGGCGCTGAACCTCGTCTCCGAGTTCATCCACCGAACCGATGATGGCAGACAGACCGGAATCAAAATCCAGAATTTCCGACGCAAACATGTCCAATTGTTCCAGCGCCAGCGCTCTGGCTGCGGGATCCGCCGGCAAATCACCGGCAAACTCCATCAGGACCCGCAACTTCTTGCCATAGCTGCGCTCATCGGCCAGCCGGTCCGACAGGGCGGCGCGGATCTTGTAGAGGGATTGCTTGGGCACGAAGGCGTCGATCAGCGCGGAATAGGATTTGTAATCCGAAAAGCGCGGCAGGTTTTTCGTTTTCCCGTCCTTGTAGATGCGGTCGAAGGCCTGCTGGGTCAGATCGTTGAGCTGCTTCACATAGGCATGGACGGTCGAATCGCCGTCGCGCGCACTGGCCACGGCGACTTTCTGAATGGCGTGCTGAAGCTCCGTGCCGCCGCTTTCCAGATCCTCGGCGTGATCAGGGCAATGCATCAGCTCCATCGGGGTCAGCTGTTTGCGGACAAACCATTCCGACAGCACGCGGCGCATCGTGTCACGCGCCGACGCATTGGTCAGATCATCCGGCGAGACACAGGGCAATGACCCGTCGCCCGTCTTGTCTTCATCGACGGCAAAGCGTTCCGCGCCTTCCTCGAAAATCGTTGTCGAGCGGAAGGTGCGGCTGCCCTCGTCGAATCTTTCCTTGGAAACCCGCACCGAACCCGTCGGCAGATTCTGCAGAAGCGTCCGCGCGTATTCGATCGCATCCTCGCGGTCCGGACGGGCTTCCGCCAGCGACCAGCCCGCCTTGCGATGCTTCTTGACGAAGATTTCGTAATGGACCTTGCCTGACGGCATGGGTTGAGCTCCGGCAAAACAGAAAGACTAAATGCCACTGAAACATTTAAGGCGTGGTGAACCCTGACGCTTTCGCTTCTCGTCCAGCTTGTCTAAGGTCGCATGAAACGTGCATGGGAGGCGCGCTGATGGCCACAATCGCGCTGGTCGACGACGACGAGAACATCATCACTTCGGTTTCCATCTTTCTGGAAGGCGAGGGATATACGGTGCGGACCTTTAATGACGGGGCTTCCGCGCTGGAAGAACTGGCCGATGATCCAGCTGATCTGGGCGTATTTGACATCAAGATGCCGCGCATGGACGGGCTGGAATTGCTGCGGCGGCTGCGCCAGTCCTCGAACATGCCGGTGATTTTCCTGACCTCGAAGGATGACGAATTCGACGAGGCGCTCGGTCTCAATCTCGGTGCCGACGACTATATCACCAAACCGTTCTCGCAACGCCTTCTGGGCGAGCGGGTGAAGGCGGTGCTGCGCCGCGCGCGGCCCGATCCGGCCGGAGAACCGGGAGCGCCGAATGGTGATAGCAAGCCGATCATGCGCGGGCGCCTGTCGCTGGATCCGAACCGGCATTCCTGTTCCTGGGAAGGCGAGCCGGTCCGGCTGACGGTGACGGAATTCCTGATCCTGCAGTCTCTGGCCCAGCGCCCCGGCTACGTCAAAAGCCGCGATGCACTGATGGATGCGGCCTATGACGATCAGATCTATGTCGATGACCGCACCATTGACAGCCACATCAAGCGCATTCGCAAGAAATTCAGAGAAGTCGACAAGGAGTTCGACGCCATCGAGACGCTTTATGGTGTTGGATACCGTTACAAGGAGAGCTAGACGCACGCTCTCCTCCGTTCGCGGACTCTCCTTCTCGCGGCTGGCCTGGATCATCCTGGTCGCCAACGGGCTTGCGCTGATCGTCCTGATTGTCGGCATGCTGGCCGTGTCCGAGACGCGGCGTGGCCTGGTCAATGCCAAGATCGAGGCATTGCTGGTTGAAGGCCGGCTGATCGCCAATGTGATGGCAGAGGGCGCAGCGGAAAGCGACCCTTCCCCCATTCTCCTGGAAGGTGATGCGCGGCTGCTCCTGCGGGATCTCTATGTGCCCGATGATGTGCGGGCCCGCATCTTCAACAAGGCCGCACAACTCGTGGCCGACAGCCATCTGCTGACCAACCGGCTCGACGTCACGGAATTGCCGCCGCCAGGCGAAGCCCTGCCTTCTGATCTGGCGGAAGATGCCAGAAGCCTGCTTTCGCGCCTGCTCGACCGGTTTGGCGGCCTGTTCCGGACGGAAGAGGAGCGCGCCGCACTGAACCGGACGCTCGAGCAGGAGGTGGCCGCTGCGATTGAAGGCGAAGTGGTCGCCGGCGTGCGCCGTCAACCGGACGGGTCGCGCGTTGTATCGGTCACCGTACCCATCCAGCCGGTGCGTGCCGTCGTCGGCGTGGTGACGCTGGAATCCTTCGATCTGGACCAAATCATTGCCGATGAACGGCGCGCCCTGTTCCCTTTCTTCCTGCTGGCGGCGCTGGTGTCCATCCTGTCTTCGCTGACCCTGACCGTGTTCATTGCCCGGCCCATCCGGCGCCTGGCGGAAGCGGCCCGGCGGGTCCGCCAGGCCAAGGGCAGGCGGGTGGAAATGCCCTCGCTGGCCGGGCGCCGCGATGAAATCGGCGAGCTGGGCGAGGCGCTGCGGGAAATGACAGCTGCGCTCTACGACCGGATGGATGCCATCGAACAGTTTGCGGCCGATGTCGCGCATGAATTGAAAAACCCGCTGACCTCGATCCGGTCAGCGGCGGAAATCCTGCCTCGGGCGAAAAATGACGAGCAGAGGGACCGGCTTTTACAGGTCATCTCCTCGGATGTGCGGCGCATGGACCGGCTGATCACAGACATTTCGCGAGCCTCCCGCCTTGATGCCGAACTGGCCCGCGAGGCGGTCGGCCATGTCGATCTTGTGCAGCTGATCGGGGATACGGTTTCGTCCTATGAAACAGCCCGCGAATCCGGTCCGAGGCTCGCCTTCACAACCGGACTGGAAACGGGGCCTGTCGAGGGGCGCGCCGCCCCGATCGGCCAGGTCGTCCGGAACCTGATCGATAATGCCATTACCTTCTCCCCGGTGGATGGGGTGGTTTCCATCCGTTTGAGCCTGGAAGCGGATCAGGCGCTGACCATAACGGTCGAGGATGAGGGCCCCGGCATTCCGCCCGACAATCTGGAAACCATCTTCAAGCGGTTTTACACCCAGCGTCCGAAAGGCGCGGAATTCGGCTCTCATTCCGGGCTTGGCCTGGCCATTGCCCGGCAAATTGTGCGCGTGCATGGCGGACATATCCGGGCCGAGAACCGGGTAGATGAAAACGGCCAGATAAAGGGGGCCCGCTTCGTGGTCGCCTTCCCCCGCGCTGCTCAAAATTGAGCCCGGCGTGAAAAAAGGCCTTTCCGTTGCAGGCGCTGCGGGATTTAATCAAGGCCGATGGGGTAAGGCATGATCGGTTTTCTGATCGTTACACATGGTGATCTGGCCCGCGAGTTTGTCGCGGCGACCGAGCATGTCGTCGGCCCGCTCGAGCAGTGCGAAGCCGTGTGCATCGGTCCGGACGACGATCTGGCCGAACGCAGGGATGATTTGCGCGACCGCATTGCCCGCCTCGATAGCGGGGCAGGGGTTCTGATCCTGACCGACATGTTCGGGGGCACACCGTCAAATCTGGCGATTTCGCAATTGTCGCCGGGCAAGGTGGAAGTGCTGGCCGGGATCAATCTTCCCATGATGATCAAGCTGGCCGAGGGCCGCGGGACGCTGGATCTCGAGGCTCTGGCCGAGGCCGGCGAGAAAGCGGGCCAACGTTATGTCGCGCGTGCGGCCCGCGTGCTGGAAAGCGCCAGCAAGTAATGCCGCACTCCCGCCGCGTGACCATTTGCAATGAGCGGGGGCTGCATGCCCGCGCATCAGCGAAATTTGTTGATCTTGCCGCTGATTATGATGCCCGGGTCCAAGTCCAGCGTGGCGATGAGAAAGTCGAGGCATCCTCGATCATGGACTTGTTGATGCTGGCCGCCGGGCACGGCACGGACATTGTCATCCATGCTGAAGGGCCTCAGGCGGAACCCGCACTGGAGGCCCTCGTCAAGCTTGTCGAGGACCGTTTCCACGAATCTGCCTAGGAGCGCGGATCGTCCTCCTCTCGGGCCGGAGAGCTCGAAAGGAAGGGATCCTGCTCATCATCACCGGCTTCCGGACCTTCATCCAGTTGCGGAGTATCGGCCGTTTCAGGCGTAGCGGCCACGGCATCCGGCGTTGTACCGGCGGCTTCAGCTTCAGCAACCGGCGTGTCGTCCGGTTCGCCGGCTTCACCGGCATCGCCATTATCGCTGACCGAGCGATTGGCCAGCGGTGGGGGCGGCGGCATGATCATGTCGCGGTCCGGATCGCGTGTTTCGGGACCATCCTCTTGTGAGGCGCGAAGCGAGGGAACCGGCGCCGGATCAGCCATGTCCTCATCGGCAGGCGCCACATCCGCACGGGCAGCGGCGAGCGCCTCGTCGCTGGGCAGATCATCATCAACACTTTCATCAGCGAGTTCAGCGGCCTCCTCGACAGCAAGCTCTTCCGGCGCTTCGGCCTGATCAGCGGCCGGCTCAGCTGCCTCAATCACGGCATCGGCAGCCACGCCGGTGGACAGGGCCGCACCTGCCGCAGCAGGCGCGCTGACGCCTTCGCGCGGCGGATTGCGGAGGATGTTCTCGCTGAGACGGGCAATGCGGCCCTCCAGCCGGGCTGAGTCGCGGGTTCGGTTGACGATGCCTCCCAGGCAGAAAAGCAGGCCGACCCCGGCCAGTGCCAGCATGGACGGAATGAGCGGTGCAATCGCCCCCAGCGCCAGTCCCGCTGCCAGCGCTGCGGCGGCGTAGGCCGGCACCCAAATAATCCGCCAGGAACGGGCAAAATAGGTGAACAGGGCCAGCACCAGAAGGCCGGCTGCAAACGCCAGGACATTCGGGGTCAGCCATTCGGCGAGGCTGACCTGACCGGCTACACCGGAGAATCCGGGAATGACAGCGGCCAGATCGAAACCGGGCAGGATCGGGAATTGCTGGCGCGCCATTTCAAAGACATTGAGATCGGGCAGCGCTGCAAACAGCGCGGGATCAACCTCCAGCATGAAGAGGCGGATATCCGGCCAGGAGAACGCCAGTGCTGTGACCATGAACAGGATCATGGACAGCCACCAGTTCAGTCCTCGGGTAATTCCGCTGCGGCCCAGAATGCCGGTGGCATCCGGTGCGGTACGGGTCCAGGCATTCCGGTCGTGATTGATCAGGGCGACCGGGCGGGATTCATGGTCAGGCCCGCTCTGCAAGCGCAGGACGGTAACATTCTCTCCGGATTCCAGAGGTGTATCGGGCCGGGACAGGCGCAATATGTGGGACTGGCCGTCCATATCGCGGATTTCGTGCTCGCCGCGATGCGCGGCAGCGCCGGCGGTTACCCCCGGCGCAGCGTAGAATTCGACGCGTTTACGCCCGAAGCCGAGGCTGGCGTGCGCCCCCGGAATACTCGACATGAACCCACCCCTTTTAATGTCTTGCGGCACACCCGCCGCGGCAGGGCCCGCTTCTGACGGGCCTCTGAACCCTGTTTATACAAGATTTGGGCCGCCAGAGTCAGGGGTTTCACGGAATCTTTTGATACGCCATCCACGCCGCCGCATTGTGTGAAAGCGGGACGCGTGCTAACCGGCGCCCCATCCACAAGCCTTTCCGGCCGGGAGTCCCCGCCCCGGAGGGTCGTTTTTCCAAAGTTTCCAATAAGGAAGGACCCTCGAACCATGTCCGATCATGCCGTAAAAGACCTGTCACTTGCCCAGTGGGGCCGCACCGAAATCGAAATGGCCGAAATCGAGATGCCCGGCCTGATGGCCCTGCGTGCGGAATATGGCGACACCAAGCCGCTGAAGGGCGCGCGTATTGCCGGTTCGCTGCACATGACCATCCAGACGGCTGTTCTGATCGAGACTCTGGTCGAGCTGGGCGCGGAAGTACGCTGGGCGTCATGCAATATTTTCTCGACCCAGGACCATGCCGCTGCCGCGATTGCGGAGAAGGGTATTCCGGTCTTCGCGCACAAGGGCGAGACGCTGGAAGAATACTGGGATTTTGCAGACCGCATCTTCACCTGGCCGGACGGCGAAACCGCCAACATGATCCTCGATGACGGGGGTGACGCCACGCTCTACCTGATCCTTGGTGAAAAGGCGGAAAATGATCCCTCCATCCTGGGAGAACCGAAGTCCGAGGAAGAAAAATTCCTGTTCGCCCAGATCAAGAAGCGTATCGCGCAATCGCCGGGCTGGTTCGCCAAGGCAAAGGCTGCGGTTCAGGGCGTTTCGGAAGAAACCACGACAGGCGTGATGCGCCTCTATCAGATGCAGAAGCGCGGCGAGCTGCCCTTCCCGGCGATCAATGTGAACGACTCGGTGACCAAGTCGAAATTCGACAACCGCTATGGCTGCCGCGAAAGCCTGGTGGATGCCATCCGCCGTGGCACCGACGTGATGATGGCCGGCAAGACCGCTCTGGTCTGTGGTTATGGTGATGTTGGCAAGGGATCGGCGGAATCGCTGCGCCAGGCCGGCGCCCGCGTGGCGATCACCGAAGTCGACCCGATCTGCGCCCTGCAGGCCTCGATGGACGGCTATGCGGTGGTGACGGTCGAGGATGTCGTCAATGATTGCGATATCTTCGTCACCGCGACCGGCAACAAGGACGTTCTGACGGTCGATCACATGCGCGCCATGAAGGACATGGCGATCGTCTGTAATATCGGTCACTTCGATAATGAAATTCAGGTCGAGGCGCTGCGGAATTTCCAGTGGACCAATGTGAAGCCGCAGGTCGATCTGGTGCAATTCCCGGATGGTAACCGGATCATTCTTCTGTCCGAAGGCCGGTTGGTAAACCTCGGAAACGCCAATGGTCACCCGTCCTTCGTGATGTCGGCCTCCTTCACCAATCAGGTGCTGGCGCAGATCGAATTGTGGACCCGCGGCGATAACTATTCGAACGAGGTCTACATCCTGCCCAAGCATCTGGATGAAAAGGTTGCGGCCCTGCACCTGCCGAAGCTGGGGGCGAAACTGACAGAGCTGTCACCCACACAGGCCGATTATATCGGCGTCGAACAGCACGGCCCGTTCAAGGCCGAGCATTACCGCTACTAGGCGGTCACAAGCGCCCCGGCCCGAACCGCCGGGGCGTTTTTCTTTTGCGATAACCGCGTTAGCGTAGATTGATGATACAGAGACTTCTTCCCTTGGGTGCCATGGCCCTGGCCGCCTGTTCCAGCGTCTCCTCCTTGCCCGGTGCCGGGGGGCTGGATCCGCGCGACGAGCCTTTCATGGCCACACAGCCCTTCCCGATCCCGGCGAATGTCGAACGGTTGATCGGGCCGGAAGACTGTCAGGGTGCGCAATTGGCAGCCCGCCAGTTCGAGCTGCCTGACTACCC
Organism: Hyphobacterium lacteum; assembly: GCF_036330345.1. Classification (NCBI taxonomy): domain Bacteria; kingdom Pseudomonadati; phylum Pseudomonadota; class Alphaproteobacteria; order Maricaulales; family Maricaulaceae; genus Hyphobacterium; species Hyphobacterium lacteum. The sequence continues at coordinate 100,129 of NZ_JAZDRP010000007.1, forward strand.
CAGAAGCGCCTGGATCCGGGGCCTGCAAGGCTGGGTCGTTGTTCGCTTCCATGTCTATGACACCGGCCGGCCTCATCGCGTGCGCGCTGCGGAATCGGTGCCGGAAGGCTATTTTGAACGGGCGGCCGAGCGCGCTGTCCAACGCTGGCGGTTCGAGGAATTGCCGCAGGGGCAGGCCCTGTCGAATTGCGTGGTCCTGTTTGAATTCCGAAATGGTGAAGTCCGTATCAGGTAACACATATGTCCGATGATGATTTTACCCGCCTGCTGGACGAGATCCCGCTGCTCTACAAGGTCCGGGCCTTTGCCGACGGGATTGCGGATGCGCGCCTGTTCATGCGGCTGGGCGATCCGCTGGATAACCGTGAGAAGGATTTGTCGCGAACCTATCTGGACGGGCTGGGTTTTCCCTATGCCGAACCCGGCCTCCTGACCAGCTGGGACGAAGCCGCGGAAGCCGCTGAAGCTCTGGATTTCAATCCCGAGGGCTGGGAAGCCGAGGAGATGCTACGCGCAGGGCTCGTCGCCGCAGCTGCCGAACGGATCGATGAGGACGGGATCAGCACAGCGCTGGAATATGTCGGCCTGAAGGCCGGAGAGGCGGCACAGGATGCCGTCGCCTATTCCGCTTCGCTGGGCGATATGCGCGATGAAAGCGTGCTGAATGCGGCTGCGGGCGCGCTGGTACAAGCGGCCAATGGCGCGGCACTGGTGATCCTGTCCGAATCCGAGGATGAGGATCCGCCGCATCCCTTCCTGGCCCGCTGGCGGCTGTTCGTACGCGGGCGCTGGCCGATCGGGCTCGCCGGATCAACCTATAACGTACTGTAAAGGCTAGACTTCATGACAAAGCTGTCGATCGCCAGCTGGAATGTAAACTCCGTGCGCCTGCGCGCCGAACCGCTGATTGCGCCCTTCGTGGCCAAGGCGCAGCCGGACGTGCTCTGCCTTCAGGAAATCAAATGCCTGGAGGAACAATTCCCGGAAAAGACTTTCCGGGCGATGGGCTATGAGCATTTCCATATCCGCGGGCAGAAAGGCATGCATGGCGTGGCCATCGCCTCGAAACTTCCGCTGGAGGATCTGGGCGATGAGGCGATCTGCCCGCGCGAGGAAGCCCGGCATCAGCGCGTCGGCGTGGCCGGGATCGAATTGCACAACTTCTATGTCCCGGCCGGCGGGGACGAGCCCGATGTCGAGACCAATCCGCGCTTCGCCCACAAGCTGGAATTCGTTGACCGGATGCGGGATTATTTCGGAGCCCGGAACACAAAGAAGGACAAGATCCTGATCCTTGGCGATTTCAACATTGCGCCGACGGAAAACGATGTCTGGTCACACAAGCAGCTTCTGAAGGTGATCTCTCACACGCCCGTCGAGGTGGAGAAGCTGAATGCGGTGATCGATGCCGGCGATTTCGTCGATGTGGCCCGCGAAGTCATCCCCGAGCCGGAAAAGATCTACACCTGGTGGAGCTATCGCGCGCGGGATTACAAGGCCTCCAATCGCGGGCGGCGGCTCGATCATATCTGGGTCACCCCGCCCTTGAAGGATGCGGCGCTGGCGAAAGGCCGCGACGGCTTCCGGATCTACGAACCCGAGCGCGGCCGCGAAAAGCCGTCCGATCATGTGCCGGTGGTGCTGGATCTGGTGCTTTAGAGCCTAACTCTGCAGCCGGTAACCACCGCTTTCGGTGATCAGCAGGCGCGAACGGGCGGGGTCCGGTTCGATCTTCTGCCGCAACCGGTAGATATGGGTTTCCAGCGTGTGGGTCGTGACGTTGGGATTATAACCCCAGACCTCGTGCAACAGCTCGTCGCGCGAGACCGGCTTGCCGCCCGCCCGGTAGAGATATTTGAGGATATTGGTCTCTTTCTCGGTCAGACGGACCTTTTTTTCATCTGCCGTCACCAGCAGCTTCATCGACGGTTTGAATTCATAGGGGCCGATCTGGAAGACGGCGTCCTCGCTCTGCTCATGGCTGCGCAAATGGGCGCGCACCCGGGCCAGCAGGACCGAGAATTTGAATGGCTTGGTGACGTAGTCGTTGGCGCCGGATTCGAGCCCGAGGATCTGGTCGGCATCGGTATCCTGACCGGTCAGCATGACAATCGGCGCCGTGACGCCATTCTTGCGCATCAGCCGGCAAGCCTCGCGGCCATCCATGTCGGGCAATTCCACATCCAGCAGGACCAGATCGACGCGTTCATCGCGCGCAATCTTTATCCCGCTGGTGGCATCAGCGGCATCGCGGATAGCAAATTCGTCATGAAATCCGAACTGCTCGACCAGGGTTTCGCGGAGATCGTCGTCATCATCGACACAGAGAATCGTTTTCTTGGCGCTCATGGTTTTTCGATCATGCCTGTTTTTCAGCGGGAGGCAATTCCTGCCCACCGGCAGAAAATACACGGCAGGAATGACCCGGTCAGGCCATCACGGTCAAGCACACAAAGGCGTTACGCGCCTGTCATTGGCGCGTGAAAATGGCCGCAAAATTGCATGGTTAACGCTGACGCGCCCCGGCCACGGCCAGACGGCGTGACACCTCCGTGGTGGGGGAGGCGATCGGGGCGCCGCGCCGGGCTTGGCCTGAAGTCTGGCGTCCCGCGCCGACCACTTGCGCGATCGGGCGGCCTGTAGGCAAATCGCATTCATGACTGTTTTCACCGTTTCATCCGAAGGCGTTTTCTCGGGCGCCGGCTTCGCGTTTCGTGCCGCCCTCGGCAAGGGCGGCGTCATTGATGAGGCCTCCAAGCGGGAAGGCGATGGCGCCACACCGCTCGGCACCTACCGGCTTCGCCGCGTTCTTTACCGGGCAGATCGTGTGACCCGGCCGGATACGGCGCTGCCGGTTCGCGAGATCCGCCCCGATGATGGCTGGTGCGATGCGCCGGAGAATGGCGCCTATAACCGGCCAGTGCGCCTTCCCTATCCGGCTTCTTGCGAGGAGCTGACCCGCCAGGATGAGCTTTACGACATCATCGTCATCCTCTCGCACAATGATGAACCGCCGCAGCCGGGGCTGGGCTCGGCGATCTTCCTGCATTGTGCCAAGCCGGACTATCCGCGGACGCTCGGGTGCGTGGCGCTGAAGCGCGACGATCTGGAGACTGTGTTGAAAACTGCCCGCCCGGGCGATGCGCTCGAGATCAGGCGCTAGGGCGCTCGCCGAACAGGGCAGAGCCAACCCGCACGCTGGTGGCGCCGAATTTCACAGCGGTTTCGAAATCCGCGCTCATCCCCATGGAGAGTTTTTTCACGTCGTTCGCGGCGGCGAGGTCCGCCAGCATGGCAAAGTGCGGCCCGGCCGGTTCCTCGACCGGCGGAATACACATCAGGCCTTCAATCACGAAGCCGTATTCCGTCCGGACAAGCTGTAGGAATTCGCCCAGCTCCCCCGGGGCAATGCCCGCCTTCTGGTCTTCCTCGCCGGTATTGACCTGAACATAGAGGCGCGGCGTCCGGCCCAGCTTGTCCATCGCCTTGCGAAGTTCACGCGCCAGCTTGAGCCGGTCCAGCGTCTCGATGACATCGAAGAGCGCGACGGCCTGTTCCGCCTTGTTGGTCTGGAGCGGACCGATCAGACGCAATTCCAGATCCGTATAGGCGGCGCGGCGATGGGTCCAGCGCGCCTCGGCTTCCTGGACCCGGTTTTCCCCGAAGACGCGTTGTCCGGCGGCCAGCGCCAGATCGATCCGTTCATCAGGCTGCTTCTTGGAGACGCCGACGAGCGCGATATCCGCAGGCGAACGTGCGGCCATGCGGGCGGCGTTGGCGATCGCATCCAGGATGGCGTTCCGGCGCGCGGCAAATTCGTCTAGATCAGTGGTCATGACATCCCGCAACTATTCCGAAGCTGAAAGACTGGCAAGGCTGGCCGCCAGATGGCCGGGCGTTCCGGACCTGTTGCCGCCGCTGATGGCGCTGACCGATCCGGTCCGCACGCCCGATGTGGCGGCTTTCGCATCCGGATTGCCCGCCGGTTGCGCGCTGATCTACCGGCATTTCGGCCGCAAGGAGCGGTTCGCCGAGGCCAGCCAGCTCGCCGGTATCGCGCGGGCAAAAGCGCTGGTCCTGTTGATTTCGGCCGATCCGGCCCTGGCTGAGGCCTGCGATGCCGATGGTGTTCACTGGCCGGCCCGGCTGGCGCGGCAGGCGCGCGACTGGCGGCGGCGAAACAGGGAGAGGGTCATGACCGTTTCAGCGCATGACCGGGCCGAGCTGGAACGGGCGCACCGGCTATCGGCAGATGCAGCACTGCTCTCTCCGGTTTGTGTCACCAACAGCCGAGGCAGTGGAAAGGCGCTGGGGCGGTTCAGGTCCCGCCAGCTGGTCAGCCAGGCACTCTTGCCTGTCTATGCGCTGGGCGGTGTGAACGCAGACTCCGCCCGCAGGCTGGAGGATGTCGGATTTTCAGGATTGGCCGCGATAGAGGCGTTGCAAGCCTAGAAGCGCCAGCCGGTCTCGAACTTCACTTCCGGAGCACGCTCGCGCAATTGCGGGCCCTCGATCAGATTGTCCGGATTGGAAAACCGGATCGAGCCACCGAAGCGGAAGCGGTCATTGAGGTCGACATAAACACCGGTTTCGATCGAATCGAACTCGTAGCGCTGGTCTTCGCTGCGGTCGAAGCCGAGCGTAAAGCCCCAGCCATCACCGCTGTCGAATTCCACTTCACTGTCAGGGAAGTCGAGATTGACGCCCGGCGCCATGTCAGAGCTGAGCGTGTAGGTCTCATACCATTGCTGGGCATCGTCATCGCTCGACGCGCTGACGGCATCCTGGAACGCGAAAGCGCCCGGCGCGGTGGCCATCAGCCCCGCGACCGCACACGCGATCCAATCAGCTTTCAACGCAAAGCGCATCTGCAATACCCCTCAGTAGCTATCCAATATAGCCAAGAGGCGGCCGGATTCGAAGCCCTGATTGGCAGACTTACGGCGATTTAACGGAAATTCTTCGTGCGCCTAGTGGTTGAAGACCAGCTCCAGAAAGGCACCCGTTCCATTTCTTGCTGAATTTCCAGTCACTAAGGGGCCGAACTGCGTAAACTCCGTATCGACCTCGTGTAATCCAAATGCCACACTGAAATCTTCGCCTACGAGGCGAGAAACGGTCAGCTGATACGCGTCCTGGGTCTCCATCAGCAGGTCATCGCTGGCCTGCGCCCATTCCAGTCCGACACTCCACAATCCGGCGTCACGCCGCACAGCCGCCATCACGGCCTCATACCCGCCATTGGAGACGGCATTGTCCGACCAGAGAGCAGAGATGCCGGCATGCCAGTCTTCCCGGGACCAGCGGGCCTGCAAACCCACGGCCTGATAGTCTTCGGCAAAACGAACCGATCGGGGCTCGGCGCGCACCAGATTGACACCCAGACGCACCCGGCCGGCCTCGATAAATGTATGATCAAAGGACAGACCCGCCTCGAATAAGTTCTCCAGGTGCGAGGACGCCAGCTGCGGAAGGGTCTCGTTCGACCGGCAGAAATCGATGGCGCAATAGGCGGTCTCCGGTGTGAAGGAGACCGAAGCGCGGAGGCCAACAATACGCGGGCTGGTATAGATCAGGGACGGTCCGAGGCCGGAGGCTGCGTTCAACGTCCTTATCGCAGCACCATAGGACGGCGATAACGGGCCGCCATCCAGCCGGACATAGGCCGAGCCGGTCGGCATGGGTACGGTTTCCGCCGCAGCCGCGCCCGGCGTCAGCCCGGCGCGCCAGTCCCCCCATGAGGTTTTCAGAAACAGCGCCGCCTGGCTGGCCGCAACCGCGCGCTGGCGGGTTTCCGGCACACCGCCATTATACCGGCCTGTGGTCAGCGAGCGCTGCGGAGGCACAGTCAGTCCCGCCTGATTGGCAAAGCCTTCACGGGCGCTATCGGCCTGCGCATGAAGACCCAACTCTGCACCCCAGCGCCAACCATTGTCGGAAATGCCTTCCCATTCAAAGCGCATATCCAGATCGGCCAGCGTGCTGCCGCCATAATCACCCGCCGCAAAGACCAGTGCCGCATCGGCCGAAAAACGGAATTCGACCGCGGCAAACGCCTCGCTGAAATCGGAATTGTTCTGGAAAGAATGCGCCGGCGCGGCCGCGAGGACAACGGACAGCGCGGAGAATATGATCGCGCCAGAAATCCGTAACATCATGCCTCTCGCGGCCCCGCCGGTCGGCCCCGTCCCCCCGGACGAGGCGTTAATCCACACCGCACTGCCCTGCATCGTCAAGCAAGCCGAGCGGCAATTATGGCAAGAAAAAGGCAGATGTGTCCTGAAAGCCACGATGGAGAAATCCGGACCGGCCCTGCAAGAGGTGTCGCCAATGGCTGGCCATGCGCGTTTCGCATGTTATAGATCAAGCCGCATTCCGGCCGCCGGCCGGGCCTGCCTTTCATGGAGACCGATCGATGAAGTTCAGCCGCTCCCTTACCCTGCCGGTTCTTGCGCTTTCCGCGCTGGCGCTCGCGGCCTGTTCGTCCACGCCGCGTGCTGACAATGAGCGGGGCGGGCTACGCCTTCCGAGCCTGACCAGCGGATCGAGCGATCATCGTCCGGCAGGCATTGGTGTGAACAGCTTCCTGTGGCGGGCCAGCCTGGACACGATCAGCTTCATGCCGCTGCGCGAAGTCGATCCGTTCGGCGGCGTCATCGTTACGGACTGGTACGCCAACCCGGAACTGCCGTCCGAGCGTTTCCAGGTCACGGTCTACATTCTTGATACGCGCCTGCGGGGCGATGCCCTTTCGGTCCGTGTTTTCCGTCAGGAGCGCGCCGAGGATGGTGAGTGGATCGACGCTTCGGTGTCGGGCCAGACCGCGCTGGATATCGAGAACGCCATTCTGACGCGGGCGCGTCAGCTGCGTATCTCGACGCAAGACTAAACCCCAACCCGTGCAGGGCGCGGGTTCAGGACACATCAAGATGAGCCGATACAATCCCAGGGAAGCCGAGCCGAAATGGCAAAGCATCTGGGCCGATCAGGGCGTGGACCGCGCAGGCCGCGAAGCGTCTGACCGGCCGAAATACTATGTCTTGGAAATGTTCCCCTATCCGTCCGGCAAGATCCATGTCGGGCACTCGCGCAATTATGCGATGGGCGATGTTGTGGCCCGCTACAAGCGCGCCCGCGGCTTTGACGTACTTCACCCGATGGGCTGGGACGCGTTCGGCCTGCCCGCCGAGAATGCGGCACGTGAACGCCAGGTCCATCCGCGCGACTGGACACTGAAGAATATCGAGGTCATGCGCGGCCAGCTCAAAAGGCTCGGCCTGTCGCTGGACTGGGACCGAGAGATCGCCACCTGCGAACCCGATTACTACAAGCATCAGCAGGCGATTTTCCTGAAGTTGATGGAAAAGGGCCTGGTCGAGCGCCGCAAGGCCAAGGTCAACTGGGATCCGGTCGACAATACGGTTCTGGCCAATGAACAGGTGATCGACGGCAAAGGCTGGCGCTCTGGCGCGCCGGTTGTGCAGCGCGAGCTGGACCAGTGGTTTTTGAAGATCACCGATTATGCCGACAGCCTGCTGGACGGGCTGGAGACGCTGGACCGCTGGCCGGAGAAAGTCCGGTTGATGCAAGCCAACTGGATCGGCCGGTCGCGCGGGGCGCACATTACCTTCCCGTTCGCTGATCCGGCGGATGCGGAGCGCTTCGGCATGCCCGGCATCACCGTGTTCACGACACGGCCGGATACGATTTTCGGCGCCAGCTTCCTGGCGCTGGCTCCCGATCACGCCATCACCCGTGAACTCGGTCAGGATGATCCGTTTGTCGACAGCTTCACCCGCGATTGCGCCTCTGCCGGGACCAGTGAGGAAGAGATCGAGAAGGCCCCCAAGAAGGGTGTCGATCTGGGCGTCAAGGTCCTGCATCCCTTTGACAAGAAATGGAAAATCCCGGTCTGGTCAGCGAATTTCGTGTTGTCGACCTATGGCACGGGCGCGATTTTCGGTTCACCGGCTGGAGACCAGCGCGATCTCGACTTTGCCCGTAAATACGATCTGGACGTGACGCCGGTCGTGTTGCCGCCGAATACCGACGCGGCCAGCCATAGCATCGACACCGAGGCCTATACCGGGCCGGGCACGATCTATAATTCGCGTTTCCTGGACGGACTGGCGACCGATGAGGCCATAGAGCGCTGCATCACCGAGCTGGAAAAGGTGAATCTGGGCCAGGGTGCGACCACCTACCGTCTGCGCGACTGGCTGGTCTCCCGCCAGCGCTATTGGGGTTGTCCGATCCCGGTCATCCATTGCGGGACATGCGGCGTGGTGCCGGTGCCAGACACAGCTCTTCCGGTGGAATTGCCGCGCGATGTCACCTTCGACACGCCGGGCAATCCGCTCGACCGGCATGAGGGCTGGCGCAATGTCGATTGCCCGGAGTGCGGCGCACCGGCAAGGCGCGAGACCGACACGCTGGACACGTTTGTCTGCTCGTCCTGGTATTTCCTGCGTTTTGCCTCACCCTGGCCAGAAGACAAGCCGTTTGATGCCGACGAGGCCCGGCGCTGGATGCCGGTCGATCAGTATGTGGGCGGCATTGAACACGCGATCTTGCACCTTTTGTATGCGCGCTTCTTCACCCGCGCGATCCGCGATTGCGGTCTGATCGATCTGCCCGATGGCGAGCCGTTCGCCGGCCTGTTCACGCAGGGCATGGTAACACACGAGACCTACCGGTCCGAGGATGGCCGTTGGCTGGCCCCGACCGAGATCGAGGAGCGGGACGGCAAGCTGGTCGAGATCGAAGGGGGCCGTCCGGTGACGGTCGGCGCGATCGAGAAAATGTCGAAGTCGAAGAAGAATGTCGTCGACCTCGACGATTTCATCGACACTTATGGCGCGGATGCTGCGCGCTGGTTTGTGCTGTCCGACAGCCCGCCCGAACGGGATGTTGAATATACCGATGGCGGCGTGGACGGTGTCTGGCGGTTCATCCAGCGCCTGTGGAGCCTGGTGGACGAGCGCGCTGATGAGATTCCGGCTCCCGGCAAGGCTGCCGGAAATGCCGAAGGCGAGCCGCTGGAAATCCGCCGTGTGGCCCATCGGGCCATCCGCGATGTGACCGAGGCGATCGAGAGCTTCCGCTTCAATACGGCCGTGGCCAAGATCCACGATTTCGTCAATGCGCTGCGCAAATTCCGCGGCGGTGATGATGCCGGAAAAGCCGCAGAGGCCGAAGCACTGGGCATCCTCGCCCAGCTGATTTCGCCCTTCATGCCACACCTCGCTGAAGCCTGCTGGGAGCGGCTGGGCGGAGACGGCATGGTGGTTTCTGCCGGCTGGCCGGAGGCCGATCCGTCCTTGCTGGTCGACAACACCGTAACCATAGCGGTTCAGGTCAATGGCAAACGGCGTGGCGAGATCGAGCTGGCGAAGGGCACGGCCAAGGATGATGCCGAAGCAGCAGCGCTGGCCGATCCGGGGGTGGCGCGTTCGCTGGAAGGGCTTACAGTGCGCAAAGTGATCGTGGTCCCCGACCGGATCGTCAACATCGTGGCGGGCTGATGATGAAACGTGCGCTTCTTGTAACTGTTCTGGCTGCCGGCACGCTGGGCCTTTCGGCCTGTGCCTTCCAGCCGCTCTATGGCGATGCTGGCCAGATTGCGGCCGTACGCGGCGTGACCATTGTGGTCGAAGGTCAGGAACGGGTCGACCAGATGCTGGATGAGGCCCTGAATGACCGCTTCGGCACGCCGGGTGGCGGCCGGTATAGGCTTGTTGCCGAAACCAGCACCCGCACAGCCGGGCTGGGCGTGGGCGCGGATGATATTGCCAACCGCTCCGTGCTGAGGCTGACCGTGGACTTCTCACTGGTCGAAACAGCCACCGGAACGCCGGCCATGACGGAATCCGTCCAGACCGAGGCGACCTTTGATATTCCGCGAGAGCCCTATGCAGCGATCAGTGCCAGGCGCGATGCGGAAGAGCGGGTGACCCAGGAAGCCGCAGACAGGATTGCGCTGCGCGTGGCGCGGCACATTCATCGCGGCGGTCAGTGAAGGCGACAGCCCGCGACGCTGCTGCGCGGATTGCGCAGCCTGACAAGTCCATCAAGGCATGGCTGATCTATGGGCCGGACCGCGGCCTTGTGCGCGAGCGCGCCAATGCGCTGGTCAAATCCCTTCTGGCCGATCCCGATGATCCCTTCGCCGTCACCCGTCTGACCGATGACGATCTGAAGGCTGACCCGGCGGCGCTGGCTGACGGGATGGCGGCCCTGTCGCTCATGGGCGGAGAGACCCTTGTCCGGGTCCAGCTGACCAGTGAGGCCGGTGGCGCACCTGTGGCGGCTTTCCTCAAGGATTACGAGGCCGGAAAGGCGGCTGCTGAAGCCTGGATGGTGGTTGAGGCCGGGGATCTGAAACCGGCCGGAAAGCTGCGAAAGACGTTCGAGCCGGCCAAAGGCGCCATCGCCATACCCTGCTATGCCGAAACCGGGCGCAATCTGGCCGATTTCGTCGACGAAGCGCTGGCCGCAGAGGGTCTGACCATTTCTTCGGATGCCCGCGCCCATCTCCTGCCGCTGATCGAGGGCGATCGCGGCGTGGCACGCTCGGAAGTCGACAAGCTGATCCTCTATAAAGGCCCGAAAGAGACCCGCGAAGCGGATGACGACACGATCTCGCTGGCTGATGTCGAGGCCTGCGCCACCACCGGCGGTGAGGCGGCACTTGATCGCGCCGTCGACAGCGCCATGGGCGGTGCGGTCAGCCACGCCGATGATGCCTGGCACAGGGCGCTGGCTGGCGGGGCCAGCGGGGTCAGCCTGGTGCGCAGCCTGCAACGCCGGCTCGACCAGCTGGGCGAAGCCTCCGTCTCGGGCCCGGATGCCGCTTTGCGCCTCGGAGCACCGCGCTTCGGGCCGGCCGCGGACGCCTTCAGGAGCCAGTCCTCGATCTGGCGCGGGCGGACGCTGGATCAGGCCCGGGCCGCCGCCTTCGAGGCCGAACGCCAGATGAAGCGCTCCGGCGCGCCGGCCGACCTCATCGCCGGGGACCTGTTGCTCAAGCTGGCCCTGCGTGCACAGGCCATGTCGGGGCGGCGTTAGGGGCATTGCGCCCCGGCCCGCGCTCGGTTAGACAACGCGCCCTACGCACCCGTAGCTCAGCTGGATAGAGCGCTGCCCTCCGAAGGCAGAGGTCACAGGTTCGAATCCTGTCGGGTGCGCCAGCCTTCGCTCGCTGACGCGAGCTTCGGCTAGGCAAGCCATTCCCTTTATTCGAGCGAAGGCTGGTCGCGCCGAAGCCTTGGCGAAGGCGGGCTGTTTTCTCTTTTTATTGTCCTCCCTCGCCTCCGCTCGGTCGGTCCTCGCTTACGCTGCGGGCGCGCGGTCGCGCTTTGGAACGCTTCGCGATCTGATCTCACGCCAGTTCGCTGCGCTCACGGCTCCGATGGGGCGGGCTGACCGCCCGTCGTGCGGTCGCACTCTGTCAGGCTGTTTTAATTGTGGGCGTGCAGTCGCGCTTTGGAACGCTTCGCGTTCGGAAAAACCGTCTTCCTCCGGCTTGACCTGCGGATCCCGATTTCTTGAGTTGTTTCCGTTGCGCGCGGCCCGGGTGCCGAGCACGAACGCCATTGCTGCGGGCCGTGCTCACATGAAACGCGCTCAAGGCTGGGGCGCTGTGAGTTTTGAAGCCCGTCCTCACCCCATCGTGAGTTGCGGTGCGACCGGCCGCGCGCTTGTCTGAAGCCATGCACCGCCTGACCTGCCTTCTCATCCTCGCGCTCATCGGCACCACGCCTGCAATGGCGCAGGACGTTGAGCCCGCGAGCGAGGCTGAGGTGCGCGAGGCCTATGGCGTCTTTCTCGACTGGCTGACGGCCTATCGCGACGAGGATTATCACGTGCAATGGCGGCTGACGGACCGGCGAATCCGCAACTGGTGGCCGCGCGAGCGCTGGACAGATTTCATGCGGGCCTCGCGCCGTCATTCCGGCGAGCTCATTTCGATCGAGATCCTGCAGGCGGGTGCCATTGATGCCGAAACCCTGCCCTGTTCGGAGCGCGGCCACTGTTACCGGCCCGGCGTGCGCTATGTCTTCCTGATGTTCCGGACCCGCTATGAGAATATCGAGGGCGAGCTGACGGAATATGCCGCCATGGCAGAAAGTGGAGAGGGCTGGCGCTTTGGCGGCGGCAATATCCTCAACCGGCCACTGGGCGAAACTTCGGTGATCATGACCCGGACGGATGAGAGCCGTTATCGCCGGAGCTTTTCACAATAGGGATTTTTGTCCCCGTTTTCCCGTTCACCCGATCAGCCGACTCAGCTATGTTGCGCTGCAACCAACGGGGGAAATTTGACATGATCCGGATATTCACGGTTCTGGCCGCCGCCATCAGCCTGACGGCCTGCGGTGGCAATCCAGACTTCGCCGAAGGCGGCGATATCGTCACCATTCATGGTCAGATCGGGACCGTCGACCGGGGCCCGCTCAATGCCGAGCTGGAACCGCTGTTCCGGGCCTATGGCATTGAATTCGACGCCGCCTGTGTGATGCCTTTCGCCAGCCTGGCGGACATGGAACAACGCACCATCCGCGTCGCCTATCCCCAGGGCAGCGAGACCCGCAGCTTTTCAGGCCCTCTTCTGCGCGACGTTCTGTCGATTGCCGAGCCGCAGGGCGGCACGCTGACCGTCACGGCGCTGGACGGTTATCAGCGCGACATCCCGCTTTCCATGGTGATGGAGCATGATGTAATTCTCGCCATCCGCATGGAAGGCGATGCGCTCAATATCGGCGGCTTTGGTCCAGCCATGATCGTCTGGCCGCGCGATACGGACGAGGCATTGGCCGATACCGATGACAGCGACTGGGTGTGGGGCGTGTTCTCAATCGAGGTGCGCAACTAGGCTCAGAGCCGGTCACAAGACTGTCATTGGCCGCCAGAAAAGCGTTGCAAGCATCCACGAGCTTTCTAAGGTCTGCCCGAGTAATCCTTGGGGAGAGGTATGGACGCCTTTTTTGACACGGCCACCATGGTCAGTGATTTTCTCTGGGGCGGGACTTGGGGTGATAATCGCATCCTGCCCGTCGGCATCATCACAATCGCCCTTTTGGGCACCGGCCTGATCTTCATGGTCATTCTGGGCTTCCGGCCGCTGCTGCGGCTGTTTCCGGCCTTCGGTGAGCTATGGAGCGGCCGCAAAGGGCAGGGCGAAGGCGAAATCTCGCCCTGGAACGCGCTCTCAACAGCGCTGTCAGGTCAGGTCGGCACCGGCAATCTGGCCGGCGTTGCCACAGCGATCACGCTGGGCGGACCGGGCGCCATCTTCTGGATGTGGGTGACAGCCCTGTTCGGGATGGCCGCAGCCTATGCCGAATCCAGCCTGGCCGTGCGGTTCCGGGAAAAACACCCGGACGGCCACTTCCATGGCGGTCCGATGTATTACATCAAGAACGGCCTCGGTAAGAGTTGGGCCTGGCTGGCCATATTGTTCTGCCTTGGCACCATTCTTTCCGCTGTCGCGACCGGCGGTGCCATCCAGGCCAATTCGGTGACGCAGTCGGCTGTTGAAGCCGGCGCCTCCATGGGCATCAACATTCCCAACTGGGCCGTCGGCGTGGTGCTCGCCGCGCTGGTCTTCATCGTCATTATCGGTGGCATCAAGTCGATCGGTAATGTCGCCGGCAAGATCATCCCCTTCATGGCCGCTGCCTATATTCTGGCGGCACTCTATGTTCTCGTGACGCATCTCGATCATATCCCGATGGCTTTCATGCAGATCATCGGTGGCGCATTTGGCTGGGAACAGGCCGGTGGCGGGCTCGCTGGCTATGGTGTTCTGGCTGCGGTGCGCGCCGGTGTGGCGCGCGGCCTGTTCTCGAACGAGGCCGGTCAGGGTTCCGCCCCGATCGCCCACGCGGCCGCACAGACCAAGAATCCGGTCAAACAGGGCGAAATTGCCATGCTGGGCGTTTTCATCGACACGATGGTGATCTGCACCATGACGGCGCTGGTCATCCTGGTCGTAGAAGGCGCCTATCCGTCTGCTGGCGGGACGGTCGCCTATGCCTGGCAATCCGCTGATCTGGAAGCCTCGGCCATCACCACGGCAGCGTATTCAGAGGGTATGATTGGCGGCGCCTGGGTGGTGCTGGCGGCACAGGCCCTGTTCGCCTTCACCACGATTATCGGCTGGTCCTACTATGCCGAGCAGTGCGCGACCTATGTGGTTGGCGACTGGGCGGCCAAGCCGTTCCGCTATCTCTGGGTATTGGTCGCTTTCGGTGGAACGCTGATCACCAATGTGGCCGGTCTCTGGCGGTTTGGCGATATCGCCAATGCCTCGATGCTGCTGCCGAATGTGGTGGCGCTCCTGATGTTATCCGGCGTTGTGGTGGCGTATACGCGCCGCTTCGACAAGACCGGTGAATTGCCGCCCAACTGGGCCGGTGATGACTGGGGCACGGAGCCACCGGCACCAGGTGAACCGGATCCGTCCGATCCGGCTGACCCGAGCCATCCGGCGAGCTGAACCCGCCGGACATGATCAAGGCCCCGTCATCCGGCGGGGCCTTTTTCTATGGGGTATCCATGGCGGATAGTGCGGCCTCGACATGGGCGTTGAACTGACCCCAGCGCTTGTAGGCCAGCGCATCCGCTGACGCAGCCCGCCAGTTCTTTGCGAAGGCCGCACGGTCGGCCGGATCGGCCAGAGCGCTGCCAAGCGGATCGAGGCAGATGCGGATACAGAACAGAATGGCATTGGTCGATTCCAGCCGGACCAGCGTCTGGCGTTCGACCCGCAGCCAGAGCTGATCGATGGCATCTTCCGGGGCCAGCCCGGTCAGCTGTTCACGCATTTTCGAGCCATGCGGCCACCAGCGCTCCGAGCCCAGCTGGACGGTCCAGTTGAAGCGTTCGAACACTTCGCCGGCCGGCATGCGGTCGAAGACGCGGTTGATCTTGCCCGCCAGACCCGGATTGCCGCCGGGCACCGGATCGTGCAGCTGGTGAAGCTCGCGATTGAAGCTGTCATCAAGGGAAAAGAAGGTCGGCTGGGTCAGAAGCAGGCTGGTGGCGATCCATCCCTCACCGCGATTTTCCATCACCACGAGATCATCGGAGACCAGCCGCCCCGCCGCGATCAGGGCGGGCTCGTCGCGGTCAGAGCAAGCCTTGCAGGTCGCCGTCTCAATGCGCGACAGCGCTTCGGCTTCAGCAGGGGCAGCTTCGGGAAGGGCGCGGTAATAGAGGGAGGGATCCTTATCCAGGCGCCCTCCCTTCAGCGCCAGCCAGTCCGCTTCCGGGTCAGGCGAGAGCCAGAGTTCCGGCTCGATGCGCGAAAGTGCGACCTGAAAGCGCGGCGGACCGGCGTGAAAGGGCTTGTAGGGCGGGCGGGTCACGGGCGGCGCATTCCGAGCAGCGCGACCAGTATTAATCCCAGCAAGATCCCCACCGCATCGGCAGCGAGATCGGCCAGCGACATTGTCCGTTGCAGGATGGGCGAAGACTGGATCAGCTCGATCAGCAGGCCGTGGGTCAGAAGGCCCAGTGCGATGAACCAGAGCGGCAGACCGCGCCAGCCCGCACTTGCCAGAAAGGCCAGCACCGCAAAAGCAGCGGCATGTTCGATCTTGTCGGTTCCCAGAAGGCGTGGAGGCGCCGCCGGACCGGGCAGAAGCGCAATCACCGTAATGGCTGCAAAAGCCAGCCAGAACATGCCCTTGGCCGCTTGCCGCAGAGCAAGGCTCTTCCTAGGGTCCGCCAGAGTTGAATGAGAGCGAGGGTCCATGTCAGCCAGTGTCCTGGATATCGATGCCCTGTCAAAGCCCCGCTTTGACTGGACGGCAGAAGAAGCGGCGAGGATATACCGCGCGCCGTTTAACGATTTGCTGTTTGCAGCACAAAGCGTTCACCGCCAGCATCATGACGCCAATACGGTCCAGAAGTCCCAGCTCCTGTCGATCAAGACCGGCGGATGCGCCGAGGATTGCGGCTATTGCAGTCAGTCGGCTTTCCACGAGACCGGGCTGAAAGCCTCCAAGCTGATGCCGGTTGATGACGTGCTGGAAAAGGCCCGGGCGGCAAAAGCCGGCGGGGCGACGCGGTTTTGCATGGGGGCGGCCTGGCGCTCGCTGAAAGACCGCGATGTCGAGGCCGTCTGTGCCATGATCGAAGGCGTGAAAGCGGAAGGTCTGGAGACCTGTGTCACGTTGGGCATGCTGGAAGACGGACAGGCCGAGCGCCTGAAAGCTGCAGGGCTCGATTATTACAACCACAATCTGGATACCAGCCGCGAATACTATGGCTCGGTGATCACGACCCGCACCTATGAGGACCGGCTGGAAACGCTGGGCCGGGTGCGCGAGGCGGGCATCCATATCTGCTGTGGCGGCATTATCGGCATGGGCGAGGGCGAGGATGACCGGATCGGGCTGCTGGTCGAGCTGGCCCGACTGGAACCGCATCCGGAAAGCGTGCCGATCAACCAGCTGGTGGCCGTCGATGGCACCCCGCTGGGCAGTGCCGAACCGCTGGACGGGTTCGATTTCGTCCGTGCCATTGCGGCCGCGCGGCTGATGATGCCGCGCTCGGTCGTAAGGCTGTCGGCGGGCCGCGAAGGCATGAGCCGCGAATTGCAGGCGCTGTGTTTCCTCGCCGGGGCAAACTCGATTTTCGTGGGTGAGGAATTGCTGACCACGCCCAATCCGGATCTTGAACAGGACGGCGCACTGATGCGCGATCTGGGGCTGGAGCCGATGGCCGCGCCGTCGGCACCAGCTGAACGCGCAGCGGAGTAATCGTGCGTGGTTCTGCGATTGTTTTCCTCCCCCGTTCACGGGGGAGGTGGCAGCGAAGCTGACGGAGGGG
>NZ_JAZDRP010000008.1:0-116060 GCF_036330345.1 Hyphobacterium lacteum
CCCCGTCCGTCGCCACCGCCACGGCCTTCATGACGGCTGAAACCACCGCTTTCATTGGGAAGCGTACCGACCGTCCGGCGTCCTCCTCCGCTGGCGCCGCCACCGCCGCCGCGGCCTCCACGACCGCCGCGGGCACCTTCGCCGCCGCCTCTGCGGCCGCCTCGGGCTCCGTCGCCACCGCCGCCGCCCCTGCGGCCACCGCGCGCGCCATCGCCACGGCCGCCACGACGACCGTCATTCTGGGCAAGGGTCATTTCACCGGGGGATTGGAGGCTGGCGCCGAGCAACTGGTTCTCAGCCTGCTGGACGGCCGCCTGTGCTTCTGGCGCTTCAACTGTGGCGATCACCGCGACAGCGAGACTGGAGACTGCAACAAGGCAGGAAGTCTTGAAATTGAGCATGGATTGCTTCTCCTCTCGGAATAGCCGCGTAGAGCGACCCATTGCAAGAAGGTTAACGAAGCCGGAATGACGCTAACATGAACACTTGGTTCAGGTAGGCGGATCAGCCGATTTGGCCGCGATGCCGTAAATACTGGTCCGCAAGAATGATGGCCGCCATCGCCTCGGCAACCGGAACAGCCCGGATACCGACACAGGGATCATGCCGCCCGCGCGTTTCGATCGTGGTCTCGTTGAAATCACGATCCAGGGTCTGCCGTTCGATCCGGATGGAGGAGGTGGGCTTGATTGCCACGCGTATGACGAGGTCCTGACCGGTCGAAATGCCCCCCAGGACACCGCCGTTGTGATTGGAGAGAAAAACCGGCCCGTCTTCGCCAGCCCGCATCTGGTCAGCAGCGTCCTCACCGCGCATGGCAGCTGCGGCGAAACCGGCACCGATCTCGACTCCCTTGGCAGCCGGGATCGACATCATGGCTGCGGCCAGTTCCGCATCCAGCTTGCCATAGACCGGCTCTCCCCAGCCTGCAGGAATGCCGGAGACGTTCAATTCGACAATTGCACCGGTCGAGGATCCATCGCGCCTCAACGCGTCCAGCAATTCCTCCCATTCGCCAACGACATCCGGATCCGGTGAGAAGAAAGGGTTTTCGCCAATGGCAGAACTGTCCCAGTTGGCCCGGTTGATGGCCTTGTCGCCGATCTGGATCAGTGCTCCCTCGATATGGACCGTCTCGCCGAGAATTTGCCGGGCGACAGCACCAGCGGCCACGCGTGCCGCCGTCTCGCGGGCGGACGAGCGACCGCCTCCGCGATAATCCCGCAGCCCGTATTTCGCATCATACGTATAGTCGGCATGGCCCGGCCGCCATTTGTCGCGAATGGCATCATAATCCTTCGAGCGGGCATCGATGTTTTCGATCTGCAAGGCGATGGGCGCGCCTGTGGTCACGGGACCGCCAGTGCGGTCATCCTCGAATACTCCGGACAGGATTTTCACCTGATCGGTTTCCTGGCGCGGCGAGACATGGCGGCTGGAGCCGGGGCGGCGTTTGTCCAGCCATGGCTGGATTATGGCTTCCGATAGCGGCAAGGTTGGCGGGCAGCCATCAATGACAGCGCCGAGTGCGGGACCATGACTTTCGCCCCAGGTCGTGACCCTGAACAGTTTTCCGAATGTATTGTGTGACATGCACCTGCCGCCTGCTTTTCCTGCAAACTAGAACAGCGCCGCTATCGCGTCACGCCGCGGAGTGCGCCTTGCGCAGCCATCCGGCAAAGCGGGCCGCCGGTTCGCGGGTGGCGAATTCATCGACAAATGCGCTGAGCCCGCCACGGGGCGTTTCTTTCGCGGATGCCGGATTCGTTTGGGCGACGGCAATCACGGCCTTGAAGGATGGATCGCCAATCGCCGGAACGATGTCGCCATTCTGGCTTCCGGCAGCGATCCGGAAGACCCCGCTGCGGCCCTTGTATTCAGCCGACCGTGTTACGCCGTTTGCGGCGGCTTCTGCGTCCAGCGAAATCTCAAAGACCACGGGTGCGCTATTTTCCAGATGCCGGATCGCGCGGATGCATTCGGCCAGTTCAAGCAAGGTTTTTTCGCTGGCGGGCGTATGATCGGGATGAAGAGCTCTGGCCCTGTGCCGGAAGGCGGCCTTGGCGTCTGCCAGGCTTGAGCGGCCATCAAGGCCAAGCCGCGCCAGAGCGGCCTGAGTATCCGGGCTGTCATCCCACATGAAGTGAAACCTAATGTGAGGAAGGTTCCCGATTGGTTGACGGGGGCAAACCCTCTATATGGCGGGGTGAGGAGCCAAGACATGAGCCGGAAGACCAGCGATATACCCGCATCCCCGAGCGCGGAAGACTATCAGGCGGCGGCTGATGCCAATGCCGCCGAGATTTTTGACCGCGAAGACCCCTACAAACTGTTTGCGGACTGGTTTGCCGATGCAAAGGCCAGGGAGATCAATGATCCCAATGCGATGGCGCTTGCGACCGCAGACCCGTCCGGTCTGCCCGACGTCCGCATGGTGTTGTTGAAAGATTTCGATAGCAGCGGCTTTGTTTTCTACACGAACCTGGAAAGCGCCAAGGGTCGACAGCTTGCGGCCAATCCGCAGGCCGCGATCTGTTTTCACTGGAAAACGCTGCGGCGTCAGGTTCGGGTGAGGGGGTCGATCGAGCCGGTGTCCCGGCAGGACGCGGATGAGTACTTCGCCAGCCGCGCCCGCGATAGCCGGATCGGTGCCTGGGCGTCAAAGCAGTCACATCCGCTGGAAAGCCGGTTCGCACTGGAAAAGGCTGTGGCAAGAGAAGCGGCGCGCTTCGGGATTGGCGAAGTGCCACGGCCGGACTTCTGGTCAGGCTTCCGCCTTTCGCCTATGCATTTCGAGTTCTGGCGCGACCGGCCGTTCCGGCTGCATGACCGGCTGGTGTTTGATCAGGAAGGCGCGGGCTGGACGAAGAGCCGTCTTTATCCCTGAACCCGGCTTTCGACGAATGCTTTCAGGGCGTGGCCCACCCGCTTGGTCGCTTTCAGCTTGTCTTTCAGCGGCAGGGCGATCGGCGGATCGATATTGGTTTTGTTGACGTCAACAACATAGATCCGCCCGTCATTGCGGTCGCGAAGGACGTCCAGAGCGCCCCATTCCAGGCCCATGCGGGCGGCAAATTCGATCAGCAGATCCATTTCCTGCTGCGAAAAGGCCTCGCTGGTCTCGACCAGATTGACCTCACAATTGATATTGGTGAACCGCTTGCCGATCTGGCGCTTCTTGATGAAGAGCAGCGGCATTTCGCGCCCGACGATGACACAGCGATAGTCAGCGACCTGTTCCTCGCGGCAGCGATTATCAATCAGGCGCTGATAGGCGCGGTCGGCGAGCGGCTCGAACGGAGCCTGGCGAACCTGACCGTCATGGGCGCCATTAACCTCGGATTTTTCCACGACCGGACCCACAAATTTCAGCGGATCGACGCCGATGGAGTAGCCGAATGTTTCCTCGAATATGCGGGCGACATGGGTCTTGGTAACGTCGCAGCAGGCGAAATTCATGTGCGCCCTGGTATCCGGCAATACGGGCAGCGCAGAGACTGTCTGATCTTCAAAATAGATGGTGAGGTCCGCTTTCGCTTCATCGCGGACGATACGCCCGCCAATGGCATGGGTGCAGGCCCAGATGAAATACCACGGACGCGGGCGTTCCGGCGTGAAGGCGATCCTGGGACCTTTCCGGCGCATCGATAGGACGCGCCAGACTTCCATACATACATAGAAGATCAGCCAGTTGAGGCAGACGGCAATAAACTTCCGGCGCAGGGGCAATTTGTGGCCGGTGCTCTTAATCGAGACCACCCCGTCGCGGTATGCCCAGTCTGACCACCAGAAGGCGCTGTTCATGCCTGACTTCCATCACCTTCGCCCGATACCGGGCACACCGGATTGTGATTAACGGCCCGAGGCTTGCGTGGGAAGCCCCGAAACAGGACGGGCTGTATCATGCCGGCATGGATAAATACCATTAATTTTATATCAGCGAGACTTCGCCGTGCTGTGTTTGTTTTGCTGCTTCTTGCTTTCTTTCAGGCAATTCCGGGCTATTTTGTGGCCTCCGGAGCGGAGGCGGGCCTGCAGCCAAATGGCCTCACACTGCGCCGGGCTATTGATTGACTTACCAGTGCACCGCATGAACGGTGGGTCAAAGCCAGCAGGGTTAGTGCGTAAATGCTCGGATACATCGCCCGGCGATTACTGATCGCCATACCCACAATACTGGTCATTATCACCGTCGCATTCTTCATGATGCGGGCGGCTCCGGGTGGTCCGTTCGATCTTGAACGTCCCATGCCGGAAGAAGTTCGCCAGAACATTCTCGAGCATTTCGGCATGGACCGGCCGCTGCACGAGCAATACCTGTCCTATTTGGGCGATCTGGCGCAGGCTGATCTCGGCCCGTCACTGCGTTTCCGCGACAAGACGGTGTCAGATATCATTGTCGAAGGTTTCCCCGTCAGTGCCACGATTGGCGCATTGTCGATTTTGCTGGCTCTTTTCGTAGGTTCGATACTCGGTTCACTGGCGGCGCTCAGGCAAAACAAGGCGACGGATTTTGCCGTTATGGGCTTTGCCATGGGGGGGATAACAATCCCGCCCTTTGTCATGGGGCCAATACTCGCCCTGGTTTTCGGGCTCTATCTGGGTTGGCTGCCCATGGGCGGTCTAGATCC
This sequence comes from Hyphobacterium lacteum, assembly GCF_036330345.1. Taxonomy (NCBI): domain Bacteria; kingdom Pseudomonadati; phylum Pseudomonadota; class Alphaproteobacteria; order Maricaulales; family Maricaulaceae; genus Hyphobacterium; species Hyphobacterium lacteum. Next base: position 4,632 of record NZ_JAZDRP010000008.1, read on the forward strand.
GCGCCTCGGTATGACACCGGAACGACTGGTTCTGCCGGTTGTGACACTGGCCCTGCCACAAATCGCGATTGTCTCGCGCCTCATGCGGGCCAGCATGATCGAAGTGCTGCGTTCGAACTATATCCGGACGGCGCGCGCCAAGGGCCTGTCGGGCCCTGCGGTCTTGTTCCGGCACGCCCTGCGCGCGGCGATCCTGCCGCTGGTCAGCTATATCGGTCCGGCTTCGGCGGCTCTGGTGACCGGATCCATCGTGATCGAGCAGGTTTTCCAGCTTCCCGGCATCGGGCGGCAATTCGTGATGGCTGCCCTGCAACGTGACTACACGGTCGTCATGGGCGTCGTCATACTCTACGCATCGCTGATTATTCTTCTCAATCTGCTGGCCGATCTTCTCTATGCGGCGCTGAATCCAAGGGTGAAGTTCGAGTGAACACCACAATCGGATCCGAACAGAACGCTGAAGCGATCGAGACCGCCGCCATTGAAGGCCGGTCGCTTTGGGATGACGCAGTCGCCCGCCTGTTCCGCAACAAGGCAGCGGTTGGCAGCATGATCGTTCTGGGCCTGCTGGTCCTGATTGCGATTGTGGGGCCTTTCGTCTGGCCGCACAGTCACGAGACCATTTATCGTGACCGCGTCTGGCTGGAGCCGACGCTGGAGAATTGGCACATTTTCGGAACCGACGCTCAGGGTCGCGACCTGTTTGCGCGAACTCTGATCGGTCTCGGTGTGTCGCTGATGGTCGGCGTTGTGGCCTCGATGGTGTCGCTGGTCATTGGCGTGTTCTGGGGAGCGACAGCGGGCTTCATCGGCGGGCGTGTCGACCAGGTGATGATGCGGATTGTCGATGTTCTCTATTCGCTTCCCTTCATCTTCTTTGTGATCATCCTGATGGTAGTTTTCGGTCGCAATATCATCCTGATTTTTGTCGCCATCGGCGCCGTTGAATGGCTAACCATGGCGCGGATTGTTCGCGGACAGACCATCGCCATCAAGAATATGGAATTCGTGGAAGCAGCGCGGGCGGCCGGTGTGTCTCAACTGTCGACGATCCGCCGGCATATCATTCCGAACGTGCTGGGGCCGGTGATTGTCTATGTGACTCTGACCATTCCGGTCGTGATCCTCGCAGAGAGTTTCCTCAGCTTCCTGGGGCTTGGCGTGCAGGAACCGCTGACCTCGCTGGGCCGGCTCATCGCCTATGGCGCGGCGGACATGCAGGAGGCGCCTTGGACGCTGTTCATCCCGGCTGCCACGATGATGCTGACGCTTTTCTGCTTCAACTTTATCGGCGATGGCGTCCGCGACGCCATCGACCCGAAAGACCGTTGATCAGCGCTCCCGCTGCACCCGCAGGGCGCGGCCTTCACCATTGATCTGCAGGAAGTAGCTGCCCCAGGACGCGCGGCGGATTTCGGCGAAATTGTTGGCATCTTCGTCGTAACGGAAACGCTCCGTTCCAGACTGCACCCAGACCTGACCGTTGGTCATGTAGAAACGGTGGCGGCCATAGGCGATTTCACGGATCCGCTCGATTTCCATGACGATACGTTCCACGCCGCCTTCATTGTTGCGTTCGACGACCTGAACGCCATTGATCGCCTGAGAAGAGGTGGTCTGCGCGGCGGGTGAGGGCTCTGTTGATTCGCGGCGGCCACCGAAGCCGGGGATGCGCGAGATCAGGCTGCGGCGTTCTTCTTCGGCTTCGTCCCGCACCGGCTCGGCCGTATTGGCCGCAACATTGGTTTCGGCGTCCCGACGGGCGGGTTCGGCTGGTGTGGCCGGTTGCAGGGCGGGAGCCGGTTCGTTTGCTGCGAGGCGCTCGGGTGTCGTGGACGGGTCCAGCGGGTCCGGGCTGTTGCCGCGGCCGCTGAACATGGAAAGGCTGATACTCGGCATGCTCGGCAGATCGAAACCGAAAGCATCGCGCTCGACGGCTTCGATATCGTCCCGATAGATACCAACAAGACCATTGTCCCGCTCGGCGGCGAGCTGCACGGCAGCCGCGTCGAAACAGGCCAGGCGGGCTGCCTGATCGGCGATTTGCTGGCAAACCAGAATATCGTCAATCGGATCCGACGTCTGTCCGAAGGCGCCCGTTGTGGCGGAGACAAAGATGGCCGAAGCCAGAAGGGTCTTTTTCATGTCGCTTTCCTCTGGAAACGCGGGAGACAGGATGGGTTATTGCTCGCGGCGGACCCGGAACCAGCGGCCCCGGTCATTCAGCTGCATCATGTGAGAGCCGAGCGCGGCGCTGCGAACGGCCACCGACATCTCCGTGAAGGGCTGACGCCGCGAATAAAGAACGCGGGTGTCATCAATCTGCCGCCAGACCTGTCCGTTCTGCAGCGTAATGATCATCCGGTCATAGGCGTCCCGTTCGATATTCTGGACCGGGAGACCGGATATGCGCGTAATGGCGCCATCATCATCACGCTCGACGCGGCGGGTCGGTGCCGTCGTCTGGTCATTGCCCGAAGAGGTCCCTGGCGCTGCCGTGTCCGCGGCGTCAGCGAGATCGTCTGACTCACCACCCGAGAATGAAGGCAGGCCAACGGACGGCAGGCGCGGAAGGCTGAACTGCGGAATGTTCAGCCCGTAGGTGGCTTCCTCCGCAGCTTCGATCTCGGCGCGTTCCACGGCAATGATTTCGCCGGAATTCTCGGACGCGTAAAGCTGATCGACGGCCGCATCGAGACAAGCCAGACGCTGGGCGTCATCGGTGATCGCCCGGCACTGGAAAAGCGGTGACAGAGGGGAGGCATCATCCTGGGCCAGAGCCGGCAGGGAGACGGATGCTGAAAAGAAGATGGCCAGTAATCGTGTGTTCATGGTTAACTTGCTATCGACGTTTGTGTTTCGCAGACTATGCGTGAGCGTCATGGCGCTGTCGACCATATGACGCAATATCAGGTGCAGAGTTACAGATTGACCGATCGGGAACGGAGAGGGTCCTGACCATGATGAATAAATCCAGATTCCAGACCATGCTGCTGCTGGCAGCTTCGACCTTGACGCTTGCGGCTTGCGGTGGAGGCGATAATTCAGCCGACGTCGTTGTGCTGCACCGCGGCAATAGCGCTGAGCCATTGACGCTCGATCCCCACAAGGCCAGCGGAACCTGGGAGAACAATATCATCGGTGACATGTTCATCGGTCTCTTCACAGATGACGTTGAGGGCGCGCCGATCCCCGGCATGGCAGAAAGCTGGGATGTCAGTGAAGACGGTCTGACCTGGACGTTCACTTTGCGTGACGACGCTGTCTGGTCCGATGGTGTGCCGGTGACGGCTGGTGATTTTGAATACGCCTTCCAGCGCATTTTGAATCCGGCCACGCTGGCTCAGTACGCTTCGCTGCTCTATCCGATCGAGAATGCAGAGGCGGTCAATTCCGGTGCCATGCCGCCGGACGCTGTTGGTGTCGAGGCGCTAGACGACCGGACGCTTGAAATCCGTCTGGAATTTCCGGCCCCGTATCTTCCGGGACTTCTGACGCACTACACGACCTTCCCGGTGCCGCGGCATGTCGTTGAACAGTATGGCGATCAATGGATCCAGCCGCAGAATATCCAGGTGAATGGTCCCTATCGGCTGGTACAATGGTCGACCAATAATTTCGTTCATGTCGAGCGGAATGAAACCTTCTATGACAACGAAAATGTCTGCATCGACGAGGTCTTCTACTATCCGACCGTTGATGCCGCAGCCGGTGTGCGCCGGGTGCAGAATGGCGAGCTCGACCTGAACAATGAATTCCCGGGGCAGCATATCGATCGCCTGCGCCGCGATATGGGCGAGTATGTTCGTGTGCATCCGTTCATGGGCACGGTCTATTTCTCGCTGAACAATGACTTCGAGCCGTTTGCCGATCCGCGCGTCCGCAATGCGCTGGGCATGGCCATCAATCGTGAATTCCTGGCTGAGGAAATCTATCGTGACGGCCGCGCCGCAGCCTATTCGCTCGTCCCGCCGGGCGTCGTGAATTATGCTGGGGGTGTTTCGGCCGAATGGGCTGAATGGCCGATGGAACAGCGCCGCGAGCGCGCGCGGGAATTGTTGATGGAAGCCGGTTACGGACCGGACAATCCGCTGGAGTTCGAATACACACACCGTTCCACCGGTGACAATCCGCGGATCGCTCCCGTTGTTCAGCAGGACTGGGAAAGCATCGCTGACTGGGTGAATGTCGACATCATCCAGATCGAAACCCAGATTCACTATGAAAATCTGCGGTCTGCCGATTACGAAATCGGTGATGGCGGCTGGATCGCTGACTATAACGATCCGTATAATTTCCTTTTCCTGGCAGAGACGCGATCGATTCCGATGAATTATTCGCGTTACCGCAATCCGGAGTTCGACAATTTTGTCTCCCGGGCCAACCAGGAACTGGATATGGAAGTCCGCGCCAGCATGCTGGCAGACGCCGAGCAGATGATGATTGACGACATGCCACTGGTGCCGATCGTCTTCTATGTGAACCGCGCGGTGGTCAGTCCTGAAGTGACCGGATGGGAAGACAACATCGTCCACATTCACCGGACCCGCTTCATGTGCTTTGCCGATATGGACGGCGAAGCGGGCAGTGCGGACGAGACCTCTTCAAACTAAACCTTTCTGAATAAGGCTTTGCGGCCCTCCTCCCTGCGCGTAATGTGCGCGCAAGGGGGAGGGCTTTTTCATGTCGGATCCGATTTCTGATGGAATCGTAGCGGACTCGATAGCTGCGGAAGCGCGCGAAGCCGGAAGGCAGTCGCGTTCCCGTTTCGCGCGAGAGGCTGATGGCACTTGCAGCAATTGCGGAACGCCGCTGAAAGGCCGCGTCTGTCACAGCTGCGGCCAGGATGCAGACAGTTTTCATCGTCCGATCTGGAGTCTTTTCTGGGAGGTTCTGGACGGGATGCTGTCGATTGATGGCAAGCTTTGGCGGACTCTGCCCAAGCTGATGTTCCAGCCTGGCCGGTTGACCCGGCATTATCTGAGCGGTGTCAGGGCGCGTTACGTTCAACCTTTCAGGCTGTTTCTGGTGGCCAGCGTGATTTTTATCGCGGTGTTCTGGCGGGGATTCGGCGACGGAACCGACGTCCGCAGTGCCCAGCCGATCGAACTGGACCAGGACACAATCGAAGCACTGGACGAGCTGGAAAGCCGTCTTGAGGAGTCAAACCCGGCAGTTGCAGCGGAATTGGCCGAAATACAGGAACAGGCCGCCGGCGCGGACGGCGCGCTAAATCAGGCCAATGAGGCATTACGCTCGCCTGAAGCGCTGGCAATGCGGCGCGAAGCCGCGATACGCGAAATGCGGCGTTATCTGGTGCCCGAGGAGTTTGATGCATCCCCGACCGGGCCGGAGGGCGAGGATGTCAGTGATCTGGTCGAGGTTCCAGGGCTCGGGCGTGTCCAGCTAAGCGGGTTCTCCGAAATGCCTTATTCGCTGCGGCTGGTGCTGGCCAACCAGCTGGAAGTGATTATCCGCGATCCCAGCCGCTGGTTCGATGCCATGCAGGAGTCGATGACATATCTGTTCATCATCCTGTTGCCTGTCCATGCCCTGATTCTGGCATTCGGACAGATCTGGCGGCGCGGATTCTATTTCTACGACCATCTGGTCGTGTCGCTACATTTCCACGCCTTCATCCTGTTGCTGCTCATCATACTTAATCTGCTGGGGCCGCTCCTGAATGAGTGGGCGATCCTGATCTTCCTGTTATGGAGCAATTTCTATGTCTACAGGATGCACAGGATTGTTTACGAGCATGGCCGTATCATGTCCGTCCTGCGGACCCTGTCACTGGATTTCACCTACGCCATTGTGCTCGTCATCGGCATGCTGGGCCTGATGATCGTGGGTGTGTTTACCGCCTGATCTAGCGTGGCTGGACAGCTGGCGAGCGCAATTCCTGACCGGAGCTGTTCGCCTGCCGCGCTTCCATGAGCGCCTGGAATTCCGGTGTGTTCATCAGCGCATTCAGCTGGGCGAGGGATTGTGCGCCTTCGGCGCTGACCCCGAACAATTCCTGGAAGGCCTCGAACGGTGTCCGCTCGCGCGGGAAACGTTGGAGATGCACGGTCCGGTTTTCTTCGATACCCGCCAGCCGGCGGGCTGCAGCGACCGCGTCCATGAAGCCGCCCACCTCATCGACCAGGCCCAGCTCCAGAGCCTGTTGGCCGGTCCAAACGCGGCCGCGCGCGATTTCCGACACACGTTCCGCGGACAGATCACGGCCCTCGGCGACGCGCTGCGTGAAATCGTCATAGATTTCGCTGAGCCCGGCCTCAATGGCCTCGCGTTGTTCCGGGGTCCAGTTCTCATTGGCCGAATAGGCGCCGGCAAACTCACCGCCAACCGATACCTGCTCGAAATTGACGCCGAGCAAGCCGAATGCGCCACCCAGATTGATCTTGCCGCCAAAGACACCGATCGAGCCTGTAATTGTCGAGGCGTTGGCCACGATGTGATCGGCGGGCGCGGCGATGTAATAACCGCCCGAAGCGGCGGCCGATCCCATGCTCACGACCACGGGCAATCCATTGCCCTGAGCCCGCCGGATGGCGTCCCAGACCTGGTCGGACGCAATGGATGAACCGCCAGGCGAATCGACGCGGACGATAATGGCTTCGACACCCGGCGTGGCGGCAGCATGGCTGATCGCCTCGGCCATGGCATCGCCGCCAATCATCGGATCGCCGCCAAAAGGTGAAGCCAGCGCATCGCCAGTAACGATGGAGCCCTGGCCCTCGATCAACGCGATGCGGGGGCCGTTCTGGTCGAGCACGCCACTGAAACGGTAGTCCTCGATATCGGCAATAGTCGCGCCGCCGCCAGCGCGGCCGATGGCGGCCTGCCGGGCAGCCGCAACATGGCCGAGCTGGTCAACCAGACCGGATTCGAGCGCATCCTCGGCGCTGTAGGGGGAGGCCTCGATCAGCGTGCGCATATTGTCGGCATCAATCGTCCGGCCCGCCGCAGCATTGGCGATGGCGGTATCGTAGATGGAGTTGAAATAGGACAGGGTGGCTTCGAGGTGCTCCGGTGTGAAACCGTTTTCCGTATAGGTGTTGGGCGCGTTCTTGTATTCGAGGAACTGGATGAAATCGGCATCGATTTCGAAGCGCTCGAGAGCATCACCGAAGAAACCGACTTCGCCAGCCAGGCCGGCCGTCGCGAAGCTGGCTGTATCCTGCAGCCAGATCTCGTCAGCGCTGGCCACCGCCAGATAGGTCGTCACAGAGGTAGAATTGAACCCCTGCGAGTGAACAATGACGGGGCGGCCTGATTCGCGGAAAGAGGCGATGGCGCGGTTGATTTCCTCGGCCTGTGCCGGGGCCATGCCGAATTCATTGGCGCGAATGAAAAGGCCAGCCACACGCGGATCATTTTCGGCCCGGTCCAGCAGGCGCACCAGATCGACAATCGAGGCTGGTTCGGCGAACGCGAAAGGTGAACGGGACGGTTGGTCGAGCCGGGGTTCGCGGAGATCGACCTCGAGAACCAGCCGGCCTTGCGGCAGTCCGGCGGACTGCTCGGCATCTGCGCTCATGGCGCTGAACATCGCACCAATCCCCATGATCACAAGAATAAGCGTGAGGAAGGATCCGATAATCACACCGATGATCGATCCGAAAAGCGTAACGAAAAACTGTTTCATGGGACTGTCCCGATTTGCACACACTAAAGGTTACAATGCGCATATTGTGCCGGAGATGGCGAGGGAAAGTCAGCGCGATTGTCCCGCCGCGACGCATATCGGCAACAGGTGTCGGCATTGATGGGGTGGATGAGGCGGTAGTGAATGGTCGGAGTAGCAAGATTCGAACTTGCGACCCCCGCCTCCCGAAGACGGTGCTCTACCAGGCTGAGCTATACTCCGACCGGAGCGCGGGCTTATATACACATCGACAGCCGGATTCAATCACTACAGCATCAGCCCGTTGCATCATCTGCAGTGAGCCGCTATCTAGCGCCTCCGCTGAGCCGAACAGGCCGTCTGCTGGGGCGTCGCCAAGTGGTAAGGCATCGGTTTTTGGTACCGACATTCCCAGGTTCGAATCCTGGCGCCCCAGCCAATCCTTCCGAGACAAGAATCAACACCCCGTTCACCCGGGTTCCGCGCGTGTTTGAAAGCGCGTGACTGCGCTCCAACTGCAACAATTTTTTGTGAACGGCCGTTTTGCCTGCCCACATGCGGCTCTTCCGCTTAGAGCATTCGCGCTTTGCGGCTTGTAATTACGGCGCTTTCCCCTCTGAGGCGAGAATTAGGCATAAAACTGCTATTCGCACCGCATTCGGGTGGGCTCGGTCTATTGATTGAGTCGCGCCAGTTCGGTAGCGTCTCGCATTAAGAAGGCGTAATTCGCCAAACGAGACGGAAGGCCAACTTCCGCAGAGCGAAGGGGAAGGGGTCAAGACAAGTTTCTTCCCACTTCTATATGGAATCTGCAGGTTCGGGCCGGCGTGCATGCCGTCCGGCCTCAGAACAAGCAGGGGCGAGACCGGTGCGGGGGCACCGGCAAAGCACAAACAGTCAGTCAGGCGTGGCGGTTCAAGACCCGCGCCGTTCAATGTGAGGCGAGACATGGCGAACTTGAATAAGTGGCTTCGCACTTCAGTCGCAGCAGCGGTGCTTTCCGTTGGCGTGGCCGGTGTTGCGGATGCGCAAATCCAGACAGCGCTGAATACAGGCGCACAATCCACCCAGGATGGCGCGAGCACGCAACGGCAGATCGATCAGCTCGATGATGATGCCACCAACGCAGAACTCGAATATCGCGCTCTTCTGCAGCAGATCGAAAGCCAGCGGCTCTATGTCGCTCAGCAAGAGGTTTTCGTTCAGTCGCAGCAGAACGAGATCGACTCCCTTCAGCTCCAGATCGACAGCGTTGGCAATATTCAGCGCGACCTGATCCCGATGCTGCGCGAGATGGTCGATAATCTTCGCGAATTCATCGAGCTGGACCTTCCCTTCCAGCAGGAAGACCGTCTGGCGGAAATCGAAGAGCTCTATGAGCTCATCGACGATCCGGAAGTCTCCGCGGCTGAAAAGTACCGCGTCATTCTGAACCGCTATGAGATCGAAGCCTCTTATGGCCGCGGCATGCGGGTGTTCTCGGAAGAGACGATCGAGAACGAACAGCCGGTCACCTATGATTATCTGCAGATCGGCCGTGTGGCTCTGATCCGCGAAAATCCGGATGAAAGCCTGTCCATGCTGTATCGTGGTGCCGACGACTGGGTCTCGCTGCCGGGCAGCTATACGAGCGAAGTGCAACGCGCTTTCCGTATCGCCCGCGAAGTGACGACGCCGGAAGTGTTCACCGTTCCGCTGCCTGGTTCGGCAGATCAGTAAATCGGCCCTGACGGAGTAATTGCGATGAAAATCAATCTCAAATCCATTGCCGCAGCGGTCGTTATCGGAACGGCTATTGCAGGCAGCGCGCTGGCCCAATCGGCGCCGGCGTCCAGCATTAACGAGCTTCTTGGCCGTCTGCGTTCGGACGTGCGTGAAGCATCTGCAGAAAACCAGCAACGCCTTCAGGAGTTCCGGTCGGAACGCAACCGGCAGACCTCTCTGCTGGCCGGCGCCCGCCAGACCCTGGCAGGCCTGGAGCGTCAGGCTGACAGCCTGGAAGAACAGTTCAACGCCAACCAGGTTCGCATTGACGAGCTGGCGGAAGAGCTCCGCCAGGCGCAGGGTGAATTCGGTGAGCTTTTCGGTGTCGCCCGCCAGACGGCCGGCGAATTCGGATCGCTGATCGAAGGCTCTCTGGCCAGCGCCCAGCATCCGGGCCGTGCAGACGCCCTGCTGGAACTGTCCAACAGCCGCGTTCTTCCGACCCGTGCGGAGCTGGATGAAATCTGGCGCGGTATTACCGCAGAGATGATCTATCAGGCCGACATTGCTGCCTTTGACGGCACGGTGGCTGACCTGTCCTGCTCGGGCGACTACTCGGTGGTCCGCGTGGGTGTGTTCGTGTCCTACGCTGTTTGCGGTGGCACGGCGACCTATGCCCGCTGGGCGATCCCGGATGGCCAGATCGGTGGCGGCAGCTATTCGCTGGCGGCACTGGGCTCGCAACCGCCGGGACCGCTGCGTGCGGCTGCTGTCGCTCTGTACAATGCAGAGCCGGGCGAAATCGTTTCCGGTCCGGTTGATCCGTCCTCGGGTCAGCTGCTGCTGGTTTATCGCGAAATCCCGGATCTTCAGCAACGGATCGAACAAGGTGGTCTGGTTGGTCGTATCATTCTCGGCCTGCTGGCTGTCTCGGTGGCATTCGGCCTGTTCCGTCTGCTGATGCTGATCCTCGAATCGATGGCTGTTGCCGGTCAGAAACGCCGCTCTACGCCGTCCCGGGGCAACTCCCTCGGCCGCGTGATGCTGGCCTATGAATCGGTCAAGGATCACAATGAGGAAGTCATCGAGCTGAAGCTGGATGAAGCCATCCTCCGGGAAACGCCGAAGCTGGAATTCGGTCTGAACTTCCTGAAGCTGGCGGCTGGTATTGCTCCGCTGCTGGGTCTCCTCGGTACGGTGACCGGCATGATCAAGACCTTCACCCAGATCACGATCTTCGGTACCGGTGACCCGCGCACCATGGCAGGCGGTATTTCGGAAGCCCTGATCACCACGGTGCTGGGCCTTATTTCCGCCATCCCGCTGTTGTTCCTTCATAGCTTCGCTGCCAGCTATTCGCGCGGCGTACAGCAAACGCTGGAAGAGCAGGCAGCTGGTATCGTGGCGCGTCACGCTGAAGAACGTGCCGGCGGCGCTAGCTAAAGGAGGTCCTTCCCATGGATTTCCAGGGAGCCTTAACACCACTGAACGAATTCCTTGATCGGGGCGGGCCTGTCCTGCTCCTGATCATGGCTCTGACGTTCGTCATGTGGGCCTTTATCCTCGAGCGCCTTGCCTATTTCTTCATCGCCCAGGCGGGTGATGCGAAACGGGCGCTCAAGGAATGGTCTGCACGCTCGGATCACACGTCGTGGACGGCCCACGCCATTCGCGACCAGCTGATCTCGGAAGCCCGTCAGAAGGCCGAGCATAATGTGGAACTGGTCAAGACACTTGTCGCGGTCGCTCCACTGTTCGGTCTGCTGGGCACGGTGACCGGCATGGTATCGGTGTTCGACGTGATGGCGGTTGCCGGATCGTCCGATGCCAGGGCAATGTCCGCGGGTGTGTCCCGCGCGACCATTCCCACCATGGCCGGCATGGTGGCTGCGTTGTCGGGTCTCATCTTCTCCAACCAGATCGAGCGGTTGTCCAAACACCGGATCAACAAGCTCGCTGATCAACTCGAGCTGGAGTAGGAGCGATGAGGAAACGCAGGCAAAGAGGAGGCGATCAGGCCGAAGTGAACATGACGCCGATGCTCGACATCGTGTTCATCCTCCTGATCTTCTTCATCGTCACGGCCACCTTCCTTCAGGAAGAGGGCTTCGACATGACGCCGCCACCGCCGAATGATGAGCCGCAGAATACCGAGCCGAACCCGGTGATCCTGGTCCAGATTGATGCGGAAAACCGCGTCTTTGTGAACCAGCGGTCTACCAGTGAGGATCGCGTTCTTGCTGCTGTGCAACGGATCCGCGCGGAAGCGCCCCAGAGTGCAGTGCTCATCGAGCCGAATGACGAAGCCCTTCACGGCACTGTGTCGACCATCTGGGACGACATGCGCGTCAACGGCATTCCGGTATCCATTCAGCGGGCGACCGCTGAAGACAGCTAGGACGGGAGAGTAACATGGCTCGACGTGGGAGCCGGGTACAAGTCGAAGAAGAAGATGTAGAACTGAACATGACGCCCATGCTGGACGTCGTCTTCATCCTGCTCATCTTCTTCATCGTGACCGCTGTATTCGTGAAAGAGCCCGGTGTGGAAGTCGTCCGTCCGGATATCGCGCTGCTCGATGACGAGAAGCCGACCATTCTGGTGGCTGTGACGGACACGGACGAGATCTGGATCAATCGCGATCCCTACGAGATCACGCAAGTCCGCCGGGTGCTGGAGCAGCTGCTGGCGGAAAATCCGCGGGCAGAGGCGATGATCCAGGGCGATGAAGGCGCACCGATCGGTACGGTGCTGGATGTCCAGGAAATGTTGATGGAACTCGAGGTTCCGGTGACGATTTCCGGACGGAACAACTAGGAGGCGGAAATGGGAAGCATTGTTCGACTTTTCATTGGCATTCCGGTTGCCATCATCATTACCTTCGGCCTGTTCATGCTGATGCGTACTCTGATCAGCGTTGATGAGGTCGAGTTCGAAGAAGCCGGCGAGGATCTTACCTTCGACATCACTCAGGAAGTCGAGGAGCTCAACGCCCGGACCCGCGACACGTCGATCGACGACGTGCAGCAGGTTGATCCGCCGCCCCCTCCGCCGCAAGTGGAGCGCCAGGCGGCCGACCTCCCGTCGGAAAGCCTGTCGACGATCGTCGGCAACATTCCGGAGTTCGACACGCCGGAACTGAATTCAGGTAATGTCAGCTTCAACGTGTCCGACCGTGATGCACAGCCGCTGGTCCGCATTCCGCCGCAATATCCGGTTCGCGCTGCAGAGCGCGGTACGGAAGGCTATTGCGACATGACCTTCAACGTGTCGCCGGATGGTACACCGGTGGACATCCAGGCTACCTATTGCACCAGCAGCCTGTTCGAGCGGTCTTCCGTTCGTGCGGTCGAGCGGTGGCGTTACAGCCAACGGATCGTGGACGGGGTGCCGCAAATGCGCCGGGGCGTGGTGACACGTATCGAGTATGAACTGGCCGACTAGTGGCCTTCGCTAGCGGTGGTGCCTCAGGGCACCACTTGGCTGGGACAAAACAGAGGTGAGACGATGCTAAGCCGTCTTTTGATTTTGGCAGTATCTTCCATGGTCGCTCTGGCCGTGGCCGTACCGGATGCCGACGCACAGCGCCGGAACCGGAACGACGACGAGCAGGCCAGTAACGCTGAAAACCGCACCATGTCGGCAGCGATCGGTGAACCGATCCTCGCCGCGCAGGCCTGCCTCGACGAGGAAAACTATACCTGCGTGCTGAATACGCTGACGCCGCTGCTCGGCCGCGAGATCAACTCGTATGAGCGGTTCATTATCCTGCGGATGCGCGGCGTGGCTTATTACAGCCAGGACAACATCCCGGCGGCGATCCGCGACTTCGAAGGTGCGATCAATACCGGTGCCGGCCTTCTCGACGAGAATACCGCACTGCGGACCAATGTCGGTCAGCTCTATATCATTACCGAGCGCTACACGGAGGGCATCAACTCCCTCGAGCAGGCCTTGCGTGAAGGCGCGGACCTGACGGCTGGCCTGTCCATGCTGCTGGCCCAGGCCTATGCCCAGGCGGATCGCTACAGTGGCGGCCTGCGCTATGCGGAATCCCAGTACAACATGGCGAGCCCGCGCGAACGCCGGAACTATGACATGCTGCTGCTCTATTATCAGCAGCTGGAGCGCGTGCCGGATCAGCTTCGTCTGATCTCCGACATGGTCGAGCGCTGGCCCGGAGACCGGAATATCTGGACGTCGCTGGTGGCGCTGATGGCTCGCACCAATAATGAGTCGGGTGCGTTCGAAGCCAACAAGCTGATGTATCTGAACGGCATGCTGACCGATGAGCGCGAGCTTGTCCGTCTGGCCCAGTACTACAGCTATTTCGAATACCCCTATCGGGGCGCAGTCATCCTCGAGCGCGAGATGAATGCCGGCCGCGTTTCGCGGACCAACGAGAATCTCGAAATCCTCGCCAATATGTGGCGCCAGGCCCGCGAGTATGAGCGTGCCATTCCGGTGCTGCAGGCTGTGGCTGCGCAGGGTGATGGCGAAGATTATCTGCGCCTCGCCGAAGCGCTCTACAATGAAAACCGTCTGGCCGAAGCCGAGAATGCGTTCGAGACGTCGATCAACCGTGGCGGCCTGTCGCGTCCGGGTGATGCCATCGCGCTCCTGGGCAATGTCCGCTATGAGCTGGACAACCGCCAGGGCGCTCTCGCCGCTTTCCGTCAGTGCACCGGCTATTCTTACAGCCGCCGCACCTGCACGGGCTGGATCTCCTTCATTACGAACGAGATCAATGCCGAAACGCAACGCGCCGAGCTGCGGGTTCGTGTGGACACCGAGGAATGCCGCAACACGGTTCGTGAAGCGATCAACCTCGTGACCATTACCGGTAGCGAAGACGATTTCGACGAAGAAGGCCGGGCGATCATCAACGTTCCGGAACGCTGTCAGAACTATTTCGACCAGTATGGCGACCAGATTGGTGGCTACGGGTTTGAACAGGCGGCAGCCGAAACCGAAGAGGACAGCGAGTCCGACGCCGGATAAGCATCGCCTCGATCTGAACAGAGAACCCCGGTCCTTGTGACCGGGGTTTTTTCTTGCCTTGAAGAATCCCGATCCCGGCACACCTTCGCCCAATTCTTACGAAACAGTCATGTTCGGGGAAGAGGGGGGCGCTTTTGGAAGGGGAGCGCCTTATGCAGCGCCTGTTACGCACCACGATGAGCCTGCCTCTGGCCGGGCTGATCACTATATCGCTGGCGGCCTTGATGGCCTATCTGATCAGTGTCGAGGGAGAGTCGGGTCCGGCGATTACAGAGATCCAGTACGAATTGTTTCCACGTGTGGAAGTGATCGGATTGCCGCCGCCCGAAGAAATTGAGCCGGTGGACGCAGTCGATCCTCCGCCGCCGCCACCGGCAATCGAGATTCCGCGATCAGGACCGCCCAATACCGGTATTGATGTGATTATCGGAACCTTGCCGCCGATCGTGGATCCGGGGCTGAACACCGGCAATATGCGGTTTGCCGGGACGGCCAATCCGACACCTATCGTCCGGATACCGCCAATCTATCCGCCACGCCTGCTGGAGCGCGGGATAGAGGGCTATTGCTCGATGATCTTCGATGTCGGCACGGACGGGACGCCGATCAATATCCGCGCCAGCTATTGTTCCAACAACGGGTTCGAGCGCAATTCGATCCGCTCCGTCGAGCGGTGGCGCTATTCGCCAGCCATGGACAATGGCACACCGATCGTTCAGCGCGGTGTGACCACGCAGATCGATTTCGCGATCAGGGAGTGACGAAACCGGGGGCGGCTCATCGGCCGCCCCCGAATTTTCTGTCTATTCCGCGGCGGTCGCCAGTTCGGCAACCTCTTCATCGGCCAGGCCGACCGTCATCAGGGCGAAAGCCCAGTTCTCGGCGGTTTCACGAAGGCTATCGAAGCGGCCGGAAGCTCCGCCATGCCCCGCGCCCATATTGGTGCGCATCAGGGTGAGGCCATTGTCAGACCGCGTCGCGCGCAGGCGGGCCGTCCACTTGGCCGGCTCCCAGTAAGTAACGCGCGGATCTGTCAGTCCGGCCGTGGCCAAGACGTGCGGATAATCAATGACGGCGATGTTGTCGTAGGGACTGTATTCCGCGATCGTGTCATAGGCTTGCGGATCCTCGATCGGATTGCCCCATTCCGGCCATTCCGGCGGGGTGAGCGGCAGGCTCGGATCCGACATGGTGTTGATCACATCAACGAAGGGCACGGCCGCAATCGCTCCGGCAAACAGGTCCGGCTGCATGTTGATAGCGGCGCCGACCAGAAGCCCGCCCGCAGAGCCACCATAGGCAACCATATTGCCGCGAGCGGTGAAGCCCTGTTCGATCAGGGCCTCGCCCGCCGAAATGAAATCGCGGAAAGTGTTGATCTTGTTTTCCAGCTTGCCGTCCAGATACCAGCCATAACCGCGCGCCTGACTGCCGCGGATATGGGCGATGGCGTAGATCATGCCGCGATCCACCAGTGACAGCGGCGTGACGCGGAAGGCGGCCGGAATGGTGATGCCATAGCTGCCATAACCGTACAGCATCAGCGGGGCCGAGCCATCCACCGGTGTGTCGCGGTGATAGAGAATGGTCACCGGGATCATTTCGCCATCATGGGCCGGGGCCATGATACGGCGCACGACATAGTCTTCCGGATTGTGACCGGAGGGAATCTCCTGGCGCTTGCGCAGATCGCGTTCGCGCGTGGCCATATCGTAGTCATAGGTCTCTTCCGGCGTGGATGGCGATTCATAGGAAAAGCGCATCACATCGGTGTTGAACTCGTATCCGGCATCAATCCCCAGCGAGTAGGCCTCTTCCTCAAAGGCGATGGTGTGTTCCTCACCACTTTCCAGATTACGTACGACGATCCGCGGCAGGGCGTTTTCGCGCTCCGAACGGACCATCCAGTTGCGGAAGCCGAGCAGGCCATTGATCAACGTGCCGGGCCGATGCGGGATCACCGCTTCCCAGTTCTCGCGCTGCGGGGCATCGATGGGCGCGCGCATGACCTGGAAATCAACTGCGCCATCCAGATTGGTGAGGATGTAGAAGCCGTCGCCGGTTTCGGTCAGCGAATATTCGACGTCGGTTTCGCGTGCCGCCACCAGAATGGCGTCCGAAGTGGGATTGTCGGCGTCGATCAGGCGAACCTCGCTGGTCGTGTGGCCGGCCGTGCCGATCACGATGTAGGTGTCGCCCTCGGTCTTGCCAACATTGACGAAGAAGCCGTCATCGGCCTCGTCATAGATCAGTTCGCTGGCCGCCGATCCGCGCTCCTGGCGGTAAACACGCTTGGAGCGGCCATTGGCATCGCGCCAGACCCAGAACAGGGTCGAGGAGTCATTCGCCCAGGCAAAGTCGCCGGTGCTCTCATCGGTCAGGACGCCGACATCCTCACCGGTCAGCAAATCGCGGATGCGGATCTCGTAGTATTCCGAGCCACGCGTATCGACGCCATAGGCCAGCCAGCGGTGATCCGGGCTGTGATCGACATTGCCGAAATCGAGATATTCGATGCCTTCGGCTTCCGCATCGCCATCCAGGAGAATCTGCTCGACATCCTCTTCCGGCGTCGTGGGATCCACCGGGCGGCGGGCATAGATCGGATATTGTCCGCCTTCGCGATAGCGCGTGTAGTACTCGAACTCGCCATCGCGTTCGGGAACCGAGCTGTCATCCTCGCGGATACGGCCGCGGATTTCCTGGAAGATGCGTTCCTGCAGCGCCTCGGTCGGCGACATGACGGCTTCATAATAGGCATTCTCTGCTTCCAGATGCGCCCGGATATCGGACTGCAGGACCGACGGGTCGCGCATCACGTCCTGCCAGTTGTCATCTCGCAGCCAGCCGTATTCATCGACGCGGGTACGGCCGAGTTGTTCGATCGTGACGGGGCGTTGCTCGGCAACAGGCGCGCTGATCTGAAGCGCGCGGTCTATCAGGGTCATGCTGGCAGCCTCTGTGTTGGTCGCAGGATCGTTGGCATTGTTTCCGGGCGCACTGCACGCAGCGAGCACCGAGATTGCGGCCAGAACGGTCAGTTTGCGGATCATGGATCATACTCTCGGAAAGCGGGATTCGGACGCACTATTACAAGCCGCGGTACGCTTGGCCATGATGATGATCAGGCCTTGCGGCGCACCGACATAATGGGTGTGAAGATGGCGATCAGGACCAGCACGACGGCCAGCCCGGCCATCGGGATGAGAACGGATTCTCGCGGGCCCAGAGCCGCCACAACAAATCCCATGATCAGCGCGCCCAGGGGCATGCCTCCGAACAGACCCAGCTGATAGACCGACATGATGCGCGCCATCATTTCGCTTGGCGCATTTTCCTGGACGACGGCGCGGCTGAGTGAGATGGCCACGCCAGCGCCAAGCCCCCAGAAGAAGTCCAGTGCGTAAAGCCCCGCCAGCGGGATGGGCAGGGCCAGACCGCCGAGGCTGATCACTGTGACCAGCTGGGCCAGCATGACGGCCAGTCCCGGTCGCTCGATATGGCTCATTTTCGCTAGAAGGGCGTTGGCGATAAAGGCACCGATCCAGAATACGACCAGCAGGCTGGACAGGGTGCCGTAACCGGCGCCGTAAACATCTCTCACCAATACAGGAATGACGACAAAGAAAGCGCCTCCGACGACAAAGAATCCGACCGCGACCATGACCGCCGTCATCGAGGCGATCACGGGAGAACCCAGCACGGTCTTCACCCCGTCGACCAGATCCTGCAGGGCGTGCGTTTCAACGGTCCGCTTGGCCTTCAGCCTAGGCAGTCCGACGGTTGCAATCACACCCAGCAAGAAGCCGCCACCTTGCAGGAAAAGCAGGATGCCAGGCCCGGTCCATCGGGCGAGATAGCCGACGGCCATGCCGGTAATCTGACCCGCGAACTGCACAAGGGACGCAATCACTACCGCTTTTTGCAGGGTCAGAGGCTTACCGGACCGGTTGGCTATGCGGACGACCGCATTGATGGCGGAATCCCGCGCCGGCAGGACAAAGGCACCACAGGACCCCACCGCGAAAGCATAGATGACGAGCAGCCAGTAGGTGAGTGTGCCCGATATCAGGAGCCCGCCGAGAAAGGCGGCCAGAAGAGCTGCCAGTGCGTAGAAAATAATCAGGATGCGCCGCCGCCCGCGGCGCTCGGCCAGAACACCGGCCGCGGGCAGAAAGAACAGCATGGGCGCGGTCAGCGCCATCTGCGCGAGGCCCAAGCGTTCCGGTGATTCTGCCAGCGTGAAATAGACAACGCCAGGAAACAGGGTGGTTTGCAGGCCGAAACCGAAGAACCAGCCTGCGACGATAACGAGATAGGCTGCGAAGGGTGCCGGGTTTTTACGCGCTACGATTTGATTCACACCGCCCCCCGGCGAAATATCCCTATCCACTAGAGCAGCCTTCTGCCGATGTGCAAGGCGGCAAGTCACCGCATACGCTTGCTTAACGCCTCCACAGGCAATTTGTCAGCGAACTGGAACCGGCCATGAATGACGCTGAACCGCTGACATTGACCCAGACCGCAGACGGCACTGGCCGTGCGCGCGAAACGTTGGCCAAGCGTCTCGCCGATATCATCTGTCTGCCGTCCAGCGTGATCGGGCCGCAGGAACGCTGGATCGTTGGCGATCTGCTCTATGAGATACTGCGCAACAGCGATGCACGGATCCGGCGCCGGTGCGCGACCCGGCTGGCCGAAATCAAGGACGCGCCAGCCAATATCGTGAAGCTGCTGGCCGCCGATGATATCGACATCGCCAAACCGTTGCTTGAAAAATCGCAAGCGCTGTCGGACTTTGATCTTATGGAGATCTGCCGGCTCAGCTCTCTGGATCACCGGGTGCTGATTGCCGGGCGCGACAAGGTTTCCGAGACGGTTTCCGCCGCCCTGGCCTCCATCGGCGAGGCCCCGGTCATCATGGCGCTTCTCAAGAACATGAATGCACAGCTGGCGCCACCGACCGTAAATCACATCGTCTCGCTGGCGCAGGATTCGGTGTCCTATATCCCGTCTCTCCTGAAGCGGGTGGAAATGCGGCCGCGTGCAGCCTTGCAGCTCTTCTGGTTCTGCGACCATGACAACCGCAAGCTCATCCTCAGCCGGTTCGCCGTGGGCCGCTCGCTGATGATCGAGGCGGCGGAAGATGTGTTTGCCATGGCAGCCGGGGAGGGGTGGAGCGATCCTCTGGTCAATCGCGCCCTGAAATTTGTCGATCGCCGTCAACGCAATCGCGAGGCAGCAACGCAAAGCGCCTATGGCTCGCTGGAAGGACTGATCGGCTCGATTTCCACTCGCGGTGCGGATATGGCGGCGATCGAGGAGCTGGCTCTGCTGGCCGGGATCAGCGATTCGCTAGCGAACCGGATTTGCCGGGATATGGGCGGCGAACCGGCTGCGATACTCTGCAAGGCAACCGGCGCCGACCGGGAGTTCCTGGTCCAGCTGTGCCAGGGGCTCGGCCTTGATTCCGGCGGGGGGCTGGAGCGCGCCTTGCATGTCTATGACGGCATTCCGGTAGAAAAGGCGCAGACCGTTTTACGCTATTGGGACTGGTCGAAAGTCGCGGAAGCCGACGGCAAATAATCGCTGCCAAATCGTGTGAATGAATCCACCTGAAATGCTGGCCAAGCCGCAGAGGCATGGTTAAAAGCACCCCAACGAACGCGTCCGCGGCCGACTTTCGGGAGGAGTCATGATCTACGGGGTGAGCCTGAGCCTGGTTCTGGCACTGCTGTGGTGGGTGCTGTCCGGCTATGACAAGATCACCCTGCTCGCCTTCGGCGCAGCCAGCGTGGTGATTGCCATGGTGCTGGTCTTCCGGATGCGGATACTGGATCGCGAGACGGCTCCGTTTGTGCGGCTGCCAACCCTCATTCCCTATTACATCTGGTTGGGCGGGGAGATTGCCAAGGCCAATTTCGATGTCATCCGCGCGGCGCTGAAGCCCGAGATTGATATCACACCGCGCCTGGTCCGCGTGCCGGTCAAAGCCGATACCGATCTGTCGCGTTGTATCTTCGCCAATTCGATCACGCTCACGCCCGGCACGGTGACCGTCGAGATCGAGGATGATGCGTTCCTGGTCCACGCGCTGGATACCTCTTTCACTTCACCTGATGGCTTTGCCGAAATGAATTTGCATGCCGCGCGCGCCACCGATGGAGGCGCTTCATGATGGATTGGGTTAATCTCATCGGTATCCTGTCGATGGCCCTTGCGATGGCGATCATGCTGGGCCGCCTGTTTGCCGGGCCGTCGCTTTATGACCGGGTACTGGCCGCCAATTCTTTCGGCACCAAGACGGTGCTCTTGCTGCTGATCTTCAGCCTGATGGTTGGTCGCGCTGATGGCGTTGATATTGCTCTGCTTTATGCGCTCATCAATTTTATTGCGACGATCGCAATCCTGAAATTCTTCCGCTATCGCTCGCTGGAAATCGCACTGGCCCAGATGTCTCTTCGCCGTGCTATCGACGGGGAGGATGATTGATGGAAATCCTTCTGCTCATCCGAGATATCGCCAGTATCGCCCTGATGGCGGTCGGGATCATTTTTGTTCTGGCGGGTGCCATCGGCGTGGTGCGTCTTCCGGATTTTTACACCCGCATGCATGCGGCCGGTGTGACGGATACGCTGGGGGCGGAGCTCATTGTTTTCTCGCTGATCCTGCAAGCCGGCTTCACCTTGCTGGCCGCCAAGCTTTTGCTGGTGGGCTTCATTCTCTTCCTGACCAGCCCGACCGCAACGCACGCGGTTGCCAATGCGGCGCACAGGGCAGGGCTCAATCCGCTGCTGTCGCGCCATCAGCCGCCGCATCCGCGTGATGCCGGAAACGGGGAGGCGCCGTAATGGAATTCGACTGGACCCAATTGCTCGATTACGCACTGATGGCCATGTTGCTGGCTGTGGGTATTGCGATCGTCCGCCTGCGAAACCTCTTTGCAGCGGTGATGCTGATGGGTGTTTACAGCCTGTTGTCGGCCGCCTGGTTTGTGTCCCTGGATGCCGTCGATGTAGCCTTCACCGAAGCCGCGGTCGGCGCCGGTATTTCGACCGTGCTGATGCTGGCTGCCATGCTGCTGACGGCGCGCGAAGCCGAGCCGGTCAAAGCCGCGCGTCACTGGGCCGCGCTCGTCGTCGTTTCGGTGGCCGGTGCGGCTCTGTTCTATGCGGTCGGCGACATGCCGGTCTATGGCGACCCGAATTCGCCGGCCAATTCCTATGTCGGCATGGATTATATCACCTCGACGCCCAACGAGATCGCCGTTCCCAATGTGGTGACGGCCGTTCTCGCCAGCTATCGGGGCTTTGATACCTTCGGCGAGACAGTGGTGATCTTCGCTGCCGGGCTGGGCGTGATGCTGCTTCTGGGGCTGCGCGGCCTGAAAAAGAAGGAGGAGCAGAAATGAACCCGCACCTGGTCCTTCGTGTCGTTGCCAAACTGTTGATCCCGCTGATCGTGGTCTTCGGCCTCTATGTGCACTTTCATGGCGATTACAGCCCGGGGGGCGGCTTCCAGGCTGGCGTGATCGTGGCGTCTGCCGTGATCCTGTATTCGCTGATTTTCGGCCTCGACAGCGCCAAGCGCGCCGTGCCGACATGGTTTGTCAAATTCCTCGCCGCCTTTGGCGTTCTGCTCTATGGCGGCACTGGTGTGGCAACCTGGCTGCTGGGCGCGAACTATCTTGATTATGACGTGCTGCACCCGGATCTTTCGCATCATACCGGTCAGCATATCGGCATCATCCTGGTGGAACTGGGTGTGCTGTCGACCGTGTTCGCCGTGATGATGGCGATTTTCTACGCCTTTGCCGGCCGTGCACCGGATATTCCGGAAGGGGAATGGTGATGGTCGAGCTTCTCGCAGAACGCTTCAACTTCATCATTGTCATCATCCTGATGATGACGGGGCTCTATGCCGTTGTGGCGACCGGAAATCTGGTCAAGCGGCTGGTGGGCCTGTCCCTGTTCCAGACCTCGGTCTTCCTGCTCTACATCACGATCGGCAAGGTCTTTGGCGGTCAGCCGCCCATCCTGCCGGAATATGGTGGCGGACATGGCGAAAGCGATTATGGGGCCGCGTCGACGGATCATGCTGCCGGTGCCGCCGAATATGCCGCTGACACAGCGCATCAGAGCGCGGAAGTCCTCTATTCGAACCCCTTGCCGCACGTGTTGATTCTGACGGCGATCGTGGTGGGCGTTGCGACGCTGTCGGTCGGTCTCGCCCTGGTCGTTCGCATTCGCGAGACCTACGGCACGATCGAGGACGAGGCGATCAACAAGGCTGACTACGCTGTCGATAGCGCGGGGAGAGGCGCCTGATGGAATTCCTGTCTTCCCTTCTGCCGGCGCATGTTGCCGAGCATGCACCTGCGCTTGTCGTGGTGGCGCCATTATTGATGGCCGCGGTTGCCGCGATCATGCCCAATGGCCGTCTGGGCTGGGGCGTGGCCCTGCTGACGACGGCAGTTTCGGCTGTTCTGGCGGTTGCGATCGTTGTCGAGGTGCAGACTGGCGGGGTGATTTCCTACGCCATGGGCGGCTGGCAACCGCCGGCCGGCATCGAGTTCCGTATCGACAATCTGAATGCGGTGTTGTTGCTTCTGATTGCAGCGCTGGGCCTGTTGAGCACGATCTATGCGCTGCCCAGCGTGGCTGACGAGATCGCAGAGAACCGCCAGGCCCTGTTCTATTCGGCTTTCCTGGTCTGTTTTGCCGGGCTTCTGGGCGTTGCGATCACCGGTGACGCCTTCAACATGTTCGTCTTCCTCGAGATATCCTCGATCTCGACTTATGTGCTGGTCGGTATGGGGGCGGGCAATGACCGCCGGGCGCTGACGGCCGCCTACAATTATCTGATCCTTGGTACGATTGGCGCGACCTTTTTCGTCATCGGTGTCGGCTTTCTCTACATGGCGACCGGTACGCTCAACATGGCCGATATGGCGGAGCGCCTGCCCGACATGTCGGACAATCGCGTGGTCCAGGCGGCGTTTGCTTTCATCATTGTTGGTCTCGGCCTGAAGGCGGCGATGTTCCCGCTGCATCTCTGGCTGCCGAATGCCTATGCCTATGCGCCGAATTTCGTGACGTCCTTCCTGGCCACGACGGCGACCAAGGTGGCTTTCTACACGCTGGTCCGATTCCTGTTCGATGTGTTCTGGCCGGATGCGCCTTTCGTTCAGGTCAGCTTCCTCTGGGTCTTTGCCGTGCTCGGCATTATCGGAATGATCGTGGCGTCCGTTCAGGCCGTCTTCCAGGATGATGCCCGGCGATTGCTGGCCTTTTCCTCGGTGGCGCAGGTCGGATACATGATGCTGGGTCTGGGTATCGGCACGGCAGCGGGTGTTTCCGCCGGCATGCTGCACCTGGTCAATCACGCCCTGATGAAAGGCGCATTGTTCATGGCGCTGGGCGCCTTTGCGATACGCTTTGGTGTACGCCGGATTTCCGACCTCAATGGATTTGCCCGCTCAATGCCCTTCACCTCGGTGGCATTTACCATTGCCGGCCTGTCGCTGGTCGGCGTGCCGATGACAATCGGCTTCTGGTCGAAATGGTATCTGGGCGTTGCCGCCTTCGAGAATGGCTGGTGGTGGGCAGTTGCCGCCCTGATCCTCTCTTCGCTGATCGCGCTGGCTTATGTCGCGCGCATGCTGGCGGCGATCTGGGTCGCTGAACCCCATCATGACCGCTCCGGCGGGATCGCCTCGGCCCGCGCGCCATGGCTGATGCTGGTGCCGATGTGGATCCTGGCTTTCGCCAATATCTGGTTCTTCTTCCAGCCTGACTTCCTGGTCTCGCTGACCAATGCTGCGGCCGAGGCTGCCCTGAATGGAGCCTCTCAATGAGCTGGACTCCCGAAATTGCCCTGATCGCTGCGCTGGTGATCCCGCTCATTGGCGGGGTGTTCGTCGGACTTCTGGGCAAATCGCCCAATCTGCGGGAAGCCGCAACGCTGACGGCCGCCGTGCTGCTGGCCTGTAATGTGGCCTATCTGGTCTCGGTGACGGGAGAGCGCCCGGAACTGGTCTATGCGATCGGGGAGACCGGCCTGACCTTCGGTTTCCAGCTGGAACCGCTCGGCGCCCTGTTTGCAGCAGTGGCGAGCGGGCTTTGGATCGTCAATTCGCTCTATTCGATCGGCTATATGCGCGGAAATGGCGAGAAGCATCAAACCCGTTTCTTCGTCTTTTTTACCATTGCCATCGCCTGTGCCATGGGCGTAGCGCTGGCATCGAACCTTCTGACGATGTTCCTCTTCTACGAGGCGCTCACCCTGTCGACCTATCCGCTGGTCGCGCACAAGGGGGATGACAAGGCGCGCCGCGGTGCCGCCATCTATCTGGCTATCCTGCTGGGCACTTCGATCGGCCTGTTGTTGCCGGCAATCATCGCCACGCAATTCATCGCCGGTTCGACGGATTTCACCGTCGGTGGTCTTCTGGCGTCCGAGGCCTCGCCTCTGGTGGCCAGTATCCTGCTGATCCTGTTTGCTTTCGGTATCGGCAAGGCGGCCCTGATGCCGGTCCACCCCTGGCTGCCCAATGCCATGGTGGCGCCCACGCCGGTCTCGGCCTTGCTGCATGCCGTGGCGGTTGTGAAAGCCGGTGTGTTCGCCATCCTGAAAGTGGCCACCTACATTTTCGGGCCCGAGCTGATCCAGGAAGCGCCGGCCTCGACCTGGCTGGCCTGGATTGCCGCGATCTCTATCGTACTGGCGTCCATCATCGCCATGTCGAGCAATAATCTGAAGCGCCGGCTGGCTTTCTCGACGGTTTCCCAGCTGTCCTATGTCACGCTGGGCGCCATGATAGCCGCGCCACTGGCGCTGCTGGGGGCTGCCTTGCAGATCGTCATGCACGCCTGGGGCAAGATCACGCTCTTCATGTGCGCGGGCGCGATCTATACGGCGACCAAGAAAACCGAGATTTCCGACATGCGCGGTCTCGGCCGTCTGATGCCTTGGACGTTCGGCGCCTTTGCCGTCGGCGCCTTTTCGATCATCGGCCTGCCGCCCTTTGGCGGCATGTGGCCCAAACTCTATCTGATGTGGGGCGCCGCAACGGCCGGTCAGCAGGCGCTGATCGCCGCGCTGATCCTGTCTTCGATCCTGAATGTCGGCTATCTGCTGCCGATCCCGGCGCGCGGCTTCTTTGACCCGGCGCCGAAGGAAGGGCTGAAAAAGCCCGGACCGGTGCTGGCCATCCTGCCGCCGGTGATCACGGCAGCCGGCATTACCGTGTTGTTCTTCCTGATCGGGCCGCTGACGGACTTCCTCGCGCCTGTCTTCGGTGCGGAGCTTTGAGATGAGTAAAGAGACACCGAAATCCGAAACGCCGGCGGAGGATGAAATTCATCCGGCTGCCCGGCCGTTCCTGTGGCTGGATTCCAAATGGGCGAAGAAGGCCCCCTTCTGGATTTTTGGCGGACTCGCCATTCTGATGCTTGTCTTCGAGGTGCTGAACCCGTTCCACCGGACAGGAAAATGGTATGAAGTTCTCGGCTTTTACGAGATCGAGGGGTTTGTTGGTTTCTGCCTCGCGGTTCTGATGGGGTGGCCTCTGCGCCGCTTGCTCGGCCGCAAGGAAGACTATTACGATCAGGAGGGTGACAATGACTGATCTCGTCACCCTCGGCCTGTCGCCCGCACTTCCTGTCATAATCGCCGGCCTTCTGGCCGCTGTCGTGCCGTCCTACGCCTTCCGCAAGGCGCTGATGCTGGCCGCACCCCTGGCGGCAGCGGCGGTCTGGTTCATGACGCCACATGTGGGCGTTTTCGGCATTCTGGAAATGGCCGGCTTTACCTTCGAGACCTATCGGTTTGATCCGCTGTCGCGGGTCTGGGGGCTGGTCTTCATTCTCGCGATATTCCTGAATTCGATCTATGCGCTGCATGATCGCGACCGGATGCAGGATTCAACGACACTGATCTATTCAGGTGCCGGTCTGGGTGCTGTGTTCGCCGGCGATCTGCTGACCCTGTTCTTCTTTTGGGAGCTGACCGCAATCAGCTCGGTCTTCCTGATCTGGGCCAGCCGGAATCCGGCCGCTTTCCGGGCCGGTCTGCGCTATCTGACCATCCATGTCCTGTCGGGAGTCTTGTTGCTGGCGGGTTCGGTCATGTATGCAACCCATACAGGCAGCTGGCAGTTCAATGCGATCGATGTGAACGCGCCCGGCGGACTGCTGATCCTCATAGCATTCGGTATCAAGGCGGCTTTCCCGCTGATGCACAACTGGCTTCAGGACGCCTATCCGAAGTCGACCGCGATCGGTGCCGTCGTGCTATCCGCTTTCACCACGAAGCTGGCGATCTACGCACTGGCGCGTGGCTTTGCCGGACTGGATGTTCTGGTCTGGATCGGAGCCGTCATGGTGGCGTTCCCGGTCTTCTATGCGGTGATCGAAAACGATCTGCGCAAGGTGCTGGCCTATTCGCTGAACAACCAGCTGGGGTTCATGGTGGCCGGTATCGGTGTCGGCACAGAGCTGGGCCTCAATGGCGCCGCTGCTCATGCCTTTGTCCACATCATCTACAAGGCCCTGCTGTTCATGAGCATGGGCGCCGTGCTGATGAGGGTAGGCCATACCAGAGCATCGGACCTTGGCGGGCTATACAAATCGATGCCGTTTACAGCCTTCTTCTGTCTGATCGGGGCGGGGGCGATCTCGGCCTTCCCGCTCTTCTCGGGCTTTGTGGCAAAAGCGCTGACACTATCGGCGGTTGCCTATGGCGGTTACGAGATACCGTTCATCATTCTGGTGTTTGCCTCTGCGGGCGTGCTCGAGCACTCCGGCATCAAGATTCCGTATTTCGCTTTCTTCCATCACGATAATGGCCACCGCGTAAAGGAAGCGCCCTGGAACATGTTGCTGGCCATGGGGCTGGCCTCCTTCCTGTGCATCTATCTGGGGATCAATTACGGCGCGCTCTACAATCTGCTGCCGTATCCGGTCGAATATGAACCCTACACATACGACCATATTGTGGGTCAGATGCAGCTATTGCTGGCCGCTCTGTTCGCCTTCACCTTCCTGGTCCGTTTCAAGCTCTATCCGGCAGAAGTCCGGTCGGTGAACCTTGATACCGACTGGTTCTACCGGCGAGCGGGCGACGGGCTCTTCCGGTGGGTGTGGGCGATGACGGACCGGCTGATGGCAACCATCGGCAATCGTTTTGGCGAGGCCGGCCGGAATGTTTCCGGCAAGCTGTTCAACCTGTTCAGCCCGGCGGGGGCCCTGAGCCGCGATGTTCCAAGCGGATTGCTGGCGATATGGACCAGCGTCTTGTTGGGCCTTGTCATGGTGATTGCCTACTTCGCAGGCTGATCTCTATCCACGCACCCATCATAACACGTTAAACGTGTAACTGGATATTCTGCCACAAAGATAGGAATGTTATCCTCACCTTTTTGGCTGGCGCCTAGGATGCGTTGTCTAGCAAGTGATGGATGGTGTGATGTGTGGACAAGAGCTGATTGACAGCGACCGGGCGCGTGCTCGCCTGGCCCGGGAAGCGGTCGCCTTTGCCTTTGATGTTTCTGCCGAGGAGATTTCGGCGCCAACGCGGCGGTCCTCGCGCGTCGCGTTTGCCCGTCAGGTGGCCATGTATCTGGCGCATGTGGCTTTCGAGCTGAATCTGGCGCGGGTCGGACAGGCGTTTGGCCGCGACCGTTCGACGGCCTCTCATGCTTGTCAGATTGTCGAGGACCGCCGCGATGACCCGCAATTCGATGCCTGGCTGGACGGCCTTGAGGATTGTCTGCGGACCGCGCCGGATCCCAGGGCCGATCGCATGGCCCTGCCATGAGGCCGGCGCGCTGGATGAAGTGCCTGTCAGCACCGGGGGCGGCTCTGAGAGCCGTACCGGGATGTCCGGACCGGTTCGGCGTTTATCCCGGCGGGGATTTGCGACGGCGCCCGTCGGTGACGTTGTCAGGTGCCCAGGTGCGCCAGGCCCTCGGCGAGGGCTGGCTGTCAGCCCGATCTCACGGCGTCTACGAGTTGACACATAAGCTGGACGACATCCGCGCGCGCCAGTCCGGTAACTTCAAGGCGCCTCACCAGCTGGTGCGGGAACAAGCGGTGATGGAGGGTGAATGCATCCGCCGGATCACGTCCGATATTTCTGATTCTCCTCTGGCCCGCTGGATGCGCCCTGACGCAAAAACCGGCAAATCCTGGCTGACGGATGACGAGTTTGAGGCCGGAGAACGTTTGAGAGCGGACTATCACCGCTCAATGATGACCGAACGTGTGACCTCCGACTGGAATAGCTATCTGGCGCCGGCTGCTACCGGTTCGAGGGCTGGCCGGGGGGATGCCCCGGCGTCTGCGATGGCAGCTCAGCAACGCGTGAGGTCTGCGCTTGAGGCCGTCGGTCCCGGCATGGACCGGATTTTGTCGGCGGTCTGTCTGCGCGAGAAGGGGCTTGAGGTTGTTGAAACCGAGGAAAGCTGGCCGCGGCGGTCTGGCAAGATCGTGCTCAAGCTCGCTCTGCAGCAATTGGGCCGCCATTACGGCATGGCCATGCCAGGATAATCAGGTGCTGACGCCGGCTTCCTTGCGAATGCGGGCAATCATGGAATTCAGCCCGTTGGAGCGCTGCGGAGACAGATGTTCGGCCAGCCCTATTCGGGTGAGCACCTCGCGAGGATCGATAGCGGCGATATCGTCCTTGCCACGCCCCGAATAAAGCCGGATCAGCAGGGCTGCCAGACCCTTGACGATGTGGGCATCGGAATCGGCACGGAAACGAAAGGCATCGCCCGCAGCATCGTCGATCACCAGCCAGACCCGGCTGGTGCAGCCTTTCACACGGTTGTCTTCGGATTTTTCATCGTCGGAAAGTGCCGGCATGGCCTGACCGAGATCGATCAGATAGCGGTAGCGCTCTTCCCAATCGCCGAGGAAATCAAACTCCTCGACCAGTTCGTCAATGTCGGCTTTTACGTCAGGCGTCATACGCGGCGAATATAATGCCGCGGAGCAGAGGACAAGTTATCGGGCACCTTCGGATGCAGCGGCTTCCCGCTCGTCGAGCCAGTTGCCCACTCGCAGAAGGGTTTCATCAGCGGCAATCGCGACAAGGCTGGAAGCTTCACCAGCCATGTCACAGAGCGCTGGCAGATCCGAGCAGACCTCGTTGAGGCGCTGGCCCTGTTCAACCAGTTGCGCAATATCGTCAGGCGCTTCCATCCCATCGGTCGAAAAGACGCTCATGGGTGCGAAAGCAGATACGGCGGCTATCCAGAATGCGGCGCGAAACACAAATCCAAAAGGCACGGCAGGTCCTCACTTTTATGCACACTCGTCCCTGTGCAAGATGGAGGCTAGCCAAAACAATCCGGAATTTCCACGGATTCCCGAGTTAATGGACAATAGAGAAACAAACAGTTCGGACAAATTCTAACAAATAGAAAACGAACCGGTCTTTTTACTTTGTGTTTACCATGTGCCGCTTCGGAACAAACGGACTGGAAATCAGCCTATTCGCGCCGGTTTTGCGCCGCTTCGAGACATTGAGAGACCTCGATCAGGGCGTGCTGGGCGATACAGAAGGAATCCTCATACTCGAAATGGGCTGCGGCGACGCACTGGGACAGGTTGACCCGGGCCCATTCGATGCAGCGCTGGGCGAGCGGATCGGCCAGCAAGGATTGCAGAGAATCCTCGGTATAGCGGTTATCACTGCCAATCGCCCGTAAAGCAGCAATCGACAGGATGCGCCCCACGCGCACCCGGTCCGGCTCATAGGGGACGTCGGCGTTGAGGCTGAGGTCCGGAGTGTTGGCGGGCAGGGAAGGCGGCGGCGTATCGTGCGCGAACATGCTGGACGCTGAACGGATATCGGTTTCGCTGACAAAGCTGGTGGAGAACATGTCGGTGGCCAGCGGCGCGGCGATCTGGTCGGCGGCCCGAAGGGCGGCGAGGCGGTTCTGGCGGTCGCGCGCGACAGCGTTGGCCCAGCGCTCACTTTGCAAATCGTAGGCAGACAGGCGGAATTGTTCGCCGATCGCCTCGATCTCTGCTGCGTCCTCGTCAATCGCCAGAAGCACGGATTCGCTCGCCTGATCCGCATAGCGGAAGGCACCGGCATAGGCCGGGTCGTTGGCCAGGGCGGCGACAGCGGCGTCACGGCCATAATAATCGGCCACATCCCGGACATCGTCGAGGAATTGCGGGTGTTGCTCTGCGATCAGAGAGGAATAGGCCAGCCAGGCCCGTACAAGGCGTTCGCGCGCCAGATAGACGGCGATCTCATCCATGGACTGGTCGAGCACGGCACCTGACGTGATCTCGCGTTCGCGGATCTCCCCCAGAGTGCGGTGAAAGCCGGCGTACTGGCTTGCCGAGCGGAGGACGATATCGTCTTCATCGACCGTTGATGTGGATTCCGCGGCGTCAAGGCGCAGCACAGGCTGTTCCGGCGGCGTCGCTCCGCTGCCGTCATCCTGTGTGGCGGTCATGAGTGCGAGCGCTGACAACAAGGCGTTAAGCACGATCCAACTCTCCTATGCCCTTGGGCTCCATTCCGCTTATTCTGGCGCGAGTAAGGCGAGAGCGCCAGTCGGCATCTCAACTTCTTGCATCAAGGCTTGATGAAGTGTTGCGTTAACGATTTTACGGCTTGAATTAACGTCTTGTTAAGCGGGGCCGGAAAGGCTCGTTGTGCGGTGCTTTACCGAGTCGCGGCTAATGGAGGTTTGCCCGGCAATGCGGCTAGCTGACAGGGTTCTCAATAATGGCGGGCGGCTGACCCATTTGATCTGGGTTGCCGTGCTCGCTGCCGTCGCACCAGTCATCATTGATGCCGCGCCGGTCGAACTGTCTCTGGCGATAGCCGGGATAGCGGGCGCATTGCTGCCCGGGATTGCCGGCCTTTTCCTGGCTCACCGGAAGGCGCCTCCGCTCGGAAAGCTGGTGTTGATGCTGCTGTGGGTTTCCCTGGCCGCATCTGCCGTTGCTGTCAGCGGCGGGATGATGGGCCCCGGCGCCATGGTGTTCATTCTGCCGGTCGCCGCCATGGCATCCTTTGCCAACCGGCGGATCATCATCGAAACAGCCGCTCTCACAGGTCTGACAGCCATCCTGATCGGCGGATTGCAGCTGGCAGGCCTTCTGACTGTGTCCAGCGCCGTGATTGACGTGTTCGCACCGGCCTTCCTCGCTGTGCTGGCGGTCGCGTTTGCCGGCCCTGCCTTCTCTGCTGCGCGCGTTTTGCGCCGTCGTTCCCTGCTGCGCTCCATAGCGCGGCGCCATCAAAATCGCAGCCGGGCGTTTATGGATGCTCCTGTTCCTCTGATCGCCACGCGGAATGGCGAAATTACCGCCACGTCGAAGTCGGTGGGTGACATGATGCCGGGCCTGCCCGGTGACATTGTCGGATTGCCGTTGGCGGACCTGGCCTTCGACCTGGCAGACCGGACGGCCTTTGAGACCCCGGACACCCATTTGTCCTATTCGCGAATTCGAGGGGCCAGAGGGCGGGCTGAAGACATCACGCTCTACAAGACCACGCGGGCGGCTGCGCTGGTGCCGTCTGCCGTCTCTGAAGACAATTCGGAATCCACACGCCGGTTGCAGGAAGAACGCGATCTGGCGCTGGCTGAAACGCGCGCCAAGTCTGAATTCCTGGCGTCCGTCAGCCATGAGATCCGGACGCCTCTGAATGCCATTATCGGGTTTTCCGATGCCATGAAGTCGCGGCTCTTCGGGCCGATCCCGGCGAAATATGCCGAGTACGCCGACCTGATCCATGAAAGCGGACGTCACCTGCTGGAGCTGATTGGCGATGTGCTCGATCTCTCGCGCATCGAGGCCGAAAGCTATTCGCTAATGAAAGAGGACTTCAACGCGGTTGATGTAATCGAGTTGTGCACCCGGATGATGTCACAGCGTGCCAGTGAAGCGGGTATCGAGATCGAGATCGATATGCCTGAAGCATTGCCTGTGCACGCTGATCGCAAGGCGATCCGCCAGATCCTGCTGAACCTGCTCTCGAATGCTGTGAAATTCACACCGAAAGATGGCGTAATTGTCGTGCTGGCGGCGGTCGAGGGTGATCAGCTGACGCTGGCCGTTGGCGATAGCGGGCCCGGCATTGCGCAGGACGAGCTCTATCGGCTCGGCCAGCGCTATCAGCAGGCCTCGACTGCGAATGCGTCAGGCGAGCGGGGGTCCGGTCTGGGACTTTCGCTGGTCAAAGCCCTGGCGGAAATGCACGACGGTCAGATGGCCATCGACAGCAAGGTCGGCGAAGGCACGACTGTATCGGTCTCCATGCCGGTGATGACCGCAGCCAAGGACGATGGTGCGCCCGCTGAGCCTTTGGAGGTGCATTCGCGTATCGAGCGTGCCCAGACAGCCGGGCAGGGGCTGATCTCATCGGCCGGCTGATAGATCCGGTGACGATCTGACAAAGGCCAGCGCGGCGGCGAAATCGCCAACCCCCAGATAACGGGAAATGACCATTCGGCCTTGCCGGTCGAACGCCTCGATGCGGACAGCTTCGCGCGGGTCAAGGGACCGCAGAGTGTCCAGCGCCGCTTCGCTGAACCGGAAATACTCGATCCCCTCGGCGGAAAAACGCGAGACCGGCAGAACGCGCATTCCACCTTCGCTTGGCGGCACGAACCGGGTCCATTCCGGAAGTCCGTCAAATTGCAGGAGCCCCCCCAGTGTCGGGTCATGAAGGCCCGGCATGGCTTCGCTGTCGCGCATGACCAGCGCTATGGAGGCCAGACCGGAATTGTCCGCCGCCGCAATGGTCAGCGCGATCTCTCCTTCCCGGTTATAGGCGCCGGCACGCAGGGGAATGTCTCCATCCAGGCCTGCCGAGATCACCCAGCTGTCATAAGCATAGGGCCGGTTGGCCTGCCATAGCGACGGGGCGCTGACAAAGTCCTGAAAACGTTCACGTTGCCATGCCGTGAAAGCGGATCTGATATCGGCGGCAATGGCCATCACATTGTCATCGTCGCAAGGGCGATTGGAGACATTACGGGTGACCTGCTGATAGCTCTGGTCAATCTCGGCTGCAGAATATCCCTCGCGCAGCAGATCGCCGCGCGTCTGCAGATACGCTCCGTCCAGGGCCAGGCGTTCTGTATCGCTGAACAGCGCGCAGCGGTCATCCAGCGCACGCGCTAGTGCGCGCTGGGCAAAGCTGTCCTGGTGGGTCTGGGCATGGGCACCGGCACTCAAAAAGGCCAGTCCCACTATCAAGAAGCGCATGCATGACTCCGATTATTTCCGGAGAGGCTAGCGCCAACCTCTTGATTTGTCGTTTACCCGGCGACGGCGCCAGATTCCACGCAGAATAAACAACATGGTCAGAACAAAAAGGATCAATGCAATCTCGCGCAGGCTGAGATCGGGAAGACCATAGCGCTGGGCCAACGTCGGCGTGCCCTCAAGCGAATAGTCGTAACCGGTGACCCCGTCTTCATCCCAGATAGCGGCCCGGCCTGTCAGAGCGCCCCAATGCGCAGAGCGCGACAGGATCTCCGACGCACGGTTGAAACCCGCCGGTTCCGGCGAGGTAAAGCCGGCAATCCAGCGTGTAGGATTATCGGGATCGGTGAAGACCGTAGCGACACCTGAGGGTGGGACGCCTTCGCTTGCATAGGCTGCCGATGAGAGCCGCAGACCGCTGCCACCGCTATGATCGGCCGCCTGGCGCAGAGCCGTGCGGAATTCGACCGGCGCGCCGTCCAGGAGCTGGCGGTCAGCCAGGGCGCCGGTCCCGACGAAGACGACATGGCGGTTTTCCGGGGCGGCATGGCTGTTGCTGCCATACCAGGCATAGATCCAGGCGGTCTCATGGGCGATCGCTGTACGCGCCATGATCGAAAGGCCGGCGAGACGGCGGTCGCCATCTCCTTCTGTCAGGATGACAGCGGTTTCCGCACCCCGGCCGTCGCCGAAGGGCAGGCGGGCTTCGGTAAACTCGCGCAAGGTGGCTTGCGAGGATTCAACGCGGGTGTTTTCCCGGCCAATGGCGGCTGCGTGAAGTGCGTCAACGACGGTAAAGACGGTATCAGCCTGGCGCAGAGAGCGGCTGGCAAACAGGCGCGCAGCGGATTCCAGATCCTGCTGGTGGCGGCCTGCCAGAATGACACCGGGGGTTCCATTATCGCTGAAGCGGACCTCGGCGCCGGAAAGTTCGGCATCCAGTTCGTAGGTAACGCGAATGCTGGCACTGGCCGGATCAGTCACGAGCTCGGGAACACGGCCCATGCGCAATGCGATGCCCTGGGCAGCGACCGCCTCCACCATTACATCGTTCGGGCGGTCCTCGATGAAAATGGCGCCGGCTTGCGGAACATCGGCGGCCAATGCGGCTTCAACATCGCCGAGGGACGCCAGTTCGCGGTCCATCGTGTAGCTGACCCGCAGGCGGGAATGGGCGCCATCCAGCCGCCAGCCGGTGGTTTCGTCATCTTCCAGAGCCAGCGTGACAATATTCGTGCCGCGCCTCAGTACATGACCCGGAAGTTCGATCTCGGCCGATACCGCTTCCTGGCTCGACGGGATGCGAACTGCACGGCTGTTGTTAACAACAATAATCAGGGCGGGTGCGTCGGGGCCCATCGGTTCCAGGCCCAGGATCAGGCGTCCTTCGCCCGGTGTCGCAATGGGGGAGATCGCGAACCTTACAAGACCATCGCCGCTTTCGGGATCGACGTAGATCTCGTCAATAGCTGTCACAAGATTGGTCAGCGGTGTTTCGTAAATCGCCGTTTCCGGCATATCCGCAGCCGCACGGGCCGCCAACAAGCCGACCATGGCCGCAAGAACCCAACGCACAACTCGTACTGACATGATACGCTCCCCACCCATTCACACTTTATTAAGCAATTGCCTTGCCATCAATGGAAATGAATCGATTAAAGTCAGAAATCTGGGTGCAGGCTTTGCTTCGGCGCGCTGAGGTTGCGGGCGTCATGGGCGGGGTGGTGCGCAAGGGCGATACCGATGCCGGCGCGGTTCTGGTGCAGGTGATGTTGCTGGATGGAACCGGCTATCTCTATGTTCCAGCTCGGGATTTTGAAGGTGACAGGATATGGATAAGGCCGCTGGGTACCGAACCGGTCAGCGAGGCCGATATCGCGCAGTACACCGGCAAACGATTGGACGATGATCCGGATATCTGGGTTGTCGAGATCGAGGACCCGAAAGGCCGGCATTTCCTGACTGAACCGGTAGAATAGGCCAACAGCGCTTGCATCCCGCCACCGGGACCTATACCTCCGCGCCATATAAACCGAAGCATTGATCCATCATGACCACGACACCTCCCAGCGCTGAATGGGCGACGCGCCGCACCTACGCGATCATCTCGCATCCGGACGCCGGTAAAACTACGCTCACCGAAAACCTGCTGTTTGCCGCAGGGTCAATCCGTCTTGCCGGACAGGTCCGCGCGCGGGGTGAAAACCGTCGTACCCGCTCGGACTGGATGAAGATCGAGCAGGATCGTGGGATTTCGGTTTCGGCATCGGTGATGACCTATGAACATCGCGGCCTGACCTTCAATCTTCTCGATACCCCGGGCCACGAAGACTTTTCCGAGGATACCTATCGCACGCTCACTGCGGCTGACAGCGCGATCATGGTGCTGGATGCGGCCCGCGGCGTGGAGCCACGGACGCTGAAACTGGTGGAAGTCTGCCGGTTGCGGGACATTCCGATCCTGACCTTCATCAACAAGCTCGACCGGGAAGCGCTGGCGCCCGAGGAATTGCTGGATGATATCCAGGACAAGCTGGCGCTGGATACCGCGCCGATGCAATGGCCTGCGGCCTCAGGCCAGCGCTTTGGCGGGGTCATGGACCTGAAACGCGACGCCTTCATTCCGTTCCGGCCCGACGCCGGAGAATTGTCGTCAGGCAGGCCCGTTCCAGCTTCCGAAATGGCCGGCCTGTTGAGCGATGATGTGCATGGCGAGCTGGTCGAGGGCATCGACATGGCCCGCGAGCTTTGTCCGGCCTACAATCAGCAATCCTATGAAGAAGGTCATATGACGCCGGTCTATTTCGGGTCGGCGCTGCGTCGTTTCGGCGTCGTTGAATTGCTGGACGCGCTGGCAGAGGTGGCCCCTGGTCCGCAGGTCGAAAAGGCGGTGGTCAGGAAAGCCGAGGCCGAGATCGCGCCGGGTGACAAGCAGGTGTCCGGCTTTGTCTTCAAGGTGCAGGCCAATATGGACCCGAACCACCGCGACCGGGTGGCGTTTGTCCGACTGGCCTCTGGACGTTTCAAACGCGGCATGAAGTTGAAGACCGACAAGGGTAAATCCCTGACAGTGTCTTCGCCCATCATGTTCTTTGCGCAGGACCGGGAAATTGCCGACGAAGCCTTCGCCGGTGATGTTATCGGGATCCCCAATCACGGACTTCTTCGTGTCGGAGATAGCCTGAGCGAGGCTGGCGATATCCTGTTTGCAGGTATTCCGAATTTCGCGCCGGAAATCCTTCGCCGCGCCCGTCTGGCTGACCCGCTTAAAGCCAAGCATCTCAAGAAGGCGCTGGAATCACTGGCAGAAGAGGGCGTAACCCAGCTGTTCCGCCCGGTGATCGGTGGCGACTTCATCGTCGGTGCGGTGGGTCAGCTGCAGATCGAGGTCATGGCCGAGCGGGTGGCAGCTGAATACGGGATTGATGTCACGTTCGAGGCTGCTCCTTACGAAACCGCGCGCTGGATATCCGGCAGTGATGCCGACATCGAAAAGTTTGCTGATCGCCACAAGAGCGCCATTGCCGAAGACATTGACGGCGATCCGGTTTTCCTTGCCAAATCCGCCTGGGAGGTCAGCTATTCCGAAGAGAAGTGGCCGGATCTGAAATTTCTGCGGGCCAAGGAACGCAACCGGTGAGTCCGGACAAACCGAATTCACGAAACCCTGCCGCCAAGGGGCTGAGATCACGGCCGCGGCCAGCTGGTCCGATCCCGGCGAAAAAGGGAAAAGGCGCCGTCTATACCCGAAAGAAAAAACACCCGGAAGGTAGCACCGGAGACTAGGCGGCTTTGGCGTTCTTGCGGAGCATCATAAACCGCATGGCGCGCTGGGCTTCATGTTCGGACAGCTCGTCGAAAATGCGGCCGAATTCCTTGGCATCGCGCAAGGCATCGCCTTTGCCGGCATTTCTCAGCACGGCCAGCGTGACGAATAGCGTGCGGTCCAGGCCACCGGCACGGCAGACCAGGCAGAGCGGATCGATACTGGGGCTTTCCAGAGCTCGCCTCGCGGTCATGAAGTCGACTTCGGCCAGCGCGGCCAGACCGGCGGCGCAGCGGACCATCTGATTTTCCCGCAGCAAGCGGATAAGAAGCGCCCCGTCTAGCTGACGGCGGAGTTTCATCGCATTGATGTAGCGCTTGCCCTCATCGACATCCTTGTCGTTGGACATGCGCGCTTCAAGACGGCTGTGAGACGCATCAATGGCCTTTTGCAATTCCTCAGGATCGATTTCGTCGAACCGCTGCAGGATGCGATCGCGCAGCCGGGTCTCGACCACGGTCATCAGGTCATTCAACAGATCGGCCGGCATTTCCTGGCGATCGACCAGCGGTGCATGAAGATCCGGATTGGTTTCCGCGCGCTCGGTGATGGTCTCGAAGGCCTTCCGCGAGATATTTGCGCCCCGGTTTTTCACCAGTGTGGCAACCACCTCGTCGTCTCCGCGCCGTACCAGCGTGTCGGATACCGCAGCAGACACGGTTTCGCGCTCGGATATCGCTTTCAGGTGAGAGCCACCGCTTTCTTCTGCGATTGCCAGCAGATCGGCTTCGGTGAGCGCTGTCGATTTCTGCAAGATCGGCGCAGCAACCTCGATGACATCACGGGCCAGCTGCATGACAAGGCCGTGTGGAGCTTCCGGAGCGTCGGCGAAACGGCGCGCCAGCTCTTCGCGGGCGTCCTGGGCGGTGTCGGCAGCAAGACGGGAGAGCACGCCATCATATTCCGCGAACGCAGGAGAGGCTGATTCAGGCGGCGCCTCGAAGAAGTGGTCCGTCACCTCACGGAGCAATTCCCGCCGCCGTTCGCTGGACTTTTCCTTGGCCAGATCGACCAGCTTCGTGAGGTTTGTTTGGACTGCCATGGACCCCGCCAGAAATTCAATGACCGCAGATTGCATCAAACCCGTAAAGAAACGGTGGCGGTATTTGCTTAATTTCGGCAGTTCAGTGCAGCGTTGCACTCGGGCGCGCACGGCGATAATCAGAGCGCAACAAAGGGGGCCGAATCCATGTCCACGCAGGCGGTGAATAGCTGGCGAGACCAGCTCGTCGATTTCGTCGAAGCACCATTCTTCGTCAATTTCATCACCGGTCTCATCCTGCTGAACGCCGTGACACTGGGGCTCGATACCTATCCGGTCGAAAACGAATTCCTGTCCCGGATGGCTCCGGTGATCGATACCGTTATCGTCACCGTTTTCGTCTTTGAGCTGCTGTTGAAGATGGTCGCCTATGGTCCGCGCTTCTTCAAAGGCGGCTGGAACTGGTTCGACCTTATCATTGTCTCGATATCACTCTTCCCGGATGCCGGCGCCTTCACCGTCTTGCGGGCGATGCGGATCCTGCGGGTCTTCCGGCTGTTCTCGGTGATGCCGGACATGCGCAAGGTTGTTGAAGCCCTGATGAAGGCCATTCCCGGCATGGGCGCTATTCTCGCTGTCCTGGCCCTGATGTTCTACGTCTCGGCCGTCATGGCGACCAAGCTGTTTGGCGCAACCCAGCCGATGTTCGAGACGCTGGGGGCGTCGGCCTTCACCCTGTTCCAGGTGATGACGCTGGAAGGCTGGGCGATGGAAGTCGCGCGCCCGACAATGGAGCAATACCCCTTTGCCTGGCTGTTCTTCCTGGTTTTCATCGTTCTCACCAGTTTCGCGGTGTTGAACATGTTCATCGCGGTGATCGTGGATTCGCTACAGTCGAAACATTTCGACGAAGAAGAAGAGCGCAATGCCAAGATGGAAGCGGAAGCAGCCGCTGACCGGGACGATATGCAGGCCGAGCTGAAAGCCATCCGGGATGAACTGAAAGCCCTGCGGGCGGAACTCTCCAACCGCTAGGGAATGCTTTCCGCTTCGGCCTCGAAAGCGTTGGTGAGCTCGGAATAGAAAGCGGCCAGTCTTTCCTCGAACTCCGTGCGTTCCCGAGGCGCCGGCGCGGCCAGCAGCCTGGCCGGCAAATCCTCATGTGCTGCAATCATGAAATCGCGCCACAGCCGGGCGGGCAGTCCGCCACCGGTGACATCATTGGTCGGCGTGTCGTCGTCATTTCCGACCCAGACGCCGGCCACGTAATCGGCGGTGAAGCCGATGAACCAGGCATCCCGGAAGGACTGGCTGGTGCCGGTCTTTCCCGCCGCGGGCCGATCTGGCAGACGCGCATTCGCACCGGTTCCGTTCAGCACGACATCCTGCATCATGGTTGAAAGGGTCAGGGCATCGGATTCCTCGACCGTGCGTTCCGGCTCGCCTTCATGGGCTTCCCACAAGGTTTCACCACGTGAATTGCTGATACGTGTCAGGAAGACGGTATCGTGGCGCATCCCGCTATTGGCGATGGTGGCATAGGCGGATGTTAGTTCCAGCAAGGTCACTTCCACAGCGCCCAGTGCGAGAGCCGGCAGAGGCGGCAACTCTGTTTCAATCCCGAGCCGGCCGGCGACATCGACCAGAGATTCCGGACCGACTTCGGCTCCGATCTGGGCAGCGACCGTGTTTATCGAGCGGCGAAGCGCTTCCTGCATGGACACCCGTCCACGGTAATTGCCGCCGAAATTTCGTGGCTGCCAGCCTTCCAGATCAATCGGTTCGTCATAATAGACGCTGTAGGGCGAGGACCCGTTCTCCAACGCGGCGAGGAAGACGATCGGCTTGAAGGCCGAGCCGGGCTGGCGCCGGGCCTGGGCAGCCCGATTGAACTGACTTTCCAGATAATCCCGGCCGCCGATCATGGCGCGCACCTCGCCGTCCGGTGACAGGGCCACCAGAGCCGCTTCGCCGGCATTCTCCGCCTCGCCTTCAGACTCCATGCGGGCGGTCAGAACGCGATGCGCCGTTTCCTGCAATTCCGGATCGATCGAGATCTGTAAAATCGCATCCGAGGGTAATTCGCCAAGGACGTCCTGGGCTTCCAGAACAGCAAAATCGAAAACATGTCCGAAGACTTCCGGATCGCGCAGCTCCTCCGGTTCGGGAATGATGGGCGCCGCCGGATTGGCTTCGGCTTCTGCACGTTGTTCGGCGGTGATGAAACCGGCGTCCTCCATGGCGGCCAGCACGATGGCCGCGCGTTCCTGTGCTGCAGCCAGATTACTGGTCGGATCGAGGCGGCTGGGGGCTTTGGGCAGAGCGGCCAGCATGGCGGCCTCGGCCAATGTTAGCTCGGCCGCCGGCTTGTCGAAATAGCGCCGGGCTGCGGCTTCGATGCCGTAGGCGCGGGCACCAAAATAGATTCGGTTGAGATAGAGCTGGAGAATTTCATCCTTGCTGAGACGCCGCTCGAGCTCGATCGCCAGCCGCATTTCCTGAAACTTGCGGCGCATGGAGCGTTCGGGCGTCAGGACCAGATTCTTCACCAGCTGCATGGTGATGGTCGATCCGCCCTGAACCGTGGCCCCGGCCTGAAGATTGGCCAGCACGGCTCGCGCAGCCCCCCAGATATCGACGCCGGAATGCTCGTAGAAACGCCGGTCCTCGATGGCGATGAAGGCCTGGGCCACATGGTCTGGCAGATCTTCGATACGTGCCGGCGCACCATAGAGCGGCCCGCGCACGTCGATAACCTCGCCATTGCGGTCGAGCAGTGTCACCGAGCTTTCGCGGCGGACATCCCAAAGCGTTTCCAGATTGGCGGGCAGCTCCGGAATGTCGGAGAAGGCCCAGCGCCAGAAAGTGCCGGCGGCAATGCCGCCACCGATCACGATCACTGCAAACGCAATCGTGACGATCCAGGCAAAACGTTCCCTGCGGCGCCGTTTATCGGCTAGAAGATCAGCTCTGAATGGCGTCATGGCGGCGTCCGGGGCGTTTCTAGCCCGATCAAGATGGCGAGTTTCAGGCGATAATGTCTAAAGACCCATTCTGGAAAGTGAAATCACTGAAAGAGATGTCACGCTCGGAATGGGAGTCATTGTGTGATGGTTGTGGCAAATGTTGTCTTGTCCAGCTTGAAGATGATGACGGATCACGGGTGCTGACTTCGCTGTCCTGCAAACTCTATGACGGAGCCAGCGGGCGCTGCCGGGATTATGCCAACCGTTCTGTCCGGGTGCCGGACTGTGTCATCCTCACAGCGGAAAATGTAGGGCAGCTTGCCTGGATGCCGAAGACCTGTGCCTACCGGCTGGTCGATGAGGGGCGTGACTTGCCAGACTGGCATCCGCTGGTGACGGGTGATCCGCAATCGACCTTCAAAGCCAACATGTCGGTGCGCGGTCGGGTGACGAGTGAATTGCGCGTGGCGGATGAGGATTATGAAGACTTCATCCGGGACTGGCCGGGCGAAAGCGGGGATAGCTGAACGTCAATCCGCGTCACCCAGGCCTGTTTTCTTTTTTGTTTCAATGCAGTGTAGCTAAATTCCAACAAAGCATCCGGAGCGCGCGGTGCCGGGGCTATAAACCGGCATGGTTGGAAAAAAGGGCGCAAGGCTGCTGGACAGGGCGGATGGGGAACTCCTGGTTCGTCAATATGAAGCCGGCACCAGCGTCGCGGATATCATGGACCGGACCGGGCTCAGCGACAGCTGGGTACGCCATCAGATCGGCCGTTACAGGAAAGCCGGTCCGGCCGACCGGGCGGAGGCCCATCTGGAAGCCCTGCGCCGTGAATTGATCCGTGCCGAAACGGTCTTGATGGAGGGCAGCGTTGATGCCGCGGTCAAGCGGATGCGGGCGCTGAACATGCTTGTGAAACTCGAAAACGATCTGGGCCGGGCCATCCGGCCGGACAGGGAGTTGCCTGCGGAGGCCGATGATTTTGACGATCCCCGGGCCGAACTGGAACGCCGAATCAATCGCATCAGAGCCGCAAGAGAAGGCAAAAGCATATCTGGACAGCCTGAAGCCGGGCGTGTGCCGAGCGCTTCTGCATGACTGGCACTTCTGGGCTCGTGATCCGCAATTACCGCCCGAGGGTGACTGGGACATCTGGTTGTTTCTCGGCGGCCGCGGGGCGGGCAAGACCCGCGCCGGTGCGGAATGGGTAAGAGAGCTGATCGGGAAAGGTGTTGGCCGCATTGCCCTGATCGCCCCGACGCTGAGCGATGCACGTGAGGTGATGGTTAGCGGACCTTCCGGGCTTTTGCGGTTGGGACCAAAGGACAGCTGGCCGGTCTATGAAGCCTCGCGCCGGCGGCTGTCCTGGCCGAACGGGGCGAAAGGTTATGTTTTCTCCGCCGAGGATCCGGACAGTCTGCGTGGACCACAATTCGAGGCTGCCTGGGCGGACGAATTTGCCGCCTGGTCGTATCCGCAGGAAACGCTGGATACACTGATGATGGGGCTGAGGCTGGGTGATTTCCCCCGCCTGATGATGACGACCACGCCGCGGCCGATACCGGCACTGAAAGCACTGGTGAAACGGCCGGGTGTGGTCATGACCCGTTCGGCCACACACGACAATGCGGTCAATCTGGCAGACCGTTTTCTGCCGGCGATGGAGGCTGCCTATGGCGGCTCGCTACTGGGCCGGCAGGAGCTGGAAGGCCTGCTGATCGAGGATCCGCAGGGCGCACTCTGGACCCGCAGGGACATCGAAAACGCCTGCACGGCCGATCCCGTCGACCCGCAGCGGATCATTGTCGCGGTTGATCCTCCCGCGACCGGACATGACCGCTCGGATGAATGCGGGATCATTGTTGCCGGCGCGTCGGGCGAAGGCAGTGATCGAACAGCCAGGGTGCTGGCCGACCGCTCCTTCGGCCCGGCAAAACCATCCGCCTGGGCCGAGGCGGTTGTCGCGGCCTATGACGGGCTTGAAGCCGACTGCATCGTTGCGGAGTCCAATCAGGGCGGTGACATGGTTGCGGCGGTTATGAAAGCCGTACGGCCCGGCCTGCCGGTCAAACTGGTCCGCGCAAGCCGGGGAAAGC
The DNA here is from genome assembly GCF_036330345.1 of Hyphobacterium lacteum. NCBI lineage: Bacteria > Pseudomonadati > Pseudomonadota > Alphaproteobacteria > Maricaulales > Maricaulaceae > Hyphobacterium > Hyphobacterium lacteum. Next base: position 48,084 of record NZ_JAZDRP010000008.1, read on the forward strand.
GCGCCCGGGCCGAACCGGTAGCCGCACTCTATTCGGTGGGCCGCGTGCGCCATGCCGGGCGCTTTCCGGCGCTTGAAGACCAGATGTGTGCCTTCGGATCGCCGGAGGCCGGATCGCAAAGTCCAGACCGCGTGGATGCGCTGGTCTGGGCGATCACCGACTTGTTGATAACGCCGCGCGGCCTGCCGCGTCTGCGTCCGCTGTAGAGGTATTCATGCTGGACCAACTTGCCCGGACGTTCGGGCTGACCACCAAGACGTCAGCGGCCAAACCGCTCATCGCCCTGGCTCTCGGATCACGACCCGCGTCGCCGTTACGAGACTATGCAGCGCTGACGCGCGAGGGCTTTGCGCGCAATCCGATTGTGCACCGCTGTGTGCGGCTGATAGCCGGAGCGGCCGCCTCGACACCGCTCTCCATTATCGCAGAGGGCCGGCGCGATCATCCGGTTTCCGGGCTGCTGGCGCGGCCCAATCCGGACCAGTCAGCCCAGGAATTCCTGGAGGCCCATTACGGCTATTTGCAGATTGCCGGGAATGCCTATGCCGAGCTGGCGGCGCTGGACGGCGAACCGCGTGAATTGTTCTCGCTGCGGCCCGACCGGATGCGGGTATTGCCCGGAAAGCGGGGATGGCCGGACGGCTGGGAATATGCCGCCAATGGCCGGAAGGTGACGTTCGCCCGCGACCGGGCCAGTGGCCGCTCGCCGATCCTGCATACCCGCCTGTTTCATCCCGGCGATGATCATTACGGGCTGAGCCCGCTGGAGGCCGCCGCTGCGGCTGTCGATGTCCATAACGCCGGGAGCCATTGGGCCAAGGGATTGCTGGATAATGCCGCACGCCCGTCGGGCGCCCTGGTTTTCAACGCCGGAGAGGGCAGCAATCTGACGGAAGACCAGTTCGACCGTCTGAAAGCCGAGCTGATGGAGGCCTATACCGGGCCCGCCAATGCGGGCCGGCCGATGCTGCTGGAAGGCGGGCTGGAATGGAAGCCGATGGCACTGTCGCCGGCGGACATGGATTTCATCGAGGCCAGGCGCGAGGCCGCGCGTGAGATCGCGCAGGCATTCGGCGTGCCGCCGCTGCTTCTGGGACTGCCCGGCGACAATACCTATTCGAACTACAAGGAAGCCAATCTGGCTTTCTGGCGTCAGACCGTATTGCCGCTGGTGCGGCGGACCGCTGAAGCGCTGACGCAATGGCTGCGGCCCTGGTATGCGGCCGATTTCCGGATTGAACCCGACATGTCCTCGCTCCCGGCGCTGGCCGGAGAACGGGCAGCCGACTGGGCGAGGGTGAGCGTTGCCAGCTTCCTGACAGATACCGAGAAGCGCCATCTGCTGGGCTTGCCGGAGGCGTCATGACCGGCTGGCGGCTGGAACGCTCGGTGACGCTGGGCGTCGTGTTTGCGCTGGTCATGCAGACCGGTGGTGCGCTGATCTGGGCCGGGGCTGCCAGTGAAAGGCTGGACCGGCTGGAAGCCGAGGCCGCGCTGTACGCCACGGCGAGCGAACGCCTGGCGCGACTGGAGGTCCAGATCCAGCAGGCGCGAGAATCCCTGAGCCGCATCGAGCGGCGGCTCGACGCCAGAGACTGATAGCGGAGATCGTGATGTTGGATGAGACCGCAGGGCGCGAGCCGCTGCGCATTGAAGGCTATGCCAGCCTGTTTGGCTTTGCTGATCTGAACCGGGATGTGGTGGAGGCTGGCGCCTTCCAGCGCGCCTTGCGGCTTCGTGGCGCGAGAGGCGTGCGGATGCTGTTCCAGCATGATGCCGGCGAGCCGGTCGGCGTCTGGGACGAGATCCGGGAAGACGCCAAGGGTCTTTTTGTGCGCGGCCGGGTTCTGGCCGCCGGGCCACGGGGAAAAGCCACCGCGGCGCTGATCCGCGAAGGGGCCGTCGATGGATTGTCCATCGGATTCCGGACCGAGCAATTCACGTCACGCCCGTCAGGCGGGCGTTATCTGAAGCAGATCGATCTGTGGGAGGTCTCGATCGTCACCTTCCCGATGTTGCCACAAGCCAGGCTGCGGCAGGCTCAATTGGTCTCCGGCTGAATGAAGACATAGGCGCCGGGTTCGCCGTAATCCTGCGCACTGCGGCGAAGCGTGGCCAGAAGCATGAAGCCGACCAGCTGGTTGTACACGTAGAGCTGAAGCCGGATGTAGTCGGACTGCGTGACCGTATCGAGCACGCCGACGGCTCCGAAATTACCATTCAGGGCACACCCGGTGACAACGAGGCTGGTCAGCACGACGGCAGAAACCAGCTGCTGCAGCTGATAGGAACCCTCCAGATTGCAGCTTTGTCCGCCAAGCACCAGCGTGGCGGTCAAAAGGTTTGTGGTCATGACCAGATCGCCAATGGCGGCAAGGGTCAACGGGTCCACGGCATTGTAGGTGCCGGACAGCTGGGCCGTTGTGAGCAGAGCCACCGGCAGGAAGACTTGCGACATCATCAGCCCGGTGAAGGCCAGCTGAGATCTTTTGAGAAAGAATGGCGCGTCAACGCCGGGAAGGCTGGCAGCGTTATTGCCATTGAACTGGCCGAGCATTCCGGTGGCCGGTGAATAGGTCATCGTGAATGGAGCGCTTAGCCCGGCGTCGCCATCCGGCGTCTGTAACAGATTGAGCGTTCCTCCGAAGATCGGACCGCTGGAAGCGTTCGGATCGAAAGCCCCGTCCGACAATGTGAATACCTGCCGGTAGGGCGTCGCCCCTTCGATGATCGTCATGGCGCCGACGGCTGTGCCGTCAGGCAGAACCACCAGCTCGCCGTAGTCCATGTAGGAGCCGGTCGGGTCATTGATCATGTCGCGAATGCGGAAACGGTAGAATCCGGCACCGCTGGTGTCAGCATTGGCCGGCGCCGGTGCTGTCAGGGCCGAGCTGGTGATGGACCGGACGGGCTCATTGGCCTGCGGTGCATCCACACCCGGGAGGGGCGGGGTCGGCTGATCGGAAAAGACGGCGCGAACGCGCGTCAGATCCGGATAAAGCGGAATGCCCCCCTGTCCCGGGGAAGTGACATAGATGGCAAAGAACTTGACCGTGCCCTGGGTAAAGGTGGTGTCGACATTCGCCGCCCGCGCACCAAGGCAGGTGCCGCCAGAATCCGTCTCGCAGATTTCGAGATTGGCTACAGTGGCATCAAAGCCGGTCACTTCCGGAGTGACCCGGATATTGGCGGTTGCCGAGCCGGGACCCGGGAAGACGGCAGCGATGGTCATGACCTGGGAGCCGCCCACTGTGGCGATACGCGCCACGCCGTCATTCGATGGTGTCAGCGAGACCGACAGGATATCGGTTACGGTTCCTCCGGTCTCGGCGACCAGTTGCAGATCATTGACGCCGGGCTGACCGAGCGCGGTGGCATTGTTGCAGGCATAATTCAATGCGACCGGGCCGCTATAAGCGCTGGTTGGCGTCACCGAGATGACGAAAAACTGGTTGGTGGACGCCGCAATATCAACCGGGGTGTTGGCCGATCCGGTCAGCTGCAAATTGGCGTCTGCGGTCTGATAAGTGAGCGTGGCGGGAGCCTGGTTATGGCCGGCGAGGCTGATACTGCAGCCGGTGGCGGTCTGATCGCCGGTGTTGGCGATCACAGCATAGGCGGTTGCCGGACTGCCCACGGCTACGGAACGGCCATTGGGTAATACGGAAGCGGCAATCTCGGGCGCGGCCTGCGCAGCCCCGGACAGCCCCAGAAACAGTGCGGCCATTGCCGCAAACAAAGAACGTCGACGCACGGAAAACCTCCCCAGCCTTTCTATGGTTAATGGAGGTTAACACATTTTCCGCTGCTCGCGTAACGCGCGAACGGGCGCGGTGAAAACCATGTTGAAATTGAAAGGTTAGGATGACCAAGGAAACGAAGATGGCGGCGCCGTCGGCGGAAACGCGTGCGGCGCTGGGCGAGGTGCTGTGCGCTTTCGAAGCGTTGAAGGATGCCAATGACCGCCGGCTCGACGAGATCGAGGCAAAATCGGCGGCCGACCCGCTGCTCGATGAAAAGCTGGCGCGGATCGACACCGCCCTGACGCGGGCGCAAGACCGGCTCGACCGGCTGGCCCTGTTCGACGGTGCGCGGTGGCGGGTGGCGAGTTTCGTCCGCGCCGAATTGTCGGAAGAGCGAACATACCGTCTGGCGCGCCTGATTTCTGACAGCGATATCGATTTTTCCGACTTGAGCCTTCCCGTGCGGGCTGTCTTGCTGGACGAAGCTGTGCAGAAGCTGGAGCTGCCAACTGCGGAGCGGGGGCTTGATATGTCTTTTGCCGGGCTGGCCGCGGGAATCATTCCGGATGATGCGCTGCATTCGCTCCAAACGAACCGATATGACGGTGCCGATCTGGCGCCGCGCGCGCCCTGTCATCTCAAGGATTACCGTCTGGCGGATGGCGTATCGATCAGCTGGATACGCCGGTCGCGAAAAGACTGGGATGACTGGGTTTCATCGGAAATTCCGCTTGGCGAAGACGAAGAGCTGTATTCGCTTCGGGTCGAATTCGGCAATGCGGTGATCCATGAATGGCTTACCAGCGAAACGAGTGCGACCATTCTGATCGAGGATCTGGATGCCAGGGCCGGACAAGCTGTTCCGGCGTTTTCGATAGAAGTGCGGCAGGTGTCGCCGACTTTCGGTGCCGGATCGGCTGCACGGCTGGACATCATTGTCTAGCCAGCTTGCCAATTCCTGCCGATTCCGGCAGCTGTGGGGTGATGAGCGACCCCTATAAAACTCTCGGACTCCAGAAGTCGGCGTCAGCAGACGATATCCGCAAGGCCTATCGCAAGCTGGCCAAGCAATACCATCCGGATGCTAATCCGGGTGATGCGACGGCCGAGGAGAAATTCAAGCAGGTCAGCTCTGCCTTCAAACTGCTGTCCGATCCGGCCCAGCGGTCGCGATATGATCGCGGCGAGATTGACGCCAATGGTGAGGAAGTGGCGGGTCATCACCATTTCCGGTCTTCGCGTCATGCGCGGCGCAGCGAGTTCACCGATATCTTCTCCGACCTTTTCAATGATTTCGGCGCCAGCAGCCGGGCGATGAAGGGCGGTGATCTCAAAGCCTCGCTGGATATCGACTTCGCCCTGGCCGGGCGTGGCGGCTCACACCGGCTGCAATTGCCGGACGGCCGCAAGATCGACGTCAAAATTCCGGCAGGGGTTGAGGATGGAAAAATGCTGCGGCTGGGCGGGCAAGGTCAGCCCGGACATCATGGCGGGCCGTCCGGAGATCTTCTGATCACGCTGAATACCAGGCCGCACCGCTGGTTCAGCCGCGATGGTGATACAGTGCGGCTTGATCTTCCGGTCTCCATCCAGGAGGCCGTGCTCGGCGCCAAGGTGCGGGTGCCGACCCTGCATGGTGATGTCGATCTGAAGGTTCCCCCCGGCTCGACGTCCGGTACGTTGTTGCGACTGAAGGGGCGCGGAATCCAGAAGCCGGGAAAGGCTGCCGGGGATCAGATCGTGCGACTGCTGGTTGATGTCCCTGACAATGATGACCTGGCTGATCGGCTGCGGACATGGATTCCCCCAACGGGTTACAACCCTCGCAAAAACATAAAAATCTGATTATCTGTTCATTCAGCGCGCGTTCAGTGACGGACAGGCAAAACTCGCTTCATGAACAGAAGAGACGTCATACGAGCCGGTTTCGCGGGGGCCATTATTGCCGCTTCAGCGATCAGTGGCCCTGTTGCGGCAGCAACGACCCAGAATATGCAGAACCGTCTGTCTTCGGGTCAGGCCCGTGATGCGCGTGATTCCGGCGACGTCTTGCCCGCTCTGCGAGTCATATCCATCGTGCGCAGCCGTTACCCTGGTGCCGATGTACTTGATGCCGAACTCGAGCGCGGTGGTTCGCCCCGTTACATCATCAAGATTCTGACCCGTGAAGGGCGCCGTATCGACGTGGTTGTTGATGCCCGCACCGGCCAGATACTTTACGAAAGATAGGGAGGCCGCACATGCGAGTCTTGATCGTTGAAGATGATCCCGATCTGAACCGCCAGCTGGAACGTGCGCTGACGGATGCCGGCTATGCGGTCGATTCCGCGACCGATGGCGAAGACGGACATTTCCTTGGCGATACCGAACCCTACGATGCTGTGGTCCTGGATCTCGGCTTGCCGCAGATTGACGGTGTGACGGTGCTGGAGCGCTGGCGCAATGATGGCCGCGACTTTCCGGTTCTGATCCTGACGGCGCGAGACCGCTGGAGCGAAAAGGTTGCGGGCTTTGATGCCGGTGCCGACGACTATCTGACCAAGCCGTTTCATACCGAGGAATTGCTGGCGCGCCTGCGGGCATTGACCCGCCGCGCGGCCGGACATGCATCCTCCAGCATTGATTGCGGACAATTGTCGGTCGATACGCGTGGCGCGCGTGTTTTCATTGAAGGTGCGCCGGTCAAGCTGACCTCTCACGAGTTCCGCCTGATCAGCTATATGGCGCACCATCAGGACCGCGTGATTTCCCGCTCCGAACTTGTCGAGCATATCTACGATCAGGACTTTGACCGGGATTCCAACACGATCGAGGTTTTCATCGGCCGTCTGCGCAAGAAGATCGGATCGGACCGAATCGAGACCGTGCGCGGGCTCGGCTACCGGCTGATCGATCCTGACGCCAAGGCCGCGTGAAACCGGCCCGCCGATCGCTGGTCCGGCGGCTGGTTGCCACGTCGGCAATCCTGATCCTTGTTGCCCTGATTGTCGCGGCTCTCGGCCTGACGGCCCTGTTCCGGGAATCCGTATTGCGGACGCTGGATGACCGGCTGACGGCAGCTGTTTCCAATATTGTCGCGACAGCCGAACCGACTGAAGACGGCGGGATTGAGCCTACGCGCCTGCCGCCTGACCCCCGGTATGAGCGGATCTTTTCGGGACGTTACTGGCAGATCAATCGCCTTGGCCCGGAAGGGCTGGGGCCTGTGGTTGGTAATTCCCGCTCCGTCTGGGATGAACCTATCGAGGTTGAACCGCGCTTTGCCTCGCGGCTGATCGAAAATTTCGGTCAGCCGGTTACCTATGACGTCAAGGGACCCGATCGTCAGCTCCTCAGGGTTATAGGCCAGGCAATCGAGTTGCCAGGCGATGGTGGCCAGATCCTTGTCCTCGCCGCAGAGGACCGGCGCCCGGCAGACGCCGAAGTGCGCCGGTTTGCCATGGTCTCCATCGGGATATTCCTGGTTTTTGGTATTGCGCTTGCGGCCGGTGTGATCCTTCAGGTCCGGATCGGTCTGGGGCCGGTTTTTGCGATGCAGAAAGCCGTCGCCGATGTCCGCGAGGGGCGCAGCCAGAAAGTCGAGGGAGACTTTCCCGTCGAGCTGCAGCCGCTGGGCGATGAGCTCAATTCGCTACTGGACCATTCAAGGGAAGTCGTGGAGCGGGCCCGCACTCATGTCGGCAATCTTGCTCACGCGCTGAAGACGCCGATTGCCGTTTTGATCAACGAAACCTCCATGGATAATGGTGATCTGTCCAAGCTGGTCCGGCGACAAACCGAGACTATGTCGCGGCAGGTCGACCATCATTTGCGCCGGGCCCGCGCCGCAGCTCATGCCAAAGCCATTGGCGCACGCTGTTCGGTCGACCGTGTTGTCGATGACATCTCCCGCACACTGAACAAGATCTACGCCCGCCAGGGCAAAAGCGTTTCGGCAGAGGGTATGCCGGGCCTCGATTTCCGGGGCGAACGCCAGGACCTTGAGGAGATGGTGGGCAATCTGGCTGACAATGCCTGCAAGTGGGCAGCATCGGCTGTTACGATCGAGTATGGCGTCCGGGATGACGGCAATATTTTCATATCCGTCGAGGATGACGGTCCGGGAATGGATGCCGCTCAGCGCGAACAGGCGCTGAAGCGCGGCGTTCGACTCGACGAGGAGGCGCCAGGGACGGGGCTGGGTCTTTCGATCGTTGTCGATCTGGCGAGCGTCTATGGTGGTGAGCTGGAATTGGGGGTTGCAGACGCTGGCGGCCTGTCGGCCCGTCTCATCCTCCCGGGAAATCGTGATAAATAGCGGTTAACGATGTTTCCCTAAACCTGAAGGCTGCAACACTGGTGTAGCCATGGCCGCATTGTCGGAAAAACAGCTTGGAAGCCTGACGGCCCTGTGGTCGGGTTTGACGCCTGCCCTGCGTTCGCAGCTTGTCGCTGCGGCCGGTCCGTCGGGCAAGCTGGCAGATGTTTTTGCTCTGCTGGATGCAGAATTGCCGGCTGCACCTGATGACAAGGTCCGCGCCAAGCTGTTCCGGATTTTCTCTGACGTAACCGGCTCGGCAGACCTGCCGCCGACCCATGCGCGGTTTTCCACCGCCGATCTGGAAGCCCTCTACAATCTGGCCGAACTGGATCAGATCGAGGTGCCGAAGGATCTGGGTGATCAAAAGGCGGCTGGACGCTGGCGCGAGGAAGCCGCTGCTGCTGTCGAGCGTCTTGCTGAACGCAGCGAAAACGAAAAAGCTGTCCGGCGGCAGTTGGACGAGACTTTTGGCAAAGGCTTCAAGGCGCTGTTGGCAGATGCGGCTTGCCTGCTGCAAAATGATCAGGTGCTCCATACAGCGTTGAAACCGTTTCCCGAACAGATCGGGGACGTTACGCCGGAGATCGTCAATCGCGCCCGCGACACCTATGACGAGATCTGCAATGACGCGCCGTCTGCCAGCCTTTGGTTCCTCAAGATTCTGACAGCCCGGCTGGAGAAAACCGCCCAGATTTTCCGGATCGTGGCCAAGATTGGCGGGCGGGCGGATGATTCTCTGGTCTCACGCACGGATCTCGCGGACATTGGCGATCTGGTGCTGGCGAATGCCGACTTCCATGCTTCAAAATTCCTGAAATCTCCCCAGACCATGGAGGAGGCACGTCAAGCCGGTGATGCGGTGGCCGCTTTCGTCAAGGTTTCGGTTGGCATGACCCGCGAATTCGGCATCCGGAAGGATGGTCATTGGGGCAAGACGCTGTTTGCCATTCGTGCCAAAGCCTCTGCTGCACTGGAAGATTTCTTCAAGCAGGTTGAAAAGACGGTTCCTCGTGCCATACCCCATCCGGTGAAGGGCCAGCGCGGCCTTGCCAAGCCCGGCCCCATGCCAAAGCCAGAAGCAGCGGCGCAAGCCGAGGCCTCGCTCTGCTTCCTGGCTGCAACATCCGATTGGGCGAGCCAGGCAGCCGTAGGCAGCTCTCAAAAACATGCTGCAGACCTTGTCCGGGCTGAAATGGACGAATGCGTCCGCGACCTTCTTGAAGTCCTGCGTGCAGCCGAAGGCGAAGAAGCGGAAAGAGCAGCCGAGGCGATTGAACTGATTGTGCGCTACATGCGTGCCTTCAACGACGAGGAAAATGCGGAGCTGATCCAGCGGCGCAGTGTCGCGGTTCGCGCGAACGCCGCCTGATTTCCTTGCGTCCCAGGTCATCCGTGCCTATCCCGCTGGCATGGCAGAGACACCCCCCGCAAAGACCGTTGCGCTGGAAGACCGCAAGCAGAGTGGTGGCAAGCTTTATGCGCCCAGTTCCGCACGTAATGCCGGTCCCATACGCGATATACTTGCGCCGCGACTGATCGAAGGCGCTCGCGTCGTCGAAATCGGCTGCGGCACCGGCGAACATGCCGAGGCGGTCTGTATGGCGCGGCCCGATATCAGCTGGTTGCCAAGCGATCTGGATGATGCCGCGCGCGCCAGCGCGAGTGCACGCGCACGTGAAATCGCTGGCTTGCAGGACGCTGTTGAAATCGATGCGTCGACGGATGGATGGGAAACCGGACCCGGCACGGCCGATGCGCTGGTTTGCTGCAATGTCATCCACATCTCGCCCTGGGTTGTCGCAGAGGGATTGGCGAAGGGTGCTGAGACTCTGGTGGCTCGGGGAGGACTGGTTTTTCTTTATGGCCCGTTTCTCGAAGGGGCGGCTACAGCGCCGTCCAATCTGGCTTTCGATGTCAGTCTGAAGCAACGAAACCCGCAGTGGGGTGTGCGCTCGCTTGACGCGGTGACCGGTCTGTTCGAGCGCCATAGTTTCGCGCTCGAGGAGCGTATAGAGATGCCATCCAACAATCTGTCCCTCGTTTTCAGGCGCCCGGAATAATGATCATCTTTGCCGTCCTTGCCGCTGTGATCGGGTTTGCCATGGCCGCTTTCGCGGCATGGCCAGCTGCCGGTCAGTCGCGCCGCTGGCTTGCGCCGGTGCTGACAGCCGGCGTGGTGCTCGTGGCGGCGACCGCTTACCTGGCGAGTGGACAGCCCGGATTTGCCGGGGCCCCTTATGCCCGGCAGGCAAATGCCAGAATGGAGACCGACCCGTCCATGCTCACGGCCGCCCAGCGGGAAGAGCGCTGGCGTGATCTGATCCGCGAAGACGAGACGAATGCCGAGGCGTGGACACAGTTGGGTCGAATGCTGGCGCGTTCCGAGCGGGAACTGGAAGCCATCAATGCCTTCCAGCGTTCCCTCCGTCTGGAACTGGACGCGCGCACACTGTCCTATCTGGGCGAAACCTTCATCAATCTCAATCAGGGCCAGGTGACAGCCGAGGCGGTTTCCGCATTCGAGGAAGCCAACCGGCTCGATCCAGATTTGCCGGAACCGGCTTTCTTCCTCGGTTTGGCTGATTTCCAGCGGGATGACGTCGAAAGCGCAGAGACACGCTGGCTTGATCTGATTGCCCGCCTCGATGCGCGCAGTCCTTACCGCATCCTGATTGCCCAGCAGGTTTATCAAATGCTGTCCCAGCCGCGTGTGGATGCTGCAGCCGTAGCGGCCGCAGCGGATGATCCGGATTTCGATCCGCGGACACGCATTGTCGGTATGATTGCCCGCCTCCAGGAGCGGACCGACAGCGGCGAAGCGGGATTTGCCGACCGGCTCCGCCTTGTACGCGCCTACGGGATGATGGGGCAGGATGAGGATGCGGGGCGTGTTCTTCTGGAGGCGCGGGAGACGTTTTCGGATAATGAGGGCGCCATGGTGATACTCGATATCCTGCTGGCGGCACTGGCCATCGATGAGGACGAAAGCGAATGAGAGCTCGCACACAAAGATTGATCATGGTCGGTGTGGCCGCGATTGTACTGGCGGGGGCCATTGGCCTGGCGCTGTTTGCCCTGCGTGATGCGATCGTCCTTTTCTACAGCCCGACCGAAGTCGCAGCGTCCCCACCGGCCATCGGTGAGCGGATCCGTATTGGCGGTCTGGTCGAGGACGGCAGCGTCGAATTGCCATCCAGCGGCGGAGCCCGATTTACTGTTACGGACGGCGCGGCAACCATACGGGTGAGCTATGCTGGCTCGCTGCCGGACCTGTTCCGGGAAGGGCAGGGAATTGTTGCAGAGGGGGCTTTCGTTTCGCCGGAGCTCTTCGAGGCCAGCACGGTTCTGGCCAAGCATGATGAAACCTACATGCCGCCGGAAGTCGAGGAAGCGCTTCGGGAGAGTGGTGTCTGGCAGGGTGACGAAGACGAATGATATCCGAACTTGGCCATTTCCTCATAACGCTGGGCCTTACCCTGTCGGTTCTGCAGCTGGTGTCCGGCTGGCTGGCCGCTGGCAATCCGACCGGCATGGCCGCTGCGATTGCCCGCCGCTCGTCCTATTCGGCGCTTGCCGGGGTCGCGGTCGCGTTTGTTCTGCTGATCACCCTGTTTCTGCAGTCGGACTTCTCGGTGGCCTACGTGGCCAACCATTCGCATGTCGACAAACCGCTCTTCTACAAGATTGCAGCGACCTGGGGCGGACATGAGGGCTCGATGTTGCTCTGGTGTCTTCTGCTGGTCGGCGTCGGCGCGGCACTGTCGCGATTTGCGCTGAAAGACGATCCGGCGCTCAGGATCCGTGCCGTCTCGATCCAGGGTGGACTGCAGTTACTCTTTCTCGGATTCCTGGTTTTTGCGTCCAATCCGTTCATGCGCGAGCTGGATGTCCCGGTCAGTGGTGCCGGGCTCAATCCGATCCTGCAGGACCCGGCTCTCGCGATACATCCGCCAACTCTTTACATCGGTTATGTCGGCCTGTCGGCGGCATTCTCGCTGGCGGTTGCCGGCCTGATTGAGGGGCGTGGCGGGCGAGCGATTGCAGCGGCCCTGAGGCCCTGGGCGCTGGTCGCCTGGACGGCGTTGACGGCAGGCATATCGCTGGGTGCCTGGTGGGCATATTACGAGCTTGGCTGGGGCGGTTGGTGGTTCTGGGACCCGGTCGAGAATGCCAGCTTCATGCCGTGGCTGATTGCGGCCGCTTTGATCCATTCGGCGATTGCTACTGAAAAGTCCGGCAATTTTGCGGGCTGGACCGCTTTCCTCGCGATCATCGCGTTTTCCATGTCGACGCTCGGCGCATTCCTCGTTCGCTCGGGCGTTCTGACATCTGTGCACGCTTTTGCTCTCGATCCCGAGCGCGGGCTCTGGATCCTTGCCATCATGACCATTCTGGCCGGTGGCGGGCTGAGCCTGTTTGCTTTCCGGTCCCAATTACTGGGGCAGGGCGACGGGTTTGCGCTGACCAGCCGGGAAGCCTTCATCGGCGCGAACAACCTCTTGCTCACGGTTGTTGCAGGAACCGTCCTGATCGGAACGCTCTATCCACTTCTGGCCACGGCGCTGGGGGCCACCGGGATTTCTGTCGGTGCGGCCTATTTCAACCTGGCGGCGACGCCGCTTCTTGCAGCGCTTCTGATCCTGTTGCCATTGGCGCCCTTCCTGCCCTGGAAGAAGAATGGACTGAATCGTTCGCTGGCTCTGCGGGCCAGCGTCTGGATCCTGCCGGGTGTCGTGGCCGGTGTGTGGGCAGGATGGATTGGCGGCTCCCCGGTTGCGATCGCAGCAGCGGCGCTGGCGGGTTGGACGCTCGCCGGGCTGGCTGCCGATCTATGGCAGCACCGGACCGTCGCCTTGGCGTCAGCAAAGGCAGGGCTGGCGGCCCGGATTCTCGCGCATGCAGGTGTGGTCGCCATCGCACTCGGAGCTGTCGCGGATTCCACGGGTGAGCCGGAAACCGTCGCGACGCTGGCGACGGGCGAACGCATGAATGTCGGCGAATATCAGCTCGAGTTGACAGGTGTCCGGAGGGCGGACGGCGCCAACTATCTTGCCGATGAAGCGCGTCTTGATGTGGAGCCGGGCGGCGAGCTGCGCCCACAACGGCGTTTCTACGCTGCCGCCGACACAACGACACGGGAAGTGTCCATCCGGAGTGGTCTCGACGGTGATCTCTACGTTTCCCTGGGCGAGCCGCGGGCGCGGGATGATGGCGAAATCGCCTATGAAATTCGCGCATCGTTCAATCCGATGGTCTGGCTTCTGGGGCTGGGGGCTTTCCTGATCGTTCTGGGCGGTCTGGCAGCCAGCGTCTCGCGGGCACTGGATCAAACGGGCAGGGGAGATCCATCATGATCAAGCTGTTGCTGGCCAGCCTGCTTCTTCAGGGTGCCCAGCTTTCACCCCAGCAGGAACGCGAGGCCGCAGAGCTGATGCGCGAGATACGCTGCGTGGTGTGTGAAGGCCAGTCGATCGCCGATTCCGATGCGGCGCTTGCGCAGGATATGCGGGCTTTTGTCCGGAACCAGATTGGCGCCGGAGCCGATCCGGATTCGGTTCGCATTGCCCTGGCGCAGACCTATGGTGATGAAGTGTTGATGCGGCCGCGCCTGAATGCGCAGACCCTGCCGCTGTATCTCGCGCCACTGTTGTTATTGCTGGCGGGAGCCGGCCTGATTGGCCTGGCATCGCGAAAGCGCTGAAGACAGCGTGATTCCGCTTTGTCTTGCGGTACCATTGCCAATGGGCCGATCCGCTGTTTCAGGCGAGGAGAAGAACATGCCGCAATCGCAAAAGGTCGAATTCTCTGGAGCAATGGGAGATATTCTGTCGGCGAAACTGGAACTGCCGGCCGGTAATCCTCGCGGCTATGCATTGTTCGCACACTGCTTTTCCTGCTCGAAAGACTTTCACGCCGCGTCACGTATCGCCCGCCGGCTGGCTGAACACGGCATTGCCGTTCTGCGTTTCGATTTTACCGGCCTCGGTGATTCAGATGGTGATTTTGCCAACACGAATTTCTCCTCGAACATTGATGATCTTGTGAAGGCCGCTGAATTTCTCGAGAGCAGTTACGAGTCGCCGGTCATCCTGATCGGTCACAGCCTAGGCGGAGCTGCCGTGATCGCGGCAGCTCATCGGATATCCTCGGTCAGGGCGGTGGTTACAATCGGTGCACCCGCCGATGCCGAGCATGTCACCCGGCAATTTTCCGCGCAGGTGTCGGAAATCGAGCAGAAGGGAGAGGCGACGGTTTCTCTGGGGGGAAGATCATTCCGGGTTACCAGGCAATTCCTCGATGACATCGCTGGTCATTCGCTGGAAGACGCTGCCGACAAGCTGAAACGTCCCTTGCTGATCTGCCACTCGCCGGTCGATGAGATCGTGGGGATAGATAATGCTTCCCGTCTGTTTGTTGCAGCAAAGCATCCGAAAAGCTTTATCAGCCTCGACAATGCGGATCATCTGCTGTCGAACGCCGGGGATGCTCACCATGTCGCCGACATAGTTTCAGCCTGGGCAGACAAATATGCAGCGCCAGATCCCCGGCCAGCCCCGCCAAAACCCGTTCCTCACGGTATTGTCGTGCAGGAAACCCGGCTCGGTAAATTCCAGACCTGGGTGGTCGACCAGGATCACGTCATGATGGCGGATGAGCCGGTCTATTTCGGCGGCGATAATACCGGCATGAATCCCTACGGTTTTCTGTCTGCAAGCCTTGGAGCCTGCACCTCCATGACCATTCGTATGTATGCGGACCACAAGAAGATGAAACTGGACCGGGTCACCGTTAGCGTCTTGCACAAGAAGATTCATGTTGAGGATTGCCATTCCTGCAAGGAAGGCGAGGACGCCCAGATCGACATGTTCTGGAAAGAGGTCCGGCTCGAGGGGAATTTGTCGGACAGTGACCGCCAGCGATTGATGGAGATTGCTGATCGTTGCCCGGTTCACAGAACTTTGAACGGCGAGATCCGGGTCGAAACCCAGCTCGTTGACTAGACGAGCAATCCTACCATTCGTAATGTTTTCGTAAGAAAGCGGACATCCTGAGGATATTCGCTGCGCCCCACATTGCGGGCTGATGTCAACCGGGTCGATAGAGGATCAAATTCCAATGATTTCAAGTCTGCGTCTTGTTTCCGTTGTTTCCGCCGCTGCCGCATCGCTGGCTTTTGCCAGTCCGATGACATTTGCGCAGGATACGGAAACGCCGCGATTTGCTGCGGCTGTACCGAATGGCGCGCCGATGTCGTTCGCTGACCTGATCGAGGAAGTAAGTCCGTCCGTTGTGTCCATCAATGCGAGGATTGTGGCGCCTGTTCCCAACGGCCAGGTCGCGCCTGATTTTGACGGCGTGCCACCGCAATTCCGTGAATGGTTCGAACGTCAATTCCCCAACCAGCCGCGCCAGTTCCAGACCCCGCGTGAAGGCCGCTCGCTGGGCTCGGGCTTCGTGATTTCGTCCGAGGGGCATGTCGTTACCAATAATCACGTGGTGGAGAATGCCAGCGAGATCACGGTGACGTTCTCGAATGGCGATGAATATCCCGCCGAGGTAATGGGAACCGATCCACTGACAGATCTCGCGCTGCTGCGGGTCGAGGCGAATGATGTGGAATTCGATTTTGTGACGCTGGACCGCGACCCGAACATCCGCGTGGGTGACTGGGTGGTGGCTGTCGGAAACCCCTTCGGACTGGGTGGTACGGCGACAGCCGGTATTGTGTCGGCGACCGGCCGGGAATTGCCGACCAATGTCTACAATAATTTCCTGCAGATCGATGCGCCGATCAATCGAGGAAATTCGGGTGGCCCGACCTTTAGCCTGGATGGCGAAGTAATCGGTGTGAACTCGCAGATTTTCTCACCGTCAGGCGGCAATGTCGGTATCGGTTTTGCCATTCCGTCCGAAGTAGCGGCGCGGATTGTCGACCAGCTGATGAACGATGGTCGTGTGGCTCGTGGCTGGCTGGGTGTACAGATCCAGAATGTGACGGCGGATATTGCCGAGAGCCTCGGCATGGAAGAGCCGCGCGGTGCGATCGTGTCCTCGATCGTTGCTGGCGGCCCGGCAGACCGGGCCGGCTTCCGCCGGATGGACGTAATCACGGCCGTGAACGGTGAAGAGATTGACGGATCTGCGGCGCTGACCCGACGTGTCGGCAGCTTCGCCGCGGGTGAGGACGTTACCTTCAATGTGATCCGCGATGAGGACGAAATCGTCGTCCGCGCCACATTGGGCGATCGTCCCGGTGAGGAAGATCTCAATGGTATGCAATCGGTCGAGGACGAGGATGTGGCCGAGGTGAATTTCTTCGGCATGCAGGTTCGTCCGGCTGATGAAACCGTGATGGAACGGCTCGGCGTCAATGGAATGAACGGTGCAGCTACAGGCCTGGTCGTGGTCGATCTCGATCCGGCCGGAGAAGCTGCACAGAAAGGCCTTCGTCCGGGCGACGTCATCCGTGAAGCCGGTGGCGAAACGCTTGAAACGGTCGACGATTTCCGTGCCGCCATCAATGAGGCCCGCCGTGATGGCCGCAGCGCTATCCTGCTGCTGGTCCAGGGGGCCGCCGGCCAGCGCTATGTGGCGCTTCAACTGGAACGCGCCTAGGCGCATTAGCGAGGAAAGGCGGGGATATGCGCATTCTCATTATCGAAGACGATCGCGAAGCCGCGAACTACATCCGCAAGGGCCTGAAGGAATCAGGCCATGTGGTTGACCATGCGGCTGACGGTGAAGAAGGCCTCGAAATGGGCCGCTCGGCGGAATACGACATTCTTGTCGTTGACCGCATGCTGCCGAAGCTCGACGGTTTGTCCGTCATCGAAACCCTGCGCGATGAGGGCATCTCTTCTCCGGTGCTGATCCTGTCGGCATTGGGCGAGGTCGACCACCGCGTTGAAGGGCTGAAGGCCGGCGGCGATGATTATCTGGTCAAGCCCTATGCCTTCGCCGAATTGTTGGCCCGGATCGAAGCGCTGGCACGCCGCCGCGACCCGGAAACAGTTCGTACAAAGCTGGTGGTCGGCGATCTGGAAATGGACCTGCTGGCGCGCAAGGTCATGCGGGGTGGCGAAGAAATCCTGCTGCAACCGCGGGAATTCCGTCTGCTGGAATTTCTCATGAAGCATTCCGGGCAAGTCGTGACGCGCACCATGTTGCTGGAAAAGGTATGGGACTACCACTTTGACCCCCAGACCAATGTCATCGACGTTCACATTTCGCGGCTGCGTTCAAAGATCGACAAGCCGTTTGATGATGCGCTCCTGCATACGGTTCGGGGTGCGGGCTACCGGCTTCAGGCCTGAACGGGAGAATAGCGGGGGATGACACGGCGACTGCCGTCATTTGTCAGAACGACTGCCTTTCGCCTGACGCTCCTGTCGGCGGCGCTGTTTGCCCTGTCCAGTTTCCTCATTCTGGCTTTTGTCTATGCGGCATCGGCCGGTGCAGCCCTGCGCCGGACCGATGCTGTCATCAATGACGAGCTGGCGGCCGTTGAACGGCGGTTCGAGGATTCCGGAATTGAGGGCGTCAATCGCTATATCCTGCAGCGCACGGTGGGTGGTAGCGACGTTCTCTATCTTCTGATCAACCCTAGCGGACGGCTGCTGTCTGGCAATCTCAACGGCATGCCCGATGCGCCGCGCAGCGAGCAAGGGTGGCTGGACTTTGTCTATGGCCGGTCGCCGGTCGATGGCGAGGAAGCTGAACGCGACAGCCGCCGTGCCCGCGCGCGCGCCGTGACGATCGGCGATGGCTATACGGTTTTTATCGGCGTTGATGTCGAGGATGAAGACCGGCTGATTGGCCGGATGCTGCGCGCCATTCTTCTGGCGTCTGCCCTGGTGATTGCGTTGGGCGTCATATCGGGCGTCGTTGTCAGCCGCCGCTTTTCCCGTCGCCTGGACGCGGTCAATACCGTTGCGAGAACCGTGATGCGCGGTGATATGACCCGCCGTGCGCCACGCAACGGGTCGGGTGATGAGCTCGATGAGCTGTCCTCGAATTTCAACTCCATGCTCGACCGGCTTGAAGAGTTGATGCACCGGATGCGCAATGTCGGTGATTCCATTGCTCACGATCTTCGCTCTCCGTTGACACGGATGCGAAACCGTCTGGAAGATGCCATCCGCGATGATGGCGATAGCCAAAGCCGGCAAGCCGCACTGGAACAGGCCCTGGCGGATTCCGATGAGCTGCTGGGAGTGTTCAACGCCATTCTGAGCATCTCCCGTATCGAGGCGGGTGAGCGCCGCGACAGTTTCGAAACGTTCGACCCGGCTCCTCTGGTCGCCGATATTGGCGAGCTGTACGAGCCGGTTTGCGAAGAGACCGGCCATCAATTCGGGATGGAAATCGAGGGTGATATCCAGATCCGCGGCGACAAGAACCTCGTGTCGCAGGCCATGGCCAACATGCTGGATAATGCGGCGAAATACACGCCCGACGGCGGTGCGATCCAGCTCCGTCTGCGCAGATCCAGCGACGGGCGTGCCGAGATTTCAGTGACAGATACAGGGCCCGGTATTCCGGCAGACGACAGGTCGCGCGTTACCCAGCGTTTTGTCCGTCTTGAAAAATCGCGCAACCAGCCCGGATCGGGTCTTGGTCTCAGCCTGGTCAAGGCGATCGCCGATGTGCATGGCGCAGAGCTGGTGCTGGATGATGGCCCCGGCAGCCATGACGGAACGGGCACGGGCCTGCGGATCGCCCTGATTTTCCCGCAAGTCAAAAAGAGCGCTTGAAATTGAACGCAAAGCGGTAACGCTTGCGGTATGCCGACTTCGGAAACGCTCTTTGCCCGGCGGACTGCCGATCTTCCCGAGAAAAAGCCGCCTGCAGCCTGTCCGGAATACCCGGAAAGCCTGGGCGTCGCGGATGTGGCGTTTCTGGACACGATCTTCGCCTGTTCTCCCTATCTGTTGCGTCTGGCCCGCCAGCGGGAGTCGTTGCTTCGGGATATGGTCAGCGAAGCGCCGGAGATCCTGCTTGACCGTTTCGAGGCCGGTATCCGGGCGGCCGGTGAGGACGCTGTCTCGGAAGACGTGCTCGGTCAGTCACTTCGCCGTTTGAAGGGCGACGCGCACCTTGTTCTGGCGCTTTCGGAATTGTCCGGTGCGATGAATGTCATGGATGCAGCGCGTCGTCTGTCGGCGATCGCCGATGCCTGTGTGCGTGCGGCGCTTCGCGGCCTGACCCGCCTCGGGGCTGTGGACGGAAAATTCGACGAGGTCGCGGACAGCGAAAACCCTCTTCCCGGCGTCTTTATCCTTGCTCTGGGCAAGCTGGGCGCCGAGGAGCTGAATTTTTCCAGTGACATAGACCTTGTTGCTTATTTCGATCCGGAGCAGTTGACCCCGCTTGTTGCGGATAATCCCGGTAAAGTTCTTCAGCGCCTGATCAAGTCGTTGTCGCGCTTGCTGAACGATGTCACCGCTGACGGTTATGTCTTCCGCGTGGATTTGCGTTTGCGCCCCGACCCGTCGGCTACGCCGCCGATCATGTCGGTCAATGCAGCGATGAATTACTATGAGTCGCTCGGCCAGAACTGGGAGCGGGCTGCCTATATCAAGGCGCGATACTGTGCCGGCGATCCTGTGGCGGCCAATGATTTCCTGTCTTCCCTGAAGCCCTTTGTCTGGCGGCGGACACTGGATTATGCCGCTGTCGAGGATATCCACTCGCTGGCGCGGCAGATCCAGGCCATTGGAGATCGCGCAAGGATCCGTGCCGCCGGTCACGACCTGAAACTCGGACGCGGCGGGATAAGGGAGATAGAATTCTATGCCCAGATTCCGCAATTGGTGATGGGCGGCCGGCTACCGGAATTACGTAACCGTTCTCCCTATGGCGCGCTCAGTGACCTCGCAGCGGCCGGTGTCATCGAAACGCCTGCCGCAGAAGAGCTGGGCAAAGCCTACAGGACACTTCGAAAGGTCGAACACCGAATCCAGATGGTGGCGGATGAGCAGACCCAGACCTTGCCGGCAAGCGATGATAAGCGCAGCGACATAGCGATATTGTCGGGCATGAAGGACGTTGCGGCGCTCGATGAGCAGGTCTCGGATACGCTGCAAGGTGTTCACCGGCATTTCTCACAGCAATTTGCTTCGGGCCAGAGTCTGGCTGACGATCTGGGCAGCCTGGTTTTTACGGGTGTCGAGCCGACGGCAGAGACAATAGAGACGCTTTCCTCGCTGGGATTCCAGTTTCCCGAAACCGCCTGGACCCGCATGAATGCCTGGTTGGCCGGTAAAGCCCGCGCCCTCCGGACGACGCGCGCCCGGCAGGTGTTGACCCGCGTCGCTCCACGATTGCTTCGGGCCATGGCGGATACCGGAGAGCCGGATTCTGCCTTCACGCGGTTTGCCGCCTTTATCGAAGGCCTGCCGATGGGCGTCCAGCCTCTATCCATGCTGGAAAACGAGCCAGACCTGGCGCGCGAGCTTGTCGCTATCATCGGGCTGGCACCGCGCATGGCGACGACGCTGGCGCAGCGCCCGGCGGCGATTGATGTCATGTTGGATGCGCGTTTTTCCAGACCGCTGAAGGATGACCCGCCGGGCGATGTCGAAGAGCGGATGGCATTCCAGATGGCTGAATCGACTGGTCCGGAAGATGCGATGAACAGAGCCCGGCGTCTGGTACGGGAGGAACGTTTCCGCATCGGATCTCAATTATTGGTCGGGCGCGCGGATGCCGGCGTGGCTGGCAATGCTTTTGCGCGACTCGCTGAAATTGCAGTGGCGGCGATGAAGGATGTCGCCCTGGCACAAGTCGTCGAGCGCTATGGCAAGCCGCCAGGCGAGGTTGCCATTCTGGGGCTGGGCAAGCTTGGTAGCCGCGAGCTTGCCGCCGACTCCGATCTCGATCTGATGATCATCTATGATCCGGCTGCGGATGCAGGTGATGAGGCGCCGCCCTATTTCACGCGCTTTGCGCAACGGTTTGTCAGCGCGCTGTCTTCTCCGACGGAAGAAGGGAGCATGTATGAAACCGACATGCAGCTTCGGCCGTCCGGGAAGGCCGGCCCCGTCGCTGTACGCCTGTCCAGTTTCGAGGATTACTATCGGGACAGCGCCTGGACATGGGAGAAAATGGCGCTGACAAGGGCTCGCGTCATTACGGGAAGCGCAGAGCTGATCGAACGGATCAACGCGAATATCGAATCCGCCTTGTCGCAACCGGCCGACCCGGCCGGGATCGTAACCGATGCGCTGGATATGCGCCGGCGAATGGAGCGTGACCGCCCGGCCAAAGGCCCCTGGGATCTGAAGCGGCGCGCTGGTGGCATTATCGATATCGAATTCCTCGCGCAGACCGGCCAGTTACTGCTCGCCCAGACCAACCAGTTTGTACGCGGGCTCGATACGATCAGTCAGGTCGATAGACTTTGCGAGGCCACAATGATTCATCCCGAAGAGGCCGAGTTGCTTACGGATGCTGCGCGGCTCTGGTCGGGTTTGTCCCAGATCGTTCGCACGGCCCATGGCTCGGGATTTGATCCGGAATCTGCGTCGAATGCATTCTCGCGGCGACTGGCCCATTTGGCCGGGCAGGAATCCCTTCCCGATCTTTCCCGCCATGTAGAGGCGTCAGCTATTCAGGTTCGTAGCGTTTTCGAAAATTGTCTCGGAAATCTGCAGTCAGCAGCGACGGATACGCGTCCGCGGTTCGTTAGCTGGTGTGCGAGATCAAAACCTGGAGATTGAAATGAAAACCTCCCTTATCCTTGCCGGCCTGGCTGGCTCTCTTGTGATGGCAGCGGCTGCCGATGCCCAGCATCGTGGCCCCGGCGGCCATGGTGGCCGTCACGGCGGCGCTCATCGCGCCATGATGATGTTGCACGCTGCCGATGCGAATGGTGACAACAACATCACCCGTGCTGAAGTTGAAAGCCTGCAGGCAGAAATGTTTGAGTGGATGGACCGTAATGGCGACGGGGTTCTGTCGTCAGAGGATCGTTCGCCCATGCAGCAGCGCATGGCCGCCATCCATGCCGAGCGTATGTCGGAGGGTGGAGAAGGCCGGCGTGGCCATCATGGTGGCCGTGGAGGCCGACGCCATGAAGCGCGCGATGCGAACGGTGATGGCCAGATTTCGCGGGACGAGTTCATGGGTGGTGAAAATGCCATCTTTGCCCGTCTGGACAGCAATGAGGACGATGTGATCACGCCAGACGAGCTTGATGCAGCCGTCGAAAATGCACGGGATCGCCGCGAGGGGCGGCGTTTCTGGTGGCGGGACTAGTCTCCGCTTCGTAGTGTCCGGGGCTGAAAGGGTGAAGATCGGGCATGCCATCCTTCTCTCAATCCGGTTCCGGACCGGCAGAGACACAAATCGAGGCTGATGCGGCGCTGATGCGCCGCATCGCTTCGGGCGACAGGGGTGCGGCTCGCGAGCTGATGGAACGGTCCCTGCCGCTGATGCTGGCTATCGGGCGTCGCATGTTGCGCGATCCGGCCGAGGCCGAAGATGTGGCACAGGATGCTTTTATCCGTGCCTGGAATGCCGCCGCGCGTTGGAAGCCCGGGCACGCGCGCCTGGAAAGCTGGATGAGTCGGATTGCGACAAATCTTTGTCTCGACCGGCTACGAAAGAAACGGGAGACGGCGATGGATTCGCCGCCGGAAATGGAAGACAGCCGGATGCCGGCTGATGATGAAATGATCGCAAGCGAAGCCAGCCTCACAGTGAATGACGCGATTGCTACGCTGCCCGAGCGCCAGCGGCTGGCGCTCGAGCTTTGCCATTTTCAGGACTTCACGAATATTGAGGCTGCCGAGCAATTGGACATCAGCGTGGAAGCACTGGAATCCCTGCTGGCACGGGCGCGCCGGAAACTGAAGGCCGTGCTGATGCCGCAGCGGGATGACCTGGTGTCCAGCCTGACCGTCGCGTCAGGCAAGGCGTCGGAGGCGTTATGATGGATATGACACGTTTTGAAGAACTGGCGGATGCCTGGGGCGGTGATATCCGGCGATGGCCGGAGGCGGTTCGCGAGGAGGCTTACGACTTCGCTGCTGCGAATGCAGACGCCGCAGAAATTCTTGCTTCGGCAGCCGTGCTTGACGGACTTCTGTCCAGCGCAGACGAGATTCAGGCCGGGGATCTTCTGCAGCGCCGTATCCTGCAATCTGCGCCCTTGCCCGTATTCGAGACGGATTGGCGCCGGCCGGCTATTGCCGCCGCCGCGGCGTTGGTCCTGGGTGTGGCAGGGGGATTTGCCGGTGGGCTGTTTGTCCCGGCGGAAACCGGTGACGTTTACGAATCCGAATATGCTGACGCTTTTGATGGTCTGATGGAAGACTGGTCAGCCTGGGAATGGAGTGACGCATGAATCGCGCGCTGCCCTGGATTGTCGCGCTGCTGATTTCGCTGACGGCGAATGGCGTGATGACGGGTATTGTTCTGCATCGCGTAGCCGGAAGCCCAACCGTGTCGGATGTGATGGGGCATCCCCATCTCCCCCCGCATCGCACCCGGGGTGGCGAAGGGCGCAATGGCGGTTTCAATATCCGCGCCTTCGTCCGAAGCCTTCCGGAAGCCCAAAGAGAAGAAGCGCGGCAGCGTTTCGAACGGGAGCGGGATGCCATACGTCAATTGATGGTGGAGGCGCGGTCTGCACAACATGATGCGGAAGCCGCCATGCGGGCCGATCCCTATGATCCGGAAAGGGCTGCACAGGCGCTCGACCGACTGCGTGCCAGCCGTTTTGCAATCGAGTCGGCATTCGAGGCGATTGTACTTGATCTGGTGGCTGACCTGCCGGCCGAGGACCGCGTCCACGCACTGGAAGCCGGACGCCGGCGTCCTCCTCCGCCGCATGGCAATGGCGGACGCCGTCCACCACCGCGTGATCCTTACTGATCAGGCAGCGTCGGTCTCGACCGACGATTCATCACCCGCGACAATGGGGGCTTCGTCGCTCACCGGATCGGTTGTTTCCAACCCGTCCTGATCTTCACTTTCGCCACCATCGAATGGAACGATCAGCGTAACGGTCGTGCCTTCGCCCAGCTCGCTTTCAATGGTCATTTCCCCACCGTGCATCTCGATCAGCGATTTGGACAGGGCGAGACCAAGGCCCGTGCCCTGGTGGCTCTTGGAATGCTGGCTCTCGATCTGCTCGAATGGCCGTCCCAGGCGCGGCAGGTCCTCCTTGGGAATCCCGATGCCGGTATCCGAGACCTGCAGGGCGAGGCGGCCCTCATAGGTAAAGCTGCGGACGCTGACCTGCCCATCTTCCGGCGTGAACTTCACGGCATTGGACAGGAGGTTCAGAACCACCTGCTTGAGCGCGCGCGGATCGGCGGTCAGATCGGGCAAATTCTCGTCGAGCGTGGAAGCGAGGCGGATCGATTTCTCCTCGGCGCGCGCCTTCACCAGGCGCAAGCTCTGTTCGACGATTTCGGTCAGGCTGACAGGCTCTTTCTGGAGCTTCATCTTGCCTGCCTCGATCTTCGACATGTCGAGGATGTCGTTGATCAGGGAAAGGAGGTGCTGTCCGGATGTGTGAATGTCGTTGACGTAATCAATGTAGCGGCTGTCGCCTAACGGGCCGAACATTTCCCGCAGCATGATTTCAGAGAATCCGTTCACTGCGTTCAATGGGGTGCGCAGTTCGTGACTCATATTGGCGAGGAATTCGCTCTTCGAGCGGTTGGCTTCCTCAGCGCGGATCTTCTCTTCCTCATATTTGTTGGCCAGCTCGGCAATGCGTTGCTGGTTCTTGCGCACGTCCTCGACCGTATTGCGCAGGCGTTGCTCGGATTCCTTGAGCGCTTTTTCCTGGTTTTTCAGATCGGAGATATCGGCGCCCACGCTGACAAGGCCCCCATCGCTGGTGGCGCGTTCGGAATAGTGCAGCCAGCGTCCGTCCTTCAATTCCATCTCGAATGATTCACCCGCGCGGTTTCCGCCCTGGACGCTGCGGATGGCGCGGGCTGCGCCCTGTTCGACCGCCGAATAGCTCATGCCCGGCTTGAGCGCGGTTTCCGGAAAGTCGAAGAAGTCCCGGAATTTGCGGTTCCACATGACAAGGCATTTGCGCCGGTCCCACAGGACGAAGGATTCCGACATGGATTCAAGCGCGGCGCGCAACCGGTTTTCCGCTGCCGCGACCCGGGCCTGTGCCCCCTTGCGCTCTGTAATATCGATCGCCACACCGACAAGACGGTCGGTGACGCCATCGTGAATATCGCCCCAGGGACGGCCTCTGAGATGCAGCCAGATCGGGATCCCGCTGGCCTGGGCTTCGACATCGATATCGCCAGCGCGCACAGAGCCGCGGATCGCAGCCGAAACCCGCTCGCGATCACGCTGGTTGAACAGGGCCAAGAATTCGGCGCCGCTCAGCATTTGCGCGCCATCCTTGCCCAGAATACGAGCAAAGGAATCGGTCAGATAGACCGAGTCATTCTTCCGGTCCCAATCCCACACACCACACCGTGCGCCCTCGATGGCGAGGCGAAAACGTTTTTCGCTGTCACCCAGGGCAATCCGGGCGGTTTTCAGACTGCTCATCTGCGTGGACAGGGCAGCAGAAAGCCCGATGGCGAAGATCACCGGTGCGATAAACAGAAGCCCGTAAAGGATACGTGTCCGCATCCAGGCGCCCTGATTTATGTTGGGTGTGCCAACCACAACAATGTCGAGATTTCCAAAGGGCACGGGCGCAGCGGCCAGCACCATTTCCTGATCTCCCACCGGTACACCGGTCAAGGCCTCACCGCTGCCGGCCAACCGGTCAATTGTGTCCGGCGGCAGGCCGAAGCGCGCTGTGATTGGGTCGGAAAATAACCCGCCGGCGCGTGTGGGCTGCATTGCCAATGGCCGTCCTTCGGCATCGACGAGAATGGCAACAAAATCCGAACCGGCTGCAGGTAGTAGCGCGTCCGGTGAAATTTGCACGATAACTGCGCCGACTTCGCCCGCTGGTGTGGCAACAGGGACGGCCATGCCGATTGCCGGCGGCTGTCCGGGCGCTGCGGGCAGGGATATGAGCCCGGATTCCGCTTGCAAGGCGCGGCTGGCAATTTGCTGAAGGCCTTCGGGGATTTCGGCGCCCGGTGCCAGATAGCTCACGTCGGTCACGCCTTCGATGTTCCGCACCGGCTCGAGCCGCAACAATAAGGCATTGTCGAAGGCGTCCGGATCCACAACGCCCAGATCGGAGATCGCTACGTTCAGCGCTGTCACAGTCTCCTGTAGAGATCGTGTGGCGGTCTCGGACAGGAAAGCCGCTTCGCGGGAATGGATGGATTGGGCTTCCAGGCGCGCCGAGACGCTTTCCTGATAGAGTTTGAAGCCTATCACGCCGCCGAACATCGCCGTAAAGAGAATAACGGCAAGGACAATCCAGACCACACCACGGGGCTCCGCCGGCCCGGATTTCCGCTTCGATTTCGCACGCTTGCCCGCTTTCGCAGGGCGTTTGCCCGGCGTCACTTTCGAAGGTTCTGGCGGCGTTCGAATCATTCGGCTCAGGTTAGAGACGTTCCGCCCCTCCTGTCGACCGCAAAAGCCTTGCTGATCAGGCTGTGTTGGGTGTGGCTTCGTCGTCGGAACGGCGCTCGGGTCCCTTGTATTTGTCGGGGTCATGCCGGCGGCGGTCAGGACCGAAGAAAACACTGGTCCGCACAAACGGCCGGGTCCGGTCGATTATCACACCAATTTTACGATAGAGATCGATGGCTCTGACCGGCTTGGCACAGAACTCGGTTGCGCCCGTGTCGCGGGCCTCGATGACCCGGGTTTTCTCGCTATAGGCCGATAACATGATGATAGGGATGAAGGGATTTTCCATCCGCGTCTCATCGCGCATGTACTTGATCAGTTCGATCCCGTTCATTTCTTCCATTTGGTAATCGAGAATGGCGATATCGATGTTTTCGCCACGCAGAATCTCGAGCGCTTCCTTCCCCGATGCGGCTTCGAAAATTTTGGTCACGCCAAATCCGCTCAAGATCGTGCGAACAATCTTGAGCATGTGCGAGTTGTCGTCGACAACCAGGAAGGAGAGCTTGCTGAAATCTGCCGGCATGCCTGATCCACACTAAAGATTCAGACTCAATTAGGCATGAAAGCGTTAGAGGTGGGTTAAGCTGCTTTAGTTGTGCCCGGCGGTGCTTCTGACGGTTTCGACTTGATCTTCTTCACCGTCGATCGCGCGAACTCAACCATCACCCTCAAATCCTCGGGCAGGTCATCAGCCCGGTCGGCCTGTTCGGCAAGTTTTTCCGCCAGCTTGTAAAGCGATGGACAGGTCGCGATCAGACGCGCCTGGAATTCGATCAATTGTGGGTCTCGGTTATATTCTGCTCCCGGCACGCGCCATCCGCCCCAATCCTGCTCGTCAGTCACAATGATGGGAAAGGTCCCGGGAAACGGGTGATGAGTGCATTCGTCAGGCGATTGCCACTTGTTTCTGGCCCGCATCAACCGCCATCCGCTGACGTCGGCGTCCTGACGCTCTTCCTCGGCCAGTTCGTCGGCGACAAAATCGCGTCCCAGACCGCAATCATAGGAAATCCGGACCGGTTCCTCGACGCCCTTTACCCAGTGCGGCTTTACCTGTTCGATCAAAGCCCACGTGCCGACAGGGCGGACATAGACGCGCTGATTCTTGTGGAAGACGGCCTTGGCCATTTCGAGGCTCCATTGATTGCAGCGGGCAGTATGACATTGAGGCCTTAGAGTCCGGTTAAGCGGAATGTGCGGTTTGTTGTCTGACGCAAGGAGCGCTATGTGAGCCGCCATGACAGCGCGAACCGAACCCGACCGCCGCTTCAGCGTGGCGCCTATGATGGACTGGACCGACAGGCATTGCCGGGCGTTCCACCGCATCATGAGCCGTCATGCGCTGCTCTATACCGAAATGGCGACCAGTGCTGCGGTCACGCATGGTGATGTCGAGCGCCTGATCGGATTTGACCCGGCAGAACAGCCGGTCGCCTTGCAGCTGGGCGGATCGGATCCTGATGAACTCGCCCGTGCAACAAGGATCGGTGCCGACCTCGGCTATTGCGAGGTCAATCTGAACGTTGGCTGTCCATCCGACCGGGTCCAGTCCGGGCGGTTTGGTGCCTGCCTGATGAGGGAGCCGGCCCTGGTGGCGGATTGTCTTGATGCCATGCAGTCGGCTGTGGACGCGCCGGTCACCTTGAAGTGCCGTATCGGCGTCGATGACCAGGATCCTGAAGCAGCGCTTCCGGCCATGCTTGAGGCCGTCCGGGCGCGCGGTATCCGGACTGTCATCATCCATGCCCGCAAGGCATGGCTGAAAGGGTTGAGCCCGAAGGAAAACCGCACCGTGCCGCCGCTTAATTACGGCCTGATCCGCACTATGAAGAGCGATTTTCCGGAAATGGACATCATCCTCAATGGTGGTCTGGAAACGCTGGAAATGGCGCTATCAGAACAGCAGGGACTTGATGGCGTGATGCTTGGCCGGGCGGCCTATCATACCCCCTGGCTGCTCGCGGATGTCGACCGGGCCGTCTATGGCGACACCAATCCTGTCTCGACCCCGGAAGAGGCTGTCGAGGCCTACCTCCCCTATATCGAGGGGCAGCTGGCGAAAGGCATCCGCCTGCACTCCATCACGCGGCACATGCTGGGCTTGTTCCATGGCCGCCCCGGGGCGCGTCAATGGCGCCGGACGCTGTCGGAAAAAGCGGTAAGGGACGGTGCCGGGCTCGAAATTGTGCTCGAAGCGCTGGCTGCAACGCGGGTTGAAAGGGTGGGCGCATGACGGCTGAACTGTTCGGTCTGGCCGCAGCGCTGGTCGCCACCGGCCTTTTTGCAGGACTGATCGCCGGCATGTTTGGCATTGGCGGCGGCGTGGTGATGGTGCCCGCCTTCTATTTCGTGCTTGGTGCCCTCGGTTATGATGACGCCGTCCGCATGCACATGGCGGTTGGCACGTCGCTGGCTGTGATCGTTGCCACGTCGCTGCGCTCGGTAACCGCACATGCGAAACACGGGGCGGTGGATTTCGCGATCCTGCGGACATGGACGCCATGGATTGTCGTGGGTGCGCTGATTGGCGGGTTTGTGGCTGACCAGATCCCGGGGCGGGGACTTACCGCGTTGTTCGGACTGGTCGCTCTTCTTTTGTCTGCGCAATTCTATTTCGGGCGCCCCGACTGGCATCTGGCCGACCAGATGCCCGGCGGTCTGCCGCGCGCCGGCTTCGGTGCTCTGATCGGCATCCTTTCAGCCTTGCTGGGAATTGGCGGCGGCGTTTTCGGGGTCACGTTGATGACGCTTTGTGGCAAGTCCATCCGCCAGGCTGTCGCCACAGCAGCGGGGTTCGGCGTGGCGATTGGCTTGCCGGGCGCTCTCGGCTTCATCGTTTTCGGTTGGGACGAGCCCGGCCGCACGCCAACGGCGCTGGGCTATGTTGATGGTCTGGGCTTTCTGATCCTCGCAGCATCCGCCTTTTTCGTCGCACCCGTAGGTGCGCGCCTGGCCCACACCATGCCTGAACGACTCTTGCGGCGCCTGTTCGCGGTCGGCCTGGTCGTGACCGCTTTCAGCCTTTTGCGCGAGGCTTTCCTGGCTGGCTAACCGAACGTCACCAGCACCATCCGAACCCCGAAAGCCAGACCTGATAACGCACTTATGCCAAGAACAATCTGTTCGGGACGTGATGCCGGACGTACAAGTCGCCAAGTCCAGAACGCGCCGGCGAGCAGTCCAAACCCGAAGATGAAATAAAGGACGCCCGGCAAGATCACCCGGTAGCCGACTGCGGAGTTGGCCAGTGCGGGCAGAATGAAAAAGCCGAGCAAGACGGCTGTGCCAGTGAAAAAAGCTAGCGAGACAATCAGACGGTTCACGCTTTTTTCTCCTTCATTTTCCGGTAGTTCTCCTCGCGCACTGGCAGGTCTCGCTTGATCGCCTTGCGTTCTTCGTCCGTGTAGGCCGTCCACTGCCCGAGCTCTTCCAGCGACCGGAAACAGCCCACACAAAGGCCGACTTTCGGATCGACGAAGCAGACTTTCTTGCAGGGTGTCCAGACGCTCATGAGATTATCCAATACAGGTTTCGCCATGAGGACGTTTCATGGGTCAATCGCCGCGTTGGGGGAACAGTTTCGACCGTAGCCAGCCAAGGGTGGAATTTCCCGCCAGTTCTTTCCGGTAGGCATCATCCATGAAACGGGAGATTCCCCGGATTTCTCCGACCATATCCAGACGTGTCTTCATCGGATGGACCGGATCCAGCATTCTGATGACCCTGGCCGGGGAGCCTGCGACCACGGCATAGGCCGGGACATCCCGGGTTACGACTGATCTCGCGCCGATTACGGCATGATCGCCAATTGTCACGCCCTTGGCGATGAAGGCGCCATCGCCGACCCAGACATTATCCCCCAGCACGACAGGCCGTCCCTCCGGTTCCGGGTCGACGCGATCATACAAGCCGTGCCAGTCGCTGTCGGTAACCGTTGTGTTTGACGCAAACAGGCAAGCATGACCGATGCGGATGGCTTTCGTTGCCTGAATACGTGTGCCCGGCGCCATGAAGACGGCGTCACCAATCTCGATCTTCCCTGCCTGGTCAGCTGGCGACCAGACCGTCAGCCGGACATTGTTGTCCCGCGTCGCAACGATATTAAGCGTGGTGCCAGCAGAAATGTTCGGCCCGAACAATTCGATGTGCCAGGGCTGGGTCAGCTTCGCGGCAGGGCCGATCTGCTCGAAATGCGGGTACAGGAAATGCCGGGCCCACGCATTTTCGAAGCGCTCCCAGGCCGCGTGCATCCAATAAGGGCGATGGTCTCTTCGCATCTTCGAATCCAGCCGCTAAACAGGCGTTATGGATAACGACACTGTTGAAGCCGTCATCATGACTCTTGTAGAGGCGAGGGGAGCAGGCAAGTCAATCTGCCCGACTGATGCAGCGCGTGAACTCGATGCGGAGCACTGGCGTGGCCGCCTGGGTGCCGTCAAGCAGGCGGCAGTCCGTCTGGCTCTGGCTGGCAAAGTTGATATTTTGCGCAAGGGCAAGCCTGTTGATCCGACCGATTTCAAAGGCGTTTACCGCATCTCATTGCACACATGAGCGATCTGGATCGTTTGCTGGCCGAAATCCGCAGCTGCCATGCTTGTGTCGGTGAGATCCCGCAGCCGCGCCCGGTCATCCAGGCCGGCAGGAGGGCACAAGTGCGGTTGGTCGGGCAGGCACCTGGAACACGGGTTCATGCGTCCGGCAAGCCTTTCACGGATCCATCGGGTGACCGGTTGCGTCAATGGCTGGGAATTGACAAGCGGCGCTTCTACGATCCGGACTTCATGGCGATCACCCCGATGGGATTCTGTTTTCCGGGGCTTGATACAAAAGGCGGCGACAAGCCTCCACGGCCACGATGTGCCAGGCTCTGGCAACGCCATCTGGATGCGGCACTTCCCCATATCCGGCTCACGATCCTGGTTGGTGGCCACGCTCAGAAATTCTTTCTGGGCAAGCGCTATAAGGGTAATGTCACCGACACGGTCGCCGCCTGGCGGGAATACGGACCAGACATCATTCCACTGCCGCATCCGTCCTGGCGGAACAATGGCTGGATCAGACGCCATTCCTGGTTTTCCGAGGAGCTGCTTCCGATGGTGCAGCGCAATATGAGATTGCTTTGCGAATAGCCGCTTGTTTGGCTTGTCCCGAGGCTGCTGAGCGGTTATCCCCACGCCGCCGCGCGCAGGTGCCGTAAAGGTAAAGCGCGCCTCCCCTGCCACGGCCAGGAAACGGATACAAATATGAGTGTTCTCGAACACCCGTCATTCGACAATCATGAAAAAGTTCTCTTTGCCACCGACGAAAAAACGGGCCTGAAGGCCATTATCGGTGTGCACTCGACTGCGCGCGGTCCGGCTTGCGGCGGTTGCCGTTTCTGGACGTATGACAGCTCTGCTGACGCGCTCGACGATGCCCTCCGTCTCTCTCAGGGCATGAGCTACAAGAATGTGATGGCCGACCTGCCGATCGGCGGCGGTAAGAGCGTGATCATGAAGCCGCAGGGCTCATTCGATCGCGACGCATTGTTCCAGGCCTTCGGCCGTGCAGTTGATGCACTGAACGGCAACTACATTACCGCCGAAGATGTCGGCGTCAGCCCTGACGATATGGTGAGCGTCTACAAGGCGACACGGCATGTGACCGGCTTGCCGGAAGGGAAAGCCGCGTCCGGCGATCCGTCTCCGGTGACGGCCGAGGGTGTGTTCCGTGGCATTCGCGCTTGCGTGAAGCGCGCGACCGGGTCCGATGACATGACAGGCATCCGCGTTGCTGTTCAGGGCGCGGCCGGTCATGTCGGCACCTATCTGTGTGGACATCTTTCCCGCGCGGGTGCCGAAATCATTGTCGCCGACATGAATGTCGATGCCCTGCAGAAGCATGTGAAGGAATTTGGCGCGACCATCGTCGACAAGGACGCGATCTACGATCAGGAAGTCGATGTGTTTGCACCGTGTGCACTGGGTTCGATCATCAATCCAGATACGATTGACCGCCTGAAGGTCCGCATGGTGGCAGGCGCTGCCAATAACCAGCTGGCAACCCGCGAAATGGGCGCCGAGCTTCAACGCCGCGGCATCCTCTACGCGCCGGATTATGTGATCAATGCCGGTGGTATCATCAATGTGACAGGCGAAATCCGCGGCGATTACGATCCGGCATGGGTGAAGCAGAAACTGGTCAATCTGGAAGCTACGCTGGGTGAAATCCTGGACCGTGCCGAGAATGAAGGCCGTCCGTCCAACGTTATCGCCGACGAGATGGCGCGCGCCCGGATCGAGGAAGCTGCCGCCTCCAAGGCTGCCGCTGCCTAGACCGGCAGGATCGAAATTTTTTCCAGGTCAAGGGCGAGGCTGACAGTCTCGCCCTTTTCCATGCCTGCGCTTAGGGGCATGTCGCTGAGCCAGATGGATTCATCTGGTGAAGATACGCGGGCCAGCAACCGGCCCTGCCGCACTGACGCACTCTGCACGACACATTCTGCGCCTTCCCCGTTCTGGACCAGGGCTTCCGGACGGACCAGTACGTAAACAGTCGTATCGTCGGCAAACTTGCCGGAAGGGATGGGGCCGAACGGTGTCGCAATCGCTCCGGATTTCACTCTGGCCGGCAAAACATTCAGATCGCCCAGAAGCCGGGCACAGGTCAGTGAAGCGGGACGCATATAGACGTCCAGCGGTGCGCCGGTCTGAACGATCTTCCCGTCTTCCATGAGGGCGAGCTGGTCGGCCGTCTCGAACGCTTCGTCTGCATCATGGGTGACGATCAGGGCAGCGGCACCGGACTGCTTGATCGCCTCGATGGTCTGTTGTCGGAGTTCCGACCGCAAGCGCCTGTCGAGGCTGGAAAAGGGTTCATCGAGAAGGACGATTTCCGGGCGCGGTGCCAATGCGCGCGCCAGGGCAACACGTTGTTGTTCGCCACCGGACAATTCATGCGGATACGAACCGGCAAGGCGGCTGATCTCGACGGTCTGCATCAATTCTTCTGTTCGAGCCGCACGCTCCTCTCTGGGCAGCTCTTGGAGGCCGAAGGCGATATTGTCGCGCACGGTCAGGTGCGGGAACAGCGCATAATCCTGAAACACAAAGCCGATCCGCCGCTGCTGGGCGGGAATGAAACGGCTGCTGCCATCCCAGTTCTGACTGCCGCTTGCCAGCTGTCCGGCGTCCAGTTTCTCGAGGCCGGCAATGACGCGCAACAAGGTCGACTTGCCGGCTCCTGACGGGCCAAGCACCGCCATGATGCAGCCGGGCGCAAGGTCGAGATCGACGCCTTTCAGGATGGGCTGTCCGCCCAGCGCTTTTTCAGCGCCGCGTATGGTCAGGACAGGGGCCGTCAAACTGAACGCCGCGACGATTGCGACCGTGCCGCCAGTATCATGGCGGGCAGGCAAGCGAGAACGAGGATCAGCGAGGGCAGCGCCGCTTGGCCCAGGCGTTCATCCGCAGCGTAATTGTGGGCTATCACCGCCAGTGTGTCGGTATTGAACGGGCGCAGAATCATGGTGGCAGGCAATTCCTTCATCACCTCGACGAATACCATCAATGCAGCGATTGCGATGCCGGTGAATATCAGTGGCCAGTGGATTTCGGTAGCAATCCGCCGGCGGCTGGCACCGAGCGTCATGGCCGCATCGTCCAGACGCGCATTCACACGGGCGAGTGCGGTCTCGCTGGGCGCAATGGCGACAGCGGCAAACCGGGAGAGATAGGCGAACACCAACGCGCCAGCCGTGGCAGACAGAAGGATCGGGAATTGTCCGCCCCAGAGGCCGTCGAGCGCCATCTGGAGGCCTGCAAACAACACCAGAGCGCCGACAGCGGCGACGGCGCCCGGAGCCGCATAACCAAGGCTGGCCAGTCTCGCGGAGAAGGCGCCAAGGCGGGTACCGCTGCGAATGGCGTAGGCAGCACCCAGACCGAGCGCAGCCGCAATTACGGCTGTTATCGATGCCACCAGGAGCGAGTTCAACAATGCCGGTACAACGCCGCGTGCGACCGGTTCGGTTACGGCAAGATAGCCAAGGCGGGCCAGGGGGATGACAAGCCCCAGCAAGATAGGCAATAGGCAGGCCAGACTGACCAGTCCTGCCGGCCATCCTGACAGGGCGTGCCGCTCGGTCGGTCTTTGCTGACCCTGGGCCTGTCCGTATCGGGCCCGTGAACGGCTCTGGCGTTCCAGCGCAAAGGCAATGTAGGCGAAGAAGGCGAGGACGATCGCCAGCCGTGCGGCATCGGCGACCGAGCCGGCGCCGGCCCAGGCGCGGACCACACCAACGGTCAGAGTCGGGGCGCCCAGATGCGCGACGGCGCCGAAATCGGCGATCGATTCCATGGCCACCAGTGCCAGGCCCGCGATTACGGCCGGACGAACCAGAGGAAAGGTCACACGCATTGCGGACTGCCAGTTCGATGCGCCCAGCGTTCTCGCCGCATGTTGAAGGTCCGGATGCTGTTCGGAGAAAGCCTGGCGGGCGATCAGGTAGACATAAGGATAGAGTACAACGGCGAAAACAAAGCCGGCGCCGACTGGTCCGCGAACTACCGGCATCCAGCTGGTCAGGACCGCCAGTCCGGATTCGCGCAGAGGCGTTTGAAGGGGGCCAGCCGCCTGGGTCAGGTCCAGCCAGCCATAGGCGGCGACATAGGCCGGTACAGCCAAAGGCAGCGCCAGTGCCCATTCCAGCAGTCCGCGGCCGGGAAATTCGAGACGGGCGATGGCCCAGCCGGCGAGCGTTCCGATCAGTCCCGCCAGCAACATTGCGGTTGCTGAAACAATCAAGGTATTGGCGATATATCCGGCCAGGCGCGTCGAGGCGAGGTGGGTGAGATAATCATCCCAGGGCGAGGTGACACCCAGCCACGCCACAGCCAGAATTGGGCCGGCCGCCACCAGGGCTGCCAGACTTCCAAGCAGTGCGGGTCCTGGCCGGAAAAACGTCATTCAGGCTCAGGGCCAACCGACGCGGTCGAAAACACGGCGCGCTGTCTCGGCATTATCACCCAGCTCCGAAATGTTCAGCGTATCGGCCTCGAAGCCGTCGAAAGCTCTGAGGTCGGCATTGTCGTAGGCCGCACCCGTAACGGCCGGAAACTCGTTGGCAATTTCAGCGTAGGCGCGCTGGGCTTCGGGGCTGAACAGGAAACGCACGAAAGCTTCCGCATTTTCTCCGTGTGGAGCGTTGGCAGCGATACCGACACCGGAAATATTCACATGCGTTCCCGTGTTGCCGGACGGGAAGATCAAGCCGATCCGGTCGGTCAGCTCAACGGTGGCCGGGTCGCCGGAATGAGCCAGGCGCAGATAATAGTAATGGTTGACGACGGCGATGTCGCATTCACCGGCTCCGATCGCGCGGATCTGGTCGGTGTCGCCCCCCTGCGGGGCACGAGCAAAATTAGCGACAACACTTCTGGCCCAGGCTTCGCCAGCTTGTTCGCCATGGTGTGCAATGATCGAAGCCAGCAGCGACTGGTTATAGGCATTGTCGGACGAGCGGATGCAGATCTGGCCCTGCCAGCGGGGGTCGGCCAGGTCGAGATAGGAGCTGATTTCGGACGGATCGACGGTTTCACGGTTGTAAGCAATCACGCGGGTACGCAGCGCGAATCCAGCCCAATATCCGTCGGGGTCAATGACGTGCGCCTGGACACCGTCAGCGAGGGCGGAAAAATCGGTTTGTGCAAAAAGCCCGGCCTCTTCGGCGCGTTGCAGCCGGGAGGCATCGACCGTGATGACCACATCTGCCGGGCTGCGCTCACCATCGGTCCGGATCCGCTCGATCAACAGATCACCGCCTGCCTCGATCAGATTGACCTCTATGCCGGTCTCAGCCGTGAAGGCATCATAGACATAGGCGTCCGAGTCATAGTGCCGGGCCGAGTAGATGTTGACGACATTGTCATCTCCACTGGATTGGTTGCAGGCTGCGGCCGTCACAGTGATTAGCGCGATGGCAAAAAGGCGGTTCATCGGGGCGCTCCGTTTGGTTCGCCGCTTCACTGACACTTTTGAGAACCTTTCGCAAGTAGCTTGTGTGCGACGGAATGACCGGCAGCTGACTTGTCCGGCTTCGGGACGGCAGCCTGATTCGCAATCGAAGGGGGGGAATGGTGGGCGATGCTGGGATTGAACCAGCGACCCCTGCCGTGTGAAGGCAGTGCTCTCCCGCTGAGCTAATCGCCCATTCCAGAGCGGCGGCGTATAGGGGCTAAAGGTATTTGAGGTCAAGCGTCGCCCGCAATCGCATGGCTGGATTCTAAATTTTCGAAAATTTTTTTGGATCACGCCTTGACCTGACGTCATGAACTCGTCATAGAGCGCGCCAGCCTGTTAACAGGTGGTGTTGGAAACGTGGTCATCGATGATCGGTTTCCTACTTTCCAAGAGGGGAGCGCACGTAACCCAGGCGGAATGAACCGCCGGTTCGGAGTATCGCTATGAGCAATGACCTCTGCACGCCGGAAGGCGCGCGTCGACTGAAGCAACGGATTGAAGCCTACTGGGCAGACCGTGGCTATGATGTGAATATTGAACTTGTTGATGCCGGTTTCATGCCGGCCATGCGGTCCGCACGGACCGATGTCCGCTCGAACATGGTCAATGGCATGCCGCGCCGTCAGAGCGCTGCAAATGATACGGCCCCCAGCCGTACCGCCAATGATCGTCTGCCGGAGCTGCGCTCGGCCTAAGACCGGCCCTGCCAGAGCTCTGCCAGCTTATCGGGCAAGCTTTCAAAGCTATCGAGAACCGCATCAGCGCCCAAAGCCTGATGCGGTATCTCGCTGTATCCGTGAGTCAGGATGACACACGGAATTCCGGCTGCCTTGGCGCAAGCCGAATCGGTGATCGAATCTCCAATCAGCGCGAGATTTGGCCCGGCATCCCCGACCGCACTCCAGAAATGCGCGGCGTCCGGCTTTTTGGCGGATGTCCGGTCCGGTCCGATGACGCGTTCGAAGCGGTGCGTCATGCCCAGCGCATCAAGCAGCGCATCGGCCAGAACGCTGGGCTTGTTGGTGCAGACCGAGAGCCGCGCGCCTTTTCCAGCCAGAAAATCCAGTGTTTCGATACAGCGGGGAAATGGGCTGCTGAGATTGGCTATTCCCGCCTTGTAGACGTCGATGAAACGCTGGACCTTGGTATCCACAATGTCGGGATCGAGACGCCGGTCCTGGGCACTATAGGCCCGTTCGATCAGCACCCGTGCGCCGCGTCCGACCATAATACGTACATCGGCCAGCGCGACACCCTGCAGCCCGTCCTCCGCGACGACCGCGTTCAACGCGCGGACCAGATCGGGCGCGGTATCCACCAGTGTTCCGTCGAGATCAAAGGCTATACCCGCGCCCTGGAAACAGTCCGACATGAAAGCTGATCTCCCAACCCGCAAATTCGCCAAAAGAAGCGGTCGCATCCTTGTGGGGGATGGTCTATAGCGCGGGGTCTCAATTGCAATGCGTATCCGATGAGGAGCCGTTGATGACCCAGCCCCGCGCCGCCATAATTCTCGCTGCCGGCCTTGGCACAAGGATGAAGTCCGGTCTGCCGAAATGCATGCATCAGGTGGGTGGCCGGCCAATGCTGGAATGGTCCATCGATCTCGCGCGGCAGGTCGGAGCGGAAAGCATCGTTACGGTATACGGGCAGCAATCACCGCAGATCGGGGCTCTGGGCGAGGCTAACGGAACCGCGACGGCCCTTCAGGATCCGCCGCTGGGCACCGGCCACGCCGTGCAGTCCGCGCAGGATGCGATGTCCGGTTTCGGCGGCAATGCGATTGTCCTCTATGGCGATACGCCATTGATCACCGCAGCGACGGTAGAGAAGGTTTTTACGGCCCTGGAAGACGGCGCGTCTGTTGCTGTCCTGGGATTCTCACCGGATGACCCGGCCGCTTATGGCCGTTTGGTTGTGAAAGACGGGCTCCTTGATCGCATCGTCGAGTTCAAGGATGCCAGCGAGGAAGAACGCGCCATCGGTTTCGTGAATTCCGGTGTTCTGGCAGCGCCGGCGCCGCTTTTGTTCGAGCTGCTGGGTGAAGTCACCAATGACAACGCCAATGGCGAATATTATCTGACGGATGTCGTGGGGCTGGCCCGCGCGCGTGGCCTGAAGGCTGTGGCCGTAGAGGGTGATGCGGCGGAGGTGCTGGGCGTCAATTCCCGCGTCGATCTGGCCGAAGCAGAGGCCAGCTGGCAACGCCGCCGCCGCGACGAACTAATGCGTGATGGTGTCACCATGACCGCACCGGAAACCGTCTTTGTTGCCCATGACACGCAGATCGGACCGGATGTGATTCTGGAGCCGAATGTGGTTTTCGGTCCGGGCGTTACTGTGGAGAGCGGCGCGCATATTCATGCTTTCTCGCATCTGGAAGGTTGCGTGGTTCATGGCGGAGCCGTGATCGGTCCTTACGCGCGCCTGCGGCCTGGTGCCGACATTGGCGAGGGGGCCAAGATCGGCAATTTCGTCGAGGTCAAGAAATCCACCTTCGGCAAGGGGGCGAAAGCCAACCACCTGGCCTATATCGGGGATGCGACGGTCGGCTCGAAAGCCAATATCGGTGCGGGCACCATCACCTGCAATTATGATGGATTCGGCAAGCATCAGACCCATATTGGCGAGGGAGCCTTCATCGGTTCCAATTCCTCGCTGGTGGCGCCGGTCAGCATCGGCAAAGGGGCTTATACGGGCTCCGGCGGCGTCGTGACCGATAATGTGCCCGACGATGCGCTGGCTCTGGGGCGAGCCAAGCAGGTGAACAAGGAAGGCTGGGCGGCGCGTTTTCGCGCGGCGATGGAAAAACGCAAATCGGAGAGTTGAGACATGGAATTGTCCAACCGGCTGAACGACCCGGCCTTATTCAGGACCCAATCCTATATCGGTGGCGCATGGACCGGCGGCGAGACGAGCTTTGCGGTCGATAATCCCGCCAACCGCGAGAAAATTGCTGATGTCTCTGATGTCGGCGAAGCCGGGGCGCAAGCCGCTATTGCCGCAGCGTCGGAAGCATTGAAGGTGTGGCGCAAGACGTCACCTTTCGAGCGGGCGCGCGTATTGCTGAAATGGCATCAGCTGATCCAGGATAATACCGACGATCTTGCCACTCTGATCACCGCCGAGATGGGCAAGCCCTGGCGCGAAGCCAAGGGTGAAATCGCCTATGGCGCAGGCTTTGTAGAATGGTCTGCTCATGAAGCCGCGCGGGTACATGGCGAAACGCTGCCGGTTCCGGCACCAGGTGCACGGGGATGGACGATCCGGCAGCCGGTTGGCGTCGTCTCATGTATTACGCCATGGAATTTTCCGGCCGCCATGATCACCCGCAAGGCAGCCCCGGCTCTGGCAGCCGGGTGCCCCATCGTAATCAAGCCGGCACCGGAAACGCCGCTGACGGCCCTGGCGCTGGCGGAGCTGGCTGACCGTGCCGGTTTCCCGGATGGGGTCTTCAATGTGATTTGCGGCGATGCCACGAAGCTGGGGCCAGTCATGACGGGGGCGCCCGAGGTCCGGATGATCGGTTTCACGGGGTCGACCGAAATCGGAAAGCTGCTGATGCGTCAGGCGGCTGACGGGATCAAACGCGTGGCACTGGAGCTGGGCGGGAATGCGCCCTTCATTGTCATGGATGATGCCGATCTTGACGCGGCTGCTGCCGGAGTCGCTCAGGCCAAATTCCGCTCGGGTGGGCAGACCTGCGTGTCTCCGAACCGGATCATTGTCCAGGCCAGCATTGCAGACGAGTTTGTCTCGCGCCTTGAAGCCAAGATTTCTTCAGTCAAGGCCGGTGACGGTTTCGCGGAGGATAGTGATATCGGCCCGCTGATCCATGACGAGGCTGTCGCGCGGGTTGATGCGCTGGTGAAAAAGGCGGTCGCTGGAGGAGCGCGTGTCGTGGTCGGTGGTCAGCCTTTGGCGGATGAACTGGGCGGCTCTTTCTACGCACCAACGCTGATCGATGGCGGCAATTTCGATTTGGAGATTGCGCGCAGTGAGATTTTCGGACCGGTGGCATCCGTCTATCGGGCGCAGAACGAGGACGAGATCCTTCAGCTGGCCAATGACACGCCCTATGGCCTCGCGGCCTACCTCTACACACGTGATATCGGACGTGTGCACCGGATGTCTGAAGGCCTGGATTATGGAATGATCGGCGTGAATGCGCCGATGGTCGGCTCCGCCTCGACGCCTTTTGGCGGTATGAAGCAATCGGGGATCGGGCGCGAAGGCGGAAAGTGGGGCGTGGAGGAGTTCACCGAACTCAAATATGTCCTGCTGGCAGGAGTAAACTCATGAGTGCTGCTGAACAGAAAACACACGCTGCTGCCGCCGCTCTGGAGTATGTGAGCAGCGGTATGACCGTCGGGCTGGGTTCGGGGTCTACAGCGGAAGTTTTTATCCGGCAGCTCGGTGAGCTCGTTCGTGGAGGGCTTGAAATTGTCGGCGTTCCAACTTCGGAACAGACGGCCCGGGTTGCAGAGGAAAGCGGGATTACGCTGCGCCAGATCGATCATGTGGACCGGATTCACGTCACCGTTGACGGCGCGGATGAAGTGGATGGCCGTTTCCAGCTGGTCAAGGGTGGCGGTGGTTGCCTGTTACGCGAAAAAATCATCGCTCATGCTTCGGACCTGATGGTGGTCGTCATCGACGAGACCAAGCTTAAGGGGCAGCTGGGCGAGTTTCCCTTGCCGGTGGAAGTCGATCCGTTTGCCTTCACGATTACGGCCAAGAAGATATTTGACGCATTGCGCGCCAGTGGAATTGC
This sequence comes from Hyphobacterium lacteum, assembly GCF_036330345.1. Lineage (NCBI taxonomy): Bacteria > Pseudomonadati > Pseudomonadota > Alphaproteobacteria > Maricaulales > Maricaulaceae > Hyphobacterium > Hyphobacterium lacteum. Next base: position 89,431 of record NZ_JAZDRP010000008.1, read on the forward strand.
GCATGGTGATGTCAAGCTGCGCCGTCGCGGCGACGGTCTGGAACCCTTTGTCACGGATGGCGGCCACTACATACTGGATTGTGCCTGCACCTCGATCCCGGATGCCGCGGCCCTTTCGGATCGCTTGCTGCATATCCCCGGCGTGGTCGAGCACGGATTGTTCATAGGGCTGGCCCGCGTCATCATTGTCGGCGAAGATCACGGCGCACGTGTAATGGAGCTCTAAATGAAACTTTTCACCAGCCTCGTATTCGCCGTTTCAATGCTGGCCACTGCGCCCGCCCTTCATGCGCAGGACCGCCACCATGAACTGGCGGTGGCTGTTGTCCAGGAATCCGGCGCAGAAGAAATGATGATCGAGCTGATCGGATCCATGGGGCCGCTGTTGACCCAGTCTTTCCGCGCCAGCATTCCCGACCTCACCGAACCCGAGGGCGACCGCATCATGGAATTTTTCCTGGATGAAATCCGGGTCCTGATGCCCGAGTTCATCAACGATGTCGCTGAAATCTATGTCGAGCATTTCACCGAAGAGGAACTGGAAGACATTCTTTCCTTCTTCCGTTCATCGACAGGCCAGAAACTCAACAGCTTGCAGCCCGTGCTCTCAAGCCAGGGACAAGTTATCGGCGAGCGTCTTGGCGAGCAGGCGATGATGAATGCCATGCCGCGGATCACCGAATTGCTCGAAAACCGCTAGCGGAAACAATCGTGTCCGGATTTGATTACGACCTTTTTGTCATCGGGGCTGGCTCTGGTGGCGTAAGAGCGGCGCGCATGTCAGCCATGCGCGGGGCGCGCGTCGCCATTGCCGAAGAATATCGCGTGGGTGGAACGTGTGTCATACGCGGCTGTGTGCCCAAGAAATTTCTTGTCTATGCCTCGGCCTATGGCAAGGCCTTCAAGGAAGCAGAAGGCTATGGCTGGTCGGCTGAGAATGTCAGTCATGACTGGCCAACCCTGTGCGCCAATCTGCATGACGAAGTCGATCGGCTATCGGGCATATATGTGAAAAACCTCTCGAACTCCGGTGTCGAGATTATCCATGACCGTGCCGTGCTGGAGGACGCCAACACGGTGAGGCTCGTCAAAGAGGGTCGGACGGTCAGCGCCCGCTACATTCTTATCGCCGTCGGCGGGACGCCGGCACAGCTCGGCATCGAAGGAGAAGAACTGGCCATTACCTCGAATGAGGTTTTCCATCTCAAACAGCGGCCGGACCACGTTGTTATCCAGGGTGGCGGCTATATCGCTTGCGAGTTTGCGCAAGTCTTTGCGGGCCTCGGGTCCAAAGTCTGTCAGATCTACCGCCGCGATACAGTGCTGCGCGGTTTTGATGACGACGTTCGATCGCATGTCCATGAGGAATTGAAACGCTCCGGCGTGCGCGTCATGACACATGCCAATATCAGCCGTATCTCCGAACTGGATAATAGCCGGCGCAAGGTCGAGACCGACACCGGTGAGGAGTTGGAGGCGGATGTTGTGATCCAGGCTGTGGGCCGTGTCGCCCACACAGACGGGCTGGGGCTCGACAAGGCCGGAGTGGCAACGCGCGATAATGGTTCAATCATCGTCGATGCCTTTTCGAAGACCAATGTGGACAGCATCTATGCCGTTGGCGATGTCACCGACCGGATCAATCTGACCCCTGTCGCAATCCGCGAAGGCGCGGCGTTTGCGGCGACCGTGTTTGGAGACGAGCCGACCGCTTTCGATCATGCCGATGTTGCCAGTGCTGTTTTCACACAGCCGCCCGTGGGGAGTGTGGGTCTGAGCGAACACGCGGCGCGGCAGAAATTCGGTGATGTCGACATCTACAAGGCAACCTTCAAACCGATGAAGAATGCCTTGTCCGGGTCGGAAAGCCGCATGTTGGTGAAGCTGGTTGTGAGGCAGGATACCCAACAGGTCGTCGGAGTTCACATGGCCGGTGATGACAGTCCGGAAATCATCCAGGCGGTCGCCATCGCTGTGAAAGCCGGTTTGACGAAGGCACAGTTTGATGCGACCTGCGCGGTCCACCCGACTGTCGCGGAAGAATTGGTGACGTTGAAAGAAAAATGGACACCGCCGGAAATCTCCTGAACTGGACGCCGTCTTCCTGGCGTGATCGGCCTGCTGCCCAGCTGCCGGACTATCCCGACATGTCTGAATTGCAGCGCGTCGAGGTCGAGTTGGGTGCCAAGCCACCGCTGGTTTTCGCCGGGGAAGCGCGGCGATTGCGGCGTCAGCTGGCCGATGTGGCGGCCGGCAAGGCGTTCCTTCTTCAGGGCGGTGACTGCGCGGAAAGTTTCAAGGAGTTTTCCGCCGACAATGTTCGCGACACTTTCCGCGTGATCCTTCAGATGGCGGTAATCCTGACCTTTGCCGCCGCCAAACCTGTGGTCAAAGTCGGGCGGATTGCCGGCCAGTTCACCAAGCCGCGTTCGCAGCCGACAGAAACGATGGGCGGCATTGAGTTGCCCAGTTACCGCGGCGATAGCGTCAATGACATGGCGTTCGAGGATGCGGCGCGATTGCCGGATCCGCAGCGCCTGATCCGGGCGTATGAACAATCGGCGGCGACGATCAATCTGTTGCGGGCCTTTGCGTCAGGTGGTTATGCCGATCTTGGCAATGTGCACCGCTGGACGCTGGAATTCGTGAAGGATTCGCCCGCCAGCGACCGCTATGCGCAACTGGCGAATCGGATATCCGAGGCCCTGGCATTCATGCGCGCGTGTGGTGTTACGGGTGATGCGGCGCGCAGTCTGGAGAGCGTGGACTTCTACACCAGCCATGAGGCGCTGCACCTGCCTTTCGAAGAAGCGTTGACCAGGCGTGATTCAACCGGCGATGCTTGGCTTGCGACGTCCGCGCATATGTTGTGGATCGGCGAACGGACCCGGCAGCCGGATGGCGCCCATGTGGAGTTCATGCGCGGAATCATGAATCCGGTCGGCGTGAAGTGCGGCCCGACCATTACGCCTGACGAATTGTTCGCCCTGCTGGACGTTCTTAACCCCGAAAACGAAGCGGGACGCATCGTCCTGATCACCCGTATGGGTGCCGATAATGTCGTTCAGCGTCTGCAATCGCTCGTGCGGGCTGTTGAGGAGGCCGGACGCGCTGTTGTGTGGTCGTGTGACCCCATGCACGGAAATACAGTGAAGACCGACAGCGGCTATAAGACCCGCGATTTCGATCGTGTGCTGAAAGAGCTGGAAGGTTTCATGGCCGCTGTATCGGGCGAAGGCGGCTATCCCGGTGGCGTGCATTTCGAGATGACCGGGCAGGACGTCACCGAGTGCGTTGGCGGGGCCAAGGCGTTGACCGAAGCCGACCTGTCGAGCCGGTATCACACGCATTGCGATCCCCGCCTGAATGCGGACCAGGCGCTGGATATGGCGTTCCGGATTGCCGAGGCGCTAAGCGCCGCGCGTGACGGGAAGTCTCACGCAGCCTAGCCGCCCTGTTCCGTTTCCTGGGGCTGGTCGCCCTGGCTGGGTGTTGAGAAGACCTGTCCCGGATAGATGAGGTCCGGATCGCGAATCTGGTCGCTATTGGCCTGATAAATCACCGTATACTGCATGCCCTCGCCATAAACCCTGCGGGCAATTCGCCAGAGGCTATTTCCCGGCTGGACGATGACGCGGCCTTCGCCGAGCTGGATTTCTTCAGGAGCGACGCGTTCAAAGGGCAGCGCAATAACGGCTTCCACCTCACCATCGACCGACAGCATGTCGATCTGGAGATCGTAGACGCCCGGCGCCAGGCTTTCCGCGGCGCGCAGCGACCAGCGGCCGTCCACATCGGTCGCGGTCTGACCGACAATGGCGCCATTGGCGAAAACGCGGACCCGGCTGCCAGGCGTCGCTGTGCCGGCAAAAATCACCGCTCCGGTATCGTCATAATCCACAGTTTCCAACGAGAGCGGGCCCATGGATATGCCCGACATCGGGCCTTGACGGACCTCGCTGGGCTGGCCCGGCCGGCTGATGACAACCAGTGGAATTTCGTCACGCGACGGCGGAATGGAGACCAGCACGCTTTGTTCTGAAGCGATGATGTTTCCGGCCTCGCTTTCCATTTCCAGCGTCAGTTCAAGCGGGCCGACAGGCAGTGGCGTATCGGATTCGGAAATGATCACCACCCAATCGCCGCCGGAATCGATCGGTGTCTCGGTTATGGTTTCTGCATTCCCCAGCACGCGCAATTGCCAGCCCGGCATGCCACGGCCCGCCATGACCGCTGTCCCCGCAGGATCGATGCGCACAACGTCGAAGGTTGGTGGCGGCGTTGTAGGCAGTATCTCCGTATCAGTCGTAGGGGAGGTGTTGACGGTCTCTGCCGTATCAACCGCAGGCGGTTCCGAAGGCGTTCGCGTCAGTACGAAAACAGCGGCTGCACCGATTGCCAGTGCGCCGAGGATGGCTGCCATTATGAGGGACCGCATGGCGGTCATGCCGAAACTCCTTTTTAGCCGGTGTATCACGGCCATCGGTGGTCGCAAGCGGTGCAAACCCGCTCTATGATCTTTATGTAGATCAGAAAGGCAGGAAGAAATGGCAAAAGTGCGGTCGATCGGTGTCTTTTGCGGTTCAGCCGCAGGCCGGGATCCGGCTTACGGTGAAGCGGCTGCAGCGGCAGGCAAGGCGATTGCAGATGCCGGCGTGCGTCTGGTCTATGGCGGCGGCGATGTTGGCCTCATGGGAATTGCTGCGCAGGCCGCTCTGGATGCCAAAGGCAAGGTGCTGGGCGTGATTCCGGAATTCATGATTCGCCGTGAAGGACTTCTGGAAGAAGCCGAAACCCGCGTCGTGACCACCATGTCGATCCGCAAGAATATCCTGATCGAGGAAAGCGACGCCTTCCTGATCCTGCCGGGCGGGGTGGGCACGCTGGAAGAGATTTTTGACGTATTGTCCCGCCAGCGCCTGTCACAGCATGACAAGCCTGTGGCCTTCCTCGATGTCGAGGCTTTCTGGGACCCTTTCTTCACCCTGCTTTACCGCACCGAGAAGGAAGGCTTCACGCCGGACGGATTTCACGACCATGTCAGCGTTCACGACGATGCCGCCGAAGCCGTCGCGCGGCTGATGCAGGACTAGCCCTTCAGGCGTTCGAGAACCCGGTCCCGGCCGATCAGCGGCAGCAATTCGGACATGTCGGGGCCATGGCGCTGTCCGGTCAGGGCGAGGCGTAGTGGCAGGAAGAGATCCTTGCCCTTGCGGCCGGTCGCGGCTTTCAGCGCATTCGTCCACTCACCCCAGCTTGCGCCGGTGAGTTCGCCTGCCGGCAGGTGTTCGGCGGCCTGTGCGGCATAGCCCGCATCCTCGATCACTGTCTCGACCGGCCCGGCAATCAGGGCATGCCATTCGGTGGCATCCGACAGCTTTTCAAGGTTCGGACGAACTGCATGCCAGAAGGCTTCGCCATCATCGGCGCCCATGGCCTGCAGCCGATCTTTCACCTGGGCATAGTCCAGCTGGTGCAGGATGGCGGCATTGATGCGCTGCAGCTCGGCCGGATCGAAGCGGGCCGGTGCCCGCGAGAATTTCTCGAAGGAGAAGCCGTCGATCAGCGTCTGGATGTCGGTGAAGGCCTCGATCGGATCGGAGGTGCCGATCTTTGCCAGCAGCGACAGGATCGCCATGGCTTCAATACCTTCCTCGCGCAGATCGCTGATCGCCAGCGTGCCGAGGCGCTTGGACAGCTTGCCGCCATCAGCGCCAACGAGCAGAGCCTGATGGCCGAATTCCGGCGCTTTTCCACCCAGGGCGTGGAAGATTTCGATCTGGGCACCGGAGTTGGTGGTGTGATCCTCGCCGCGGATAATCGTGGTGATGCCGGCCTCGATATCGTCCACCACGCTGGGCAATGTGTAGAGATACGAACCGTCCTCGCGGATCAGGATCGGGTCCGACAGGGATGCCGTATCGATTGTAGTCTCGCCGCGGACAAGATCATTCCAGCTCACCGGATTGCCCGACAGTTTGAAACGCCAGTGCGGCTTGCGGCCTTCAGCCTCGTATGCGGCCTTCTGGGCTTCGGTCAGGTCCAGCGCGGCGCGGTCATAGACCGGCGGCTTGCCCTGGGCGCGCTGGATCTTGCGCTTGCGGTCCAGCTCGTCCTCGGTCTCATAGGCCGGATAGAGCAGGCCCATGGCTTTCAGCTTTTCTGCCGCGGCATCATAGGAAGCAAAACGGTCCGACTGGCTGAAGGTCTCGTCCCAGTTCAGCCCCAGCCATTCCAGATCGCGCCGGATCCCGTCCTCATATGCCTTTGTGGAGCGCTCCAGATCGGTGTCGTCGATCCGCAGCACGACGATGCCGCCGGTCTGTCGCGCATACAGCACATTGGTCAGCGCGGTGCGGACATTGCCGACATGCAGCTTGCCGGTCGGGCTCGGGGCGAAACGGACTTTGGTGGTCATGGGTAAAAGCCTGCTGATATGCGAGCGCGCGGCTTACCGCTGATGCGCGTTTCCGGCAAGGGGAAGGGGCGGTTGGGCTACTTCACCGAGCGAAACTTGTTCGTAATCGGATAGCGGCGGTCGCGGCCGAAATTCTTGCGGCCGATCTTCACCCCCGGCGGGGCCTGGCGGCGCTTGTATTCGGCGCGGTAGAGCATGTTCTCGATGCGGGCGATCAGCGCCGGATCATGGCCCTGCGAGGCCAGTTCGCGCGGGCCCTGTTCGTTTTCCACCAGGCCGGTGAGGATGGCATCCAGCACATCATATTCGGGTAGCGAGTCCTGGTCGGTCTGGTCGGCGCGCAATTCCGCCGACGGCGCCTTGGTGATGATCCGCTCCGGAATGACTTCGCCGGCCGGCGCAAGCCCGGGCGAGACGCTCTGCTGATTGCGCCAGCGGGCGAGCTCGTAGACCTCGGTCTTGTAGATGTCCTTGAGCGCGTTATAGCCGCCATTCATGTCGCCATAGAGGGTGGCGTATCCGACCGCCATTTCCGACTTGTTGCCGGTGGACAGAACCATTGGCCCGAACTTGTTGGACAGCGCCATCAGCACCACGCCGCGCATGCGCGACTGGATGTTTTCCTCGGTCGTGTCGGGTTCGCGGCCCTTGAACGTGTTGGCGAGAATGCCGCCCACTGCCTCGATGGCCGGTTCGACATCGATTATGTCGTATTTCACGCCGAGCGCCTCGGCGCAGGCTTTCGCGTCTTCGAGGCTGTGACCGGACGTGTATTTCGACGGCATCATCACCGCCCAGACGCGGTCCGGGCCGAGCGCGTCCGCCGCCATCGCGGCCGAGATCGCCGAGTCGATGCCGCCCGACATGCCCAGCACAACGCCGGGAAAGCCGTTCTTGTTCACATAATCACCGAGCGCCAGACAGGCCGCTTTCCAGTCAGCTTCCAAGCCGGTGAGCAGCGGGGCTTTCGTCTCACTCGAACCGCGCCAGCCGTCTGCGGTTTTTTCCCAGTCCGAATATCCGATCGCTTCCTCGAAGGCGGGCAGGCGGAGAATTTCGCTACCGTCGGGATCCCAGGCAAAGGAACCGCCATCGAAGACCAGCTCGTCCTGTCCACCGACCTCGTTGACGAAGACTAGCGGCACGCCGAGATCGGTCCATTTTAAAAAGGCGGAATTGCGCTCGGCCTCGATCGAGCGGCGCCAGGGCGAGCCATTGATCGAGATGAAAAACTCCGCGCCCGCTGCGGCAAGGGCGCGTGGCGCGGTTTCCAGCCAGATATCCTCGCAGATCGGCAGGCCGAGGCTGATACCGCGCCAGTGCACCGGCTGTGGCACCGGGCCTGAGGCGAAGACGCGCTTTTCATCGAACACGGCGTAATTCGGCAGATCGTGTTTGAAGCGGACGGCCTCGATCCCTCCATCGATCAGGACGACAGCATTGTAGAGCTTTCCCTCTTCGCGCCAGGGTGTACCGATCAGCGTGGCGATACCGTCTTCCTTCGCGAAGGTCTCGATGGCTTCGAGGCAGGCGGAGACGGCCGCCGGCTTCAATACGAGATCCTCGGGCGGATAACCCAGAATGAAGAGCTCGGGGAAGACGATGAGATCGGCGCCCTCGGCAGCCGCCAGTGAACGCGCGCGGCGGGCCTTTTCCAGATTGCCGGAAATATCGCCAACCGTGGGGTTCAGCTGGGCGGAAGCAATACGCAGCTTGTCCATAGGCGCGATCTAGACCCGGTCGCAGGCCGGTTCAAGCGGGAAGTCAGACGCCAGCCGCGCGATCGATTTCACGGGCCACAGCCAGCGCCGCCAGACCGGCTTCGGCCGGAACCGCGACGGGCGTTCCATCCAGCACGGATTCAATGAAGGCATTGACGTTTGCGCCGAGGGAATCCTTGGCTTTCGGGTCGTCGGCGAAATCCGGATTGAGATCGTAGCCCGTCTCGTTGATGAAGGTCTTGGCAACAAAGTCGACTTCCAGGAAACCGCTGTCAAAATCGATACGCATGACCCTATCTAGGGCTTCGGCGGCGCGGCTGGATTCCAGATGTGCTTCGAAACTGTCAGCGAAGGTCAGCTGCGCTTCGGCGGCATCGGGAAGGTCGGTAAAAATCTTGCGGGCGCTGGCTTCAAGCCCGGTCATCGGAGCCTGCGCCAGCGCCATGACCAGATCCAGATCATGGATCATCAGATCGACCGTCACCGAGACATCCAGATTGCGGGCCGAACGCAGTCCCATCCGCCGGGCGGCAATGCGGCGTGGCGCATCCTTGATGTCGAAGACGCCCATGGCGTTGAAGACAAAGCGTTCCTGATGACCGACCTGCAGAACGAGATCACGGGACCGGGCAATGGAAATCAGTTCCTCGCCGCGTGCGGCCGTATCAGCCAGCGGCTTCTCGACAAGTACATGGCGTCCGGCAGAAAGAGCGGCCTTCACGCCGTCATAATGCGCCATGGCCGGGCTGGCGACGGTGACAGCGTCACACGCCTCGATCAGGGCTGACATGTCGGTGTAGGCCTGCGTTCCCAGCTCTTGCGCGAGGGCTCCAGCCCGCTCGGCATTGACGTCGAATACGCCGATCAGTTGCGCGCGCCCCGAGCCTGCATACTTGCGGGCATGGTGACCGCCGAAGACGCCGGCACCGATCACTCCGGCTTTGAGTTGGGTATCGTGAATGGCCATCCGCGGTCACTAGCAGCGTGGTCGTTACCGGCAAGAAAACGCTGCAGCACCCGGCTTCAAGAATTGTTGCCGAGTTTCCGGGTTTCATGCCTTGCGGGAATCGCTTGCGACACTACCTTGTCCGCCGGGAGGGACGCGATGAGCGATCCGGACAAGCCAGAGGATGTGCGCCCGTCGCGCGGTGATATCGATGATGTGGCGGATGCCGCGATCGGTGTCGATACGCGGATATTCCAGACCATAGTCGATACATTTCTGCATACACCGCGCGTGGTGGCGGCGGCTTATGCCGGTGACCGCCACACCTATGTACCGATCATCCGGCTGTTCCTGGTCCTATTCGGGCTGCAATTCGCACTGATGGCGTTCGCCAACTTGCCGGTTGGCCTGACGCTGGCCTCCCTCGAAAGGTCAGGCGAGACGTCGGAAAACATTGCGGCCTGGCTGGAAGCGGGGCCGCAGTGCCAGGCGCAACTCGCCCCGCTGGATCCGCAGGCCGAAAGTTATGCTGCAGCCCGCGCGGATGTCTTGCAGAGCTGCCGGACCGATGTTGAATCGACGCTTCAAACGCTGGCATCCTATACGTCAGCGCCCCTGGTCTTCATATCGACCCTGCCGTTTCTGATATTGCTGAAACTCTTCGCCTGGCGGCGTTCGGTATTCGGACATCTGCTGGCCTACCTTGCGGCCACCAATGCATCCTATCTTTTGGTGTTGCCGTTTTATGCTGCCGCGATATTCATCCCCAGTCCGGCATTGCTCTGGTCGGGCATGGCCGTCTCGACATTCTGGTATTTCGTTGCCATGGCGCGGCTGCTTTATCGTTTTTACTCGCAAAACCGTACGGTCGTTGCTTTTCAGCTCCTGGCCCAGCTGGCCATGGTTCCCGTCATTTTCCTTATCGTTTCCATTGCCCAGCTGGTGTTTGTGCATCTGGCGCTGGGCGCCTTCCACGACCTTTCCATTCTCGAACTGATGGCAACCAATGCCGGTTCCAATATTGAGGTGACTACGTCATGAAATCCCGTGAAATCCATCTGACCGCCTATCCCAAGGGTGAGCCGACAAAAGACAATTTCGAAATGGCCGAAATTGATATCCGTGAGCCGGGGGAAGGCGAGGTGCGGGTGGTCAATAAATGGCTGTCGGTCGATCCCTATATGCGCGGCCGGATGAGCGGCATCCGGACGTATATCGATCCCTTCGCGCTGGGCGCGGCCATGGACGGTGGCGCTGTCGGTCAGGTGGAAAGCTCCAACCATCCTGATTTCGCGCCGGGCGACTGGGTGATGTCCATGCATGGCTGGCGTGAGGCCTATGTGACCAACGGCAAGGGTTTGCAAAAGCTGGATACCACCCATATCGCGCCTGAAGACTATCTGGGTATTGCCGGCCTGACGGGCATGACCGCCTATGTCGGCATCAAGCGCTGCATTGACCTGAAGGCAGGCGAGACCTTGTGGATGTCGGCAGGGGCTGGCGCCGTCGGATCTGCCGGTATCCAGTTTGCCAAGGCGATGGGTTGCAAGGTGGTTGCGACAGCCGGCGGCCCGGACAAGGTCGATTATTGTCTGTCGATCGGTGCGGACGCAGCGGTCGACTACAAGGCGACCGACAATCTGGCGAAATCGGTTCGCGAGGCGATCGGTGGCGGTGTTGACGGGTATTTTGAGAATGTCGGCGGTACGCACTGGACGGCGGCGATGGAAGTGCTGAAGCCCAAGGGGAGAATCGCGGCCTGCGGCATGATCCAGCGGTATAATGACGCGACAGCCCAGCCACTGCCTGACAATCTGGCCAATATCGTTGCCAAGTCGCTGCGGATCCAGGGCTTCATCGTCTCGGATCATTTCGACATGATGCCTGATTTCATCGCCGATCTCGGCCAATGGATGGCCGCGGGCAAGGTCAGGCCACGCAATACCGTCAAGGAGGGCATTGCCAACATGCCAGCGGCTTTCCTTGGCCTGTTTAGAGGTGAAAATACCGGAAAGATGCTGGTTAAGCTCTAGACCCCGGGGTCACCAACTGCATCCACAGGCGTCTCCTCGCGCATCACTGTTCCGGTCGAAGAAGAACGGATTGAGCGAGGAGATCGTCGTGAAAAGCAAATTGCTGGCAATTTTTCTGTCCGGTTCGATGGCGCCAATGGCGCTAGCTGATCCGGAATTCCATTTCGATGACCTTCAGCGTTTCGGCGAGGCGCTTGAAGCGATCGAAACCGGGGCCGACCCGCTGGCGTCGGTTGAGAACTATTTCAACAATGGTTCACCGGCACTGCACGGCTTTGCCGGCCGGTATCAAACAACAGCGGAGTCCATAACAGAGGAATTGCTGGAGCGTCCGATCTACTACGGCACGCTGCCATCCCTCGAACAATATGTCCGCGAGCGGGAAGGCCCGATCTCTTCGGCGCTGGAGCGATTGCAGGACATGGCGCCGGCCGGCCAACTGGCACCGGTCTACTTCATGGTTGCCGATCAACGTGCTGGCGGCACGCCGGTTATGGCGCAGGGTGATGATGGCCCGTTCATCGCGATCGCTGTCGCCGTGGATGTCATCGCGGTCTCTCCAGACACGGATATGAGCGAGTTCCCGAACGGGACCGGGGGGCGGGCGCGGGTCGAGGATCTGCCGCAGGTCGCCGTTCATGAAAACGCACACGTTTTGCAGCTCGCCTCTCAGGGAGGGCTCGGGAATTACCGGTCCATCTACTCACCGGATACGGGCAGCATGCTGGCCGTCGCCGTTCGGGAAGGCTGTGCCGAATATCTGACCTATCTGGCCTCCGGCTGGCGGCTGGGCGACCGGCATGTCTATGGTGAGGCGAACGAACAGGCGCTCTGGTCGGCTTTCCAGGAAATCGCCGACGAGCCGCCTTTCTCGGTGCCGGGCTGGTTCGGCGGGAGTCATCCCGAGCATGCGGACTGGCCTTCGCAGATCGGATACTGGGTCGGATTCAGGATCTGCGAACATCATCACGCCAATGCGGATGATCCTGACGCGGCGCTCGCAGACCTTTTCACATTGTACTCGCCTGAAGATGTTCAGCCGCTGGCAGAGGCCTATGGCGCGGCGCTGGCGCGACGCTAATTCGAGCGCCGGGCGATGACACCCAGCACGTAGCCGCCGGCAATGGCGCCAGCGAGCTCTGGCCATGGACCGGTGATGCCGATCGCTTTCATCGCGGCAAAACCGGCTATGGCTGCCAGAATCGGCCCGGGAATCAGGCGAATCAAGTGCAGGGCGCGTGGGGCGCTGAAGGGTGGTTCATTGCGGGTCATGTCCCGAAATGCTGCGCAAACGGCGTGCCGGGCTGCAAAAAAGCCGGGAAAACAGCCGAAATTCCCTGCTGCACAGGCGAAATCCGGCCATTTGCCCTTGCTTTGCGCGGCGTCCGGGTCCTCAATTGCCTGGTCAACAGTTCTGTTGCGTGCGGCGGCCCTGTGCCAATGCGCCTAACACCAACTCAATCTGGGGGAGACCCGTAATGAATAAATCTGATCTCGCCAAAGCCGTTGCCGATTCCACCGGCATGTCGAAGGCTGCAGCTGGTGAAGCTGTCGACGCCACGATCGATGCGATCGTCGGCGCCGTGAAAAAGAAGGACAATGTCCAGCTCGCCGGCTTCGGTACTTTCTACGCCAAGCATCGCGAAGCGCGTCAGGTTCGCAATCCGCGCACCGGCGAGACGATGATGTCCAAGGCCAAGACGTCGGCGGCTTTCCGCCCGGCGGCGAGCCTGAAAGACATCTAGGTCTTTTTCGGTTTTCCGAAAGAGCGCCGTCCGGGGAGACCCGGGCGGCGTTTTCTTTTGTTCTGGTATTCGAGCGCTCCCGATCCTATCTAGCCCGCCATGGACGATACTTCTCCCAAACCACCCAGTGGTGAGTTCCGCCGGGCGCTCAGCCGTTTGCTGGCACTGTTGCTTTCCAATGACATGAAGAAGTGGCGTCCGCGTATGGCGCTGGCGCTCTTCCTGACTCTGATTGCCAAATTGTTTGCCGTTGGAGCTCCTGTCGCCTTCGGTGAGGGCGTAAACGCCATTGCCGGCCGCGCCGCCGATACGGCCATCTGGGGATTTGTGGTCGCCTTCCTGCTTTATGCGGGCGCACGCTTCATGAGTGTCGGTGCGCCGCAATTGCGTGATGCCTTCTTCGCGCCGGTCAGCCAGGATGCCCAGCGTTTGACGGCTGTCAGGGCATTCGGTCACGTCCAGCGCCTGTCTATCGGCTTTCACCAGACCAAGCGCACCGGCGCGCTGAACAAGGTCATTGATCGCGGTTCCCGGGCGATCGATTTTTTCCTGCGCTTCTTTGTTTTTAATATAGGTCCGACCGTTGTGGAGTTGCTGCTGGCGGCTTCGGTGATGGGCGTCGCTTATGGCTGGGAGTTTCCGGCCATCGCCGTGGTGACGGTCGCGGCCTACACGATCTCGACCACAATGGTCACCGAGTGGCGGGTCAAGCTGCGCCGGGACATGAATGAGGCCGATAATGAAGCCAGCGCGCGGGCTGTCGATGCCTTGATGAATTTCGAGACGGTGAAGTCCTTTGCGGCCGAACAGCGCGAAACCGATCGGTATGACGAGGCGCTCACGCGGTATGCCGATGCTGCTTCACGGTCATCCAGTTCCCTGGCGCTTCTGAACGGTTTGCAGGCGCTGGTGATGAATCTCGGCCTTCTGGCCATGGCACTGGTGGCCGGCTGGAAAGCCTGGAACGGCGTTCTCCAGCCCGGTGATATCGCCGCCGTGACGCTGATCCTGATGAATATCTACCAGCCGCTGAACATTCTCGGCTGGGCCTATCGTGAAATCCGGCAGGCGGCTGTGGATATGGAACGTCTGTTTGAAACGCTCTCGCTCTCGCCGGATGTAGCCGACGCGCCAGACGCCGATGCATTGGAGGACAAGGGCGGTGCGGTGAAGTTCGATCACGTATCCTTCGCCCATGAAGGCCGTGACCGGTCGCTCGACGAGGTCAGCTTTGATCTGCCGCCGGGAAGTTTTACCGGCGTGTGCGGCCCGTCCGGCGCGGGCAAGTCCACCTTGCTGAAGCTTTTATTCCGGTTCTACGATCCGGCCAGTGGTCGGATACTGATTGACGGTCAGGATATTCGCCGTGTCACACAGCAAAGCCTGCGTGACCAGCTGGGACTGGTGCCGCAGGATGTCGTTCTGTTCAACGATACGCTCCGCGCCAATATCCAGTACGGCAACCCGGATGCCGATGAGGCTGCGCTGATGGCGGCCGCTGAACGGGCAAGGCTTGGCGATTTTATCCGTAGCTTGCCGCAAGGACTGGATACGCTGGTTGGCGAACGAGGTTTGAAACTGTCGGGCGGCGAGAAACAGCGCGTGGGTGTGGCGCGCGCCATCATCAAGAATCCGCGGCTTCTGATTCTGGACGAAGCGACCTCGGCCCTCGACTCAGGGACTGAGGAAGAAGTCCAGAAGGCTCTCAATGAAGCGGCACAGGGACGGACCACTCTGGCGGTGGCGCACCGCCTGTCGACCATCGCCGGAGCCGACCAGATTCTGGTGATGGAGCAGGGCCGGATTGTGGAACGCGGCACGCATGCGGAACTTCTGGCCATAGGCGGGCTGTATGCCCGGATGTGGCAGCGCCAGGCCGAGGCCGAGACTATTCTGCTGGAGCCGGCTCCTCATCCGGCACACTGAGGCCCAGACGCTGGCGGATCAGCCGCACGATCCGGCGGCGGAAATTCCCCATACGCAGCGGTGCGCCGAGGAAAACAGGGGTCAGGACCAGGGTCAGCAAGGTGGCAAATCCCAGCCCCCAGACAACAGCGCTGGAAAGCTGAACCCACCATTCCGATGACGGCCCGCCAATGCCGATGACACCGGTACCGAAATTGGCATTGATCTGGAACACCATGGGCAGGAGGCCGAAAATGGTGGTGATCGTGGTCAGCATCACGGGGCGAAGACGTTGCGCGGCGGTCCGCACCACGGATTCATCGACCGAATAACCCAGCTCGCGCATGCGGTGGAAGGTGTCGATCAAGACGATATTATTGTTCACGACGATCCCCGCCAGCGTCACCACGCCGGTGCCAACAAACAGGACCGAGATGTAGGGGAAGGAGAGCTGAATCCCCAACATCACGCCAACAACGGACAGGACCACGGCCTGCAGCGTCAGGAAAACGTGCCAGAAATTGTTGAATTGCCAGAGCAGGATCACCGCCATCATCAAAAGCGAAGCGATCATAGCGACACCAAAGAACCCGGCCGCCTCGGCGGTTTCCTCATCTGCCCCACGGAACCGGATATCGACATCATCGGAAATCCGCCCCGCGGCCTGTTCGGCGTCAATCCACGCCCGTAATTCATCGCGCAGCAGATTAGCGGCGAAGCCGTCATCCGCATTGGCGCGAATTTCGATAACCCGCTTGCCGTCACGTCGATTGATGGAATCAACGCGCTGGTGCGCTTCGCGGGTGACAAAATTGCTGATCGGAACCGAGCCGTCCGGCGTGTTCACACGCAGTTGGTCGAGCGCATCTATGCCGCGATAGGCGGCCGGGAAGCGGACGCGTATGTCGACTTCCTCATCTGCATCATCAGGGCGGTAGCGGCCAACCAGGGCGCCATTTGTGACCAGCTGAACAGCCGCGCCGATCTGGGCGACATCGGCACCAAAGCGTCCGGCCTCCTCGCGATCCACTGCCAGCCGCCATTCGAGGCCGGGCAGGGGCAGCGTGTCTTCGATGTCGACAAGACCATCGACGCCATCAAGGTAGGCGCGGATCAGGTGCGCGGCATTGTCCAGCGCCGCGAAATTGTCGGATCGCAATTCGATCTGGACGTCCTTGCCAACCGGTGGGCCGTTTTCGAATGGACGCACTTCGGTTACAAGGCCCGGAATGTCGGCTACGGCTTCGCGGATGTCTGCAAGGATTTCGCGGCCATCGCGGCGTTGGCCATGAGGGTAGAATTCGATGAAGATTCGCGCCACAGCGTCGGCCGGCGCACCGGATACCCCATCATTGAAGCTGCCCTGGCGGGCGCTGGAGCCGGCGGTGGTAAAATAGCCGCGGATCCCGTCAATGTCTTCCAGCCTTTGTTCGACCTGCACGGCCAACTGGTATTGCTCGGACGGGGAGAGATTGCCGCGGGCGCGGACAAATACGTAGACCTGCTCGGGTTCGGTATCGAGGAAGAATTCGGTGCGATGCGGCGTTGAGCTGAACCAGAAAAAGGTGCTGATCACGATCAGCACGGTGATACCCGCCACCATCAGCGGACGCTGGACCAGTCCAGCAATCATGCGGGCGTAGACCCCTGTGAAACCGGGAAGTTCTGTGGGCTTCGATTCGCTTTCCGCTGACAGCATGGACAGGGCAGACTGATCGCCTTCGGCCGGTTGCTTGCCGATTACCGATCCCAGAGCCGGCAGGAATACGAGGGCCATGACCAGCGCCGAGGACAGCACAAAGATCAACGTCGTCGGCAGATAGGACATGTACTGGCCAGGAATGGTGTTCCAGAACAGGAAGGGCAGGAAGGCGGCCAGCGTGGTGCCGGTCGAGGAAACGATGGGCCAGAACATGCGCTTGCCGGCCATGGCGTAGCTCTCGCGGCGCGGTGTGCCTTCGGCCAGCTTCCGGTCGGCGTACTCGACGACAACGATGGCGCCGTCCACGAGCAAGCCGACAGCCAGCACCATGGCAAACATCACCATGAAGTTCACGGAATAGCCGAACACGCTGAGCAGCAGGAAAGAGAACAGGAAGCTGGAGGGAATGGCGATACCTACCAGCAGAGCAGAGCGCAGGCCCAATGCTGCCACAACGAGGATCATCACCAGCACGATTGCCAGCGTGATCGAGCTGGTCAGGCTGTTGAGCGAGTCCTGCACATAGGTCGAAACGTCCAGAGAAAACGCGTGGCCGACGGATTCCGGCCAATCTGAAGAAACGTCTGCGACCCGATCGCGGACCTCGGCGGTCATGTCGATGACATTGGCGCCAGGGCGGCGCACCACCTGTAGTGAAAAGGCCGGACGGCCATTATAGCGGGCAAATCCGTCGCGATCCTTGAAGGTGCGGCGGACATCGGCGAGGTCGCCGAGGGTCACCACTGTATCCTCGTTTCGAGCAACAACGAGCGAAAGTGCATCTTCAGCCGTCTCGAAAAGGCCGGGCACCTTGACCTGGAATCGGGCATCGCCGGTATCGAGCGCGCCCGCAGCGACCAGCTGGTTATTGGACCGGACCGCATTGATGACCTGTGCGGAAGAGATGCCGTAGGATGTCAGGCGTGCCGGGTCCACGACGACTTCCAGCAATTCATCGCGGGCGCCGGACAGATTGGCTTCCAGTACAGTTGGCAAGGCTTCCAGCTCGTCCTGCAGCTCCCTTGCCAGGCGATATAGCGCGCGCTCGGGCACGTCGCCATAGAGTTGGACGACAATCGCCGGGGCGAGTGCAGCATTGACTTCGCGGAGAACAGGCTCGCGGGCGTCTTCGGGAAATTCGCGGCGGGCCAGATCGATCGCCTCGCGCACGTCCAGAATGGCCTGGTTGGCATCAAAGGTGACATCGAACTCCAGAACCATGGAGCCGGCACCAAGCTGTCCGGTGGAGTTGAGCTCCTCCAACCCTTCAATGGACCGGAGCTCGGTCTCGGCCGGGCGCAGGATCAGCCGCTCGGCATCTTCGGGCGACAGGCCCTCCAGCGGTACAATCACGCCCACGAAGGGGATCGGAATATCCGGGTCGGCTTCTTTGGGCGCTGTCAGATAGGAGACCAGCCCGGCGGCCAGCAGGACGCCGAAGATCACCAGGATCATCCTGACCCGGGTGACGGCAAAATCGACGATGGCGGTCATTCTGCGCGAACGGCGTCGACGACGGCGCCATCCTCCACAAAGTCCTGTCCTTGAATAATGACCTGCGCGGGATCGGGCAGGCCGGATACCCAGCTGCCTTCCGCATCGTCAGACAGCCATTCGACTTCGACGAAACGGACGCGATTATCCTCGCCGATAATCCGCACGCCGATATTGCCATCATCGTTCAGTGCCAGAACCGTTGTCGGAACCCGGTGTGCCGGACGGGCGGCCAACGGAATAATGATCTCGGCTGTGACACCCGCGCGCAGTTCGCCGTCCGGATTGGCAATCGCCAACTCTGTACGGAAGGTGCGGGTGGCCTGATCGGCCTGACGCGCAATCCGCCTGATAGTGCCTTCGACGATTTCACCTGTAACGAGCCGTGCGCGGCCCTGCATTCCGACTTCCAGCGATTCGATATCGCGTTCGGCGACCTGGGCGGCTGCCAGCACCGGGTCCAGTTCCAGGACCACACCGCAGGGTTCGCCGCGAGCAAGAAAGTCCCCGACCTCGGCGGCCCGTCGGTCAAACCAGCCTGAAAATGGTGCCCGGATGTAAATATTGTCCAGTTCCTGCCGGGCTGCTTCCAGCCGTGCGCGGGCGCCATCGCGGGCGGCTTCCAGCGCAGCGATGGAGTTCTGCGAGCGATAGCCGCGATCCCCGAGTGCCACGGCGCCTTCATATTCCTGCTGCGCGGCGCGAAGATCGGCATTGGCCTGATCCAGCGCGGCCTGCCGGGCGTCGACATCCAGGCGGCAAAGCAGGTCACCTTCCTCGACATAGGCGCCCTCAATGGCGGGAGCTTCGACAACGCGGCCGCCGGTTTCAGCGCGCACGGCCACTTCGCGGATGGCTTCGGTCCGTCCCCGCAGAACCAGGAGGGCGGGCTGTTCACCGGCTTCGTAGATCTCGTAAATGACACGCGGAGCGCGGGAAGGGGCCTGCCCGTCCTGCTCCGAGCGCGTGTTGTCGCGTTGATTGAAAAGGCTTCCGAACAAAAAGAAAGCACTCACGATCAACGTGATGACAAGAGCGGCGAAATAACGGCCATTGAGCTGCATGATGTGAATCCACTCGATCGCCGGAAGGCGTGTTGCAGGTGCGAGATACGCGCCTTCGGCGCATTAATCGAGAGCGGATATAGATTTTGATCAGTGTTTTTCGAAACTGATCAGCATTTTTCGGAGAAATGAGTGGCTCCCTGGGACGGGCTCGAACCGCCGACCCGGTGATTAACAGTGACTTTTTCCGCATAACATAGCAGCGCATAGTAGCGTATCGCTGATCTGCAACCTTATTAAAAACAATTACTTATGTACTCAGACCGCGCTATGCGCTACGATATGCATCTATGTTAAACGCCGCCACTCGGAACCCCAACGGAACCCCAAGCGCCCTCCGGCGCCCTTGCGTTCTGGTTTTGATCTAGAGGCGTGAGGGACGAACGCACGATGAAGACGCGTCTCAACAAAAAGTTCTGCGATGCGGTCACCGTGAAGGCGCGAGCCGACTTCGCAGATGCAATAGAAGATAGGCTCTATCTTCGCGTCACGCCCAAGGGCGCCAAGACCTGGTCCTTCCTCTATTACAAGCCGGGGTCAGGCCGCAGATGTCGCCTCCTCATCGGTCACTATCCAGCCCTCCTGCCGGAGGATGCCCGCAAAGCTGTCCGCGAAGCCAAGCGCCTTCTTGACCGGGGCGATGACCCCGCCACCCAGAAAATCAACCGCGCTAGCCTCAGATCCTTCGCCGATCTCGCCAACCTCTACATGGAACGCCACTCAAGGCCGCTGAAACGCTCCTGGGCGCGCGATCAGGAATATTTGGACCGTGACATCCTTCCCGCCATCGGTGAGCTCAGGATCGATCGTATCACCCGTAGCGACGTTCTTTCCGTGATCGACCGAATTGAGGAAAGACGCGCCCGCACTCAGGCCGAGCGCGTCTATGCGTGCCTGAGAGGGATTTTCCGGTGGGGATTGTCGCAGGATTACATCAACCGCGATCCCACAGCTGGCATCAAACGCCGACCGAGGATGTTGTCGCGGACGCGTTATCTCACCCTCGATGAAATCCACCGCCTCTGGTGGGGGATGGAGGAGGGCGGTTTTCAAGCCTCCACCAAGCTGGCGCTTAAGCTCGCCCTCATCACCGGCCAACGAATTGGCGAGGTGTGCGGTATCCGGCTTGATGAGCTTGACTTGGCGCGCGCATGTTGGGTCATTCCCGGCGCGCGAACCAAGAACCGGCTCGAACACGAAGTGCCGCTATCGGACCTCGCCTTGGAACTGATCCGCGAAGCCATCGATGATTGCTCTGGCGAGACCTTCCTCTTTGCCTTCTATCCAAAGCACGGCGATCAAACAGGAGCTGAACAGCCGCTGACACCGCACGCGGCCGCCCGCGCCCTGAACCGGAAACTGAAGGATCTCGGCTTTGCTGAGGCGCCCTTCACACCGCACGACCTTCGACGCACGATCGCGACCCACCTTCAAAGGGAGGGCTATCCCGAGGCCGTCCTGGCCCGCCTCCTCAATCATTCCAGTGATACCGCCCGCACGGTGACTGCGGGCGTCTATATGCGCCACGCCTACACGATAGAAAAACGCGACGCCGCCAATCGCTGGGCTGAGATCATTCGCGATGCGGTCAATGTCTCACCCGTCATCGAGATTTCCTCCAACAGACACACAAATGGCGGCCTGTCATGAATAGCCCCAAGAAAGCGAGCGCCGGCACGACACGCACGGTAGAAGCCATCAAGGCCAAGGCGCTTTATGAGGCGGACCTTACGGCGCAGGCTTGGCAACTCATATTCGACCATATGGAGGCGGTGATGGACCCCGAAGATGATCGGCCAGACCCTGATCTCAACTCACCTGACAAGCAGACGCCGCCATGATTTTAAATTGGGTGGTCACAGCGCCTGCCAGTTGGCGGGAATATCTTCTTGAGGGAAATCCATCAGGGTTGAGTGAGGCGCAGAAGGCTACCGCGGATGCCTTCATCGCCCAGCTTGAGGCCAGTCAGGTAATAGAGGCTGGCGAGCCCTATGAAATTGTGAGCCGTGGTGCTGGTGAAGCTGACACGCAGATGACGATCCCCCCAACGCCACCTGAGACCAAGGTCTGCGATTACATGCTGCGCTTTGACCCGAAGCGGTATGCTTGGCCGGACGGTGCCAGACGGTATTAGATCAAGAAAAACAACCTCCGTGACCAAATTGGAATTGGCAGCCTGAAATTGTTGCGTTAACTTTTATGAACATTTGCGTTGGGGGGAGTTATGCAGGAAACCGAGAAGGGGTCTTTCTTTGAGGCTATTCCGCTTTTGGCCATTCCGGTCATAGGGGTAGGCGCGGCGTCTTATTTTATGACAGGCGCTGGTTTCGAAACCTGGCTGACTTCGCATGCTTTCGACGTGCCGCTATCGGGCAATAGTTTCACGATTGATGGGCGGTTCTTATTCCTCATCATCAGCACGCTGATCTTGATGTGGGAGATTTTACGGTCGGCGTATAATCACACGATCTCGATGCAGAACCATGCATTTTCGGTGATCATCTTCCTGGGGTCGGCCTTTGCCTTCACCCAGCTGCAATTTCTGCAGTCACAGCTCTTTTTGTTTGTCGTGGTCCTGACCTTCATAGACGTTTTTGCAGGCTTCTATATTACGGCCAAAACACGCAGTCGGAAAACAACCGCCCGCACGGAGGTCGTAAATATTCGCGCCGACATCGAACCTAATCGGGGCTGAAGCCAATGCGGTTTCGTTTGGGGATGTCTCGCGCCGGCGAGCCAAAGCTCGGCTGGGTTTTGGCGCGTCATTTTGTTTGGTTCTTGAGGGGCATTTTAGTCTCCGACGAGAAACACAGGCCTAGGGCTTCGGGTCAATGAACGTTTCGTATTCATTGGCTGTTTTGGGTTTGGCCTTCGGCTTCTGCACTGCTGCCCTCATTTGGATGGACGCTGGGCGTACAAGCGAGCAAATGAATGACGCGCTACGAAGGCCACTGGCTGAGACGTGGGCAAAAATTTATAACTCCAGCGTTTGGGGATTGCCGAAGCTTCTTTTGCGGATGTTCTTGAACGGCGTTGAGCGTTGGAACAATTCCATCGCCAACTTTTTCGAGAAGGTCTCGGTAGCGGCGCTCATCGCAATTCTGGTCTTAATCGTTGAACAGTTTGATAGCGGCTTAGACGCCAACAGGGATCTTCGTTGGATTTCAACCACGCTAACATTTGGCACTTTTTTTATCTTTCGCATACACGGCGTAGGGCGCTGGCGGGATGATCTCGGCCGAAGAGGGCATTGGCTCTGGTGGCCAATGATCGCGATTTTATCCGCGATGAGCTTGGTTGCGACCTTCTTGCATGTTGCCAATTTTGTCGCCCTGTTCAATCGCGACCTCACCGTTCTGCAGGCGCTGTTGTATTTGCCAATCCTCATGATGTTGCTGCGTTGGACTTACATGCGTGCACTCGTCTTTCCTCTCATCCGTATTTTTGACTGGGATACACGGCGGAGGAATAGAGATTATGATGAGTTTCACGAATATCTGACCCTACAAGAGGAGCTGGAGAGCAACGCCGAGATCGGGGAGGAAGTCGACGAAGATGATATAATGTTTAAGGCAGAAATCAGGGCCTGGTTTAAGCATAAAAAGAAAGCAAATAAGTTACTACGAAGATTTTTTATATTTAAAAAGTTTTTCAACATTATGCAGTCAGGATTTTTAGTTGGTACAGTGCTGACTGTTATTGGCCTGTATGTCGGCCTTAATTTTGATGCCAGCTCCGAGTTGGCACTTACTCCACAAATACTTATTGTAAACACGGCCTTCGATGCCCTGACGATAGGGGTGACGATATTTTTGATGCAATGGGTTCACGCTGGGCGGTTCTGGACTTTTCGGCTATTGATCGCCGTGCCAATTGACTTGGCAATCGCCGCAATTTTTTCTGTCGCGAGTATTTACCTCTCACTGATCGGCACCGAGCATTCCCTGACCTTAGGTCAGTCTTTTGATCTCCTAATTCCGGACGTCGTTGGCGATCACGTTCTGGGACTTGGGCCAGAATTTTGGATCATGCACACGACGTTTATTCCAACGGCAATCTACATGTTGGTCCTATTTACTGGCGCTATAATGTATCTGATGTTCAATTTTCTCCCATCGACTTTACTGTCGGAAGATCCGAACGAAATCAGACAGCCTTTGCGGGTGCTCGCTGCATTTTTCGGGTTTTACACCATTGTATTCGAAATATTGGCGTTTTTCGCGGCAGGATATCAATTCTCTGCATGAGGTTTGTTTCGGTGCCGTATGGTGCTCAGTTTCGCGTGGTTAGTGCCGCTAGAAGCTCGGCAGATCGGAAGCACTGAAATAAAAATGGACAAACTAAGTTTTATCCAAGTCGTATGTACGCTCTCGGCAGGGCTAGATGATACGATCTATGAAATTGAAGGCTGTTCTAAGGCCGAAAGACGCGCTTCGATGTCGGTTGTTTCGTAGGCCTTTAAATACCCGGTGATGGAATGCGTTATGGCACGCGCATCTGAAGGCAAAATGAGGCCGCCACCAAGAGCCTGTGCGAGCCTTGAAAGCGCATTCAATGCATCGGTGGGAGAGCTTAATTCGGCCATATGAAAGTCGATAGGCGCTTCCTTGGCATCTGGTATCAGCTTTGCGCCGAGCCATCGAGCGGCGTGAGCACGCTGGTCGAGGCTGGGGCGCTCACCGTCAACCGGCTCGCCTTTCATGATTTGGATCATAAACCCAATCGGATCGGCTTCGCTTGCGATCCGCTCGCGTGTCGCGGCGGTTGTCCGGTTTGGTGTGCCCTTCTTGCGGCCTCCATATTTGGCACCCTTGGGCATCATCTACTCTGAACTATTTTGGTTTTCGAATGTCCACCGATCGCGTTTCAGGTCGCTAAAGAATTGGTCATCGCCTTCTTCCCCATGCTCGACAAGATGGGCAATCAACCCATCGACATCACCATAAGAAACCTGGCCTCCCGTCATCGTCTCCCATGTGGTCTGCATCTTCGCCTGCAGCTCTTCATCCGACAAAGCCGATAAGGGGGCAGGTAGACGGGCGGCAATCCGTTCAATGCGTCGACGATAAGACATAATAGGAATATAATCCTATTGCTGAGTTTGGGCAATTCCAGAAATTCTGGCGCGGACCAAAGGGGATCTTGTGCGCGATAAATGACCCGGCGCTTGTGCGTTTCGAATTTCTCGGCTTAACGGAGAAAAGAACGTGCTGTCATCGGCCGCGTCGGACCTAACGGGTACGACTAGCGTTCCTCAACAGTTGCTTGAGACTGCGTCCAGCCAAATCGATCGTTGGCTATGATCAATCGGACCGGATCGTTGTCGTTGGCTGGCACATCGATAATACCAAGATAAATGCCGCTCAGCTCACAACCGGTCAGGTAGACGGTCATGGCATAGTTGGTTTCCAAAGGCGCCTGACCAAAGACGGCGCAACCATCCAGCAAGCCACGCAGTTCACCCGCTGCCGACAAATGCAGGTTCGCGCCAAAGCGGCCCGCGTGATCAAACCAGCTGGTAATATCAGCTGAGCGTGCGTCGCGAACGCCCCAGAAGTTTCCGGGTTGGTCCGCCCATTCCTCACCAAGACGAATGCTGCCAGTCGTCGTCCAGGTACCGTCCTGTGATTGATGAACAAAAACGCCTGCCTCTGAAGTCCGCGAGAACTGAGTTTGATAAGGATGGTCTCCGCCTTCGACGATTACCCTGCCATCTTCCATAACGAATAGGGTCCTGCGTTGAAGGCTCGGCCAATGCCCTTCTTCCAGACGCATCAGTACGCTCCAGCGGCCAGCTGGAAGCGAACCAATTTCAGCTGTGGGCTGAGCCGAAGGTGCGGTAATAGCGGCGCTTGTTGCGGAGCGGATCACGCCCGTTGCATCTGCAAATCGTAAGAACACACGGGCGCTGGCGGGATCCAAGGAGATACCGGCACCATCACTATTGTCGCGCGCGAAAACAGCGAAGAATTGCGGCGAATTGGGGCCCATAATGGATGTCACGCTCGGACCGCGCGGCGAAATACAGATCGCGTCAGCATCTATGCGGCAAACTTCCAGACTTGCCGGCAGCTGGACCGCGCCTGTATCGACACTTGTCTGAAGTGTGATTTCGCCTGGGGCGGCTGACCCATCCCCCGCGCCAATGTTTACGGCGGAGGCTGCCATGAAACCGACGCCCCCCGAGCTTGGTATGGTGATGATGCCATCTCCCGAGGGTGTTACCCCGATCGAGAGGATGTCGGGCGTCGGAGCCGCCTCAATTGTAAGGAAGACGGAGTTTACCCCCACAATCGGATCGAGGCCTGCATTTTCACAGGATATAACCGGCAGGAACTCGTATCCGGACGCTGATGTCTCTTCATCCGGACTGAGGCCAATAACAAAACTCAACAGCCCACCCGCGGGAATATCGAATAAGGGATCCGGCTCGCCAGTAACCTGATTTTGGTCGTCGACCGCGCTGTAATTTAGCGACACGGGCGCGTCTGCGGGCGATGTCACTCTGCATCCCTGGGCCGGTGAACTCGATTGGCTGATAACCGACAAAAATGCGGTAATTATTGGCCCACCGACATAGCCGGACCGGGCACCTGGAAGCGTTGCGGCAACAATCCGACCCGGCGGCGGATCGTCCAGCGTAAATCGGGCTGCGACCGTTCGATCGTCAACCATCGTCACACTGCACCGATTATCGGTAGAGCCGCGACAAACCCCTGCCGTCCATCCCGCAAAGGATGAACCTGCTTCAGCTAAGGCTGTCAGTTGAACGATTGCGTCGACCTCAAAATTGGCTGAGCAGTCGGTCTCACAAGATATGCCTGCAGGAATGCTCGTGACTGTGCCTTCTCCGACCCCCGGCATTCTGACGGCCAATTCACGGTTCAGATCAATCGCAACGGTTAATGTCTCACTGGCGAGATTGTCATTGCCAGCAACATCTTGAGCTGCCGCGGAAGGAATGCTTATGGAAACACTCGGCGACCGTTCGGGGGTCAATGTGAGCGCATAGGCTGAACTACCAAGCTGTCGGAAATCAGTAGCGACCGCATCGCGGATCACCACGTCTTCAAGAGTAAATCCGCTGACGGCCTCTGAAAAAGATATCGCGATATCGAAACTGTCGCGAACTGCATCTGAGGGCCCCGTCAAAGAAACCGCCGGCGGCGTAAGGTCGCTCTGAACAGAAAATTGCGCACTGTTGGTGTTGCTGTTTCCATTACCGTCTCGCGCCGCGCCTGCCGGGATCACCACATCGACATTGCCGTCGCTACTTGGGTTGATGGAGGCAATGAAAATCGACCCCGTTGTCGATGCTGTAGAGTTGGCCGACGCGGTTGCAGCCTGTGCAACTAAATCAACGACTTGTCCGTTTGTGACGGCTATGTCGTCTGAGGAAAACTCTGTAATTTCATTGGAAAAGCTAACGGTCAGGTCGAACATACCAGATACGGGCGTTGCCGGCCCGGAAATGCCCACGGTTAGGATCACGTCATGAACGATAGCTTCTGACGTGCTTGGGAGGAAGTTGGGCTCATTGGTTTGGAGCCTTGCGGTGATGTTGTGTGTTCCGGTCGGTAGTTGATCGGTCGTCAGGATAGC
>NZ_JAZDRP010000009.1:0-97024 GCF_036330345.1 Hyphobacterium lacteum
ACGGTGGATGTTGCGGCCGATGTCGCCGCAGACGCTGCCGGCAACAACAACACGGCGGCGACACAGTTCTCTGTCGAGAATGACCAGACAGCACCCATCTTGTTGTCTATCCTGCGCAACACGCCGGCGACTGAGCAGACCGATGCCGACAGCTTGGTATTTGCGATCGCGTTCGAAGAGGCGGTGACTAATGTCACGGCCGAAGATTTTGTGATCTCGGGAACAAGCGCAACAGGAGTTCTAGCCGGATCGGATGCCAGCTATTTGCTAACGGTTTCCGGCGGTGACCTGGCTAGCCTCAACGGCCGCGTCGGCCTGGATGTGGCTGCTGGTCAGGATATCGCCGACCTAGCAGGCAATACCCTCAATGGCGCTGAGCCAGCGACCGATGAGACCTATAATGTCATCAACGATACGGAAGCGCCCACGGTGGTGTCGATACTTCGCGACCTAGAAGGCGAGGTGACGAACAGCGATACGCTGGGCTGGACGGTACGCTTCTCTGAAGACGTGACGGGCATTGATACGGCCGACTTTGTTATATCTGGTACGACCGGCACGATCACGAATGTCTCCCCGCTAGCGGTGGCCCTGCCGCCAAGCGTGACCGGCGGTAACCTTGCGGCTCCGTTTGCGGTGTCTTCATCTTCCTTCACGGTGATGGCCTCAGGCGGGGATCTGGCGAGCTACAATGGCGTGGTTGCGCTGTCTTTTGCTGCAGCCCAGAACATTACTGACGAAGCGGGCAATGCATTGATCAACACGACACCGACCGGCGCGAACGAGGCCAGCTATACGCTCGATAACACGGCGCCGACGGTTTCGATCACGACCGCAGCAATGAGCCCAGTAAGGGCGCCTTTCGAGATCTCGATCTCGTTTTCGGAGGCCGTTTCTGGCTTTTCCATAGACGACATACGGTCTGGCGGCGATGCCAACGATTTTGATGCTCAGAATCTGATTGCCCTCAGCGAGTTGGAATACACTGCCACGATTTTCCCGGGTTATGGGGCCAATCTGGTTATCGAGATTCCTGCCGGTGCTGCGCGTGATGAGGCCGACAATGAAAATACGGCAGCTACACCGCTTTTGATAACTCATGATCAGAACCGTACCCTGACATTGCAGATGCCGGGTGTCGGAGCCGGTAGGGTTACCAGTAGTCCTGCTGGCGTGGACTGTACTGCCAGCTGCGCTACCGATTTCACTTATGCCTCGGTCGTCACGCTGACGGCAACGCCCGAGCCTGGCTCCTCGTTTGCCGGATGGCAAACCGGAGACTGCCGTGAGGAAACGGAAACGACGTGTGAAATTGGACTAAAGCGGGATGCGACCGTGACGGCTCGATTTGTACTGGACAACCCACCAGCGGGCCAGATCGTTGCCGCGACCCTTCCCGGAGCGCGCTCTGGCTATGTTGGCGGTCCCGCCCTGTCTGCGTTCCTGTCTGTGGTAAGTTCAGCGACAACACCTGCCCAATCTTGCCGTGTGACGGCGCCGTCAGATGCGCCCTTCACTCTGAACTACAGCCAGATAGACGCCTCAGGAAACCCAACCGGACCGTCTGATCCACTCTTTGATATTGCGGCAGGTGGAACCCTTAGCTTCGTGCTGGGTATGACGCCGTCGGCCCAAACTGGCGATGGTGGGTATCAGTACTTGCCCATGGTGGTGTGCGAAAATGCCAGCCTCGATCCCATCGTCGGCGTGAGTTCGGTTTCGCTGAATATCGGCCCAGCTCCGACCCCAGACATTCTATCAATCAACGCGACGATATCAGGTGACGGTGTGATCCGCATTCTGCCGCCTGACCGGATCGCATTTATGACCGCTTCGGCGATTAATATAGGTGTAGGTGACGGGACGGCCGGGCCTGGCCAAGTTACCTTAACCGTCTCGGTTGATACAGGTGCCGTAAAGCTGCCCGTTGCGGTCGATGTCTGCCAGATCAATGCTTCATCCGTCTGCATTACACCGCGTAGCAGCAATTTGACCACAGTGATGAATGGTTCCGATCCATTATTCTTTGCGGCTTTTGTTCGCGATGTCAGCGCTGCCGGCATTCCGTTTGATCCTGCGAACTCTCGGGTGTTCTTGCGCTTTAGAGATGGCAATGGCGTCCTGCGCTCTTCGACGAGTGCCGCTGTTATGGCTCCCACATCCGATGATGATCCATTTATGGTGTCATCTATGCCGTCTGGTCGCTGGAGTGTGTTGCTTCGGCAGCCGGATGGCGTCTGGCCAGGGCTGACGCGCGCCGACTTGTTCGTCATGGAGGGGGGGGCCGTTCTCGTGGATGATGGTCAAATGGTTTCACAGTTGAGCATTGCGGCTCTGGGTGAGCCAACAGACGGCCGCGGCCTCTTTTTGCTCTCCAATGAAGTGGGTATTTGGATGAGTAATGGTGCGATCCACTTTGGTCCGCCTTGGGCGCCTGAGACGGGCCACTTCTGGGGCGTGCGCGATATGCGTGGCGACAGCGCAGAAAGCTGGTTGGATTATGCCGGCCGTTTCGGTGAAGATGTTGTCTTGACCGAGGCAGGCGAGTTGCGTGGTCGGATTGGGTCTTGTTCGGTCTACGCCGACGCGCCGTTGGCTGCGCGGGATGCGGCAACGGTGATACTTAGTGGCTGTTCACACTCTGGTGAATATCTTGGCGTCCTCAACATACCGGTCAATGACAACGGCGAGGCTGTACTGTTAATTGCGAACGCCAATAGGGGCTGGCGACTTCCACAATAAGATGAAAATTTTAGCGACTGCTGGTTCCCGATGCAAAAGTGACGATCTGTTGGGGCGGCGAAAGTCAGTATTCCGATTTCGATAGCCGGTAGTCGCGCATGGCCTAATTCGCATTTTGGATATCGATCGGTGGCATCAAGCGCCATCTTGTAGGCTGCTTATGTGCCGCCTTTCGCTTAATCCCTCATGGCACAAAGCCGCTCATGACCTTCTGGGCCCTGACTTTAAACTCGGACCACCAACCAGGGGCACAGAAGTTGACAGTGCTTTCATTCAAACAGTTTCTGCGAGCGGGCCTTACAACCCATGCGACAATCCCAAGATCCGGTAATCTGAATTAATTTGGGTCGAGCAATCTCTGTATCGGATTGCCGCGAGATATTGATGCGCAATAGACTTGTGATTCTGCTCCGGCGGGAGTTTTTACGTCCCACAGTTACCGCCTTAGGGGTTTCATTTCTGCATTTGGCGGGTGTGGGGGTAGCGGCTGTTCGGAACCCCAGCGGAACCCCAGACGCAAAAGAGGGCCCACCGCGGGCCCTATAAAACATACTAAGCTATTGAAAAAGATGGCTCCCTGGGACGGGCTCGAACCGCCGACCCGGTGATTAACAGTCACCTGCTCTACCAACTGAGCTACCAGGGAATAACCAACTCAATGAGCGGGCGGCTATATCACCGGAACGCTTCCGCCGGCAAGCCTTGCAATCCACTCAAATGCACAAAGAAAGATCGGGAGCCAAAAGGCTCCCGATAAGGCATTGGGTGGATGGTGGGGTGTCTTCACGGGAAGACAGTTACACTTTCCCTAAAGAGGGTAAATGTTAGGTTAACGACTTGCGGATTGGGTCGAAAAAGATTCAACCTGTTTGAAAAAGTCTTATCGGGAGGGCGCCGTATATGCGCGAATACACAACATATCGCGATTTCTTTCCCTACTATCTACAAGAGCACGCCAAGCCGGTGACTCGCTATTTCCACTATATCGGATCGATTCTGGCGATCGGAGTGCTGATATATGCGCTGGCGACACAGACCTGGTGGGCGCTGTTGCTGCCGCCGGTTGCCGGATATTTCTTCGCCTGGGTCAGTCATGCCTTTGTCGAGCGCAACAAGCCGGCGACGTTTACCTACCCGTTGTGGTCGCTGCGCGGCGATTATCACATGCTGTGGCTGGCGCTGACGGGAAAGCTGGATGCCGAGCTGGAACGCGCCGGAATTCCCGTCACGCCCGCCGGACAAAGTTGATTCATTGCGTGAAGTGCAACGGAATGAGTTTCTGAAGTTCTTGCCGGAAGTGCTGGAGGCTCCGCCCGGAATCGAACCGGGGTACACGGATTTGCAATCCGCTGCGTCACCACTCCGCCACGGAGCCATCCTTGCGGTGAAGCGCGTTTGTAACCGAGGCGAATTCATGCGGCAACGTGTCTTCGCACGAATGCCGTCATCAGGTGTTGCCGCAGGCTTTCAACGCGCGATATAAGCGGCGCGCATTAACGACAGAAGGGGGGCATCCGTGCTCGATTTCTCACGCGAACGCGACGCCATGGTCGACAGCCAGGTTCACACAGCGGACGTTACCGAACGCCGTCTGCTGAAAGCCATGCGGACCCTGCCGCGGGAGACCTTCCTGCCGAAAAGCAAGCAGGCCATTGCCTATGCTGATTGCGAGGTCGAGGCGGCGTCCGGGCGCTGGATGATGCGGCCGCGCGAGCTGGCCATGCTGATCCAGGCTGCTGATATCGGCGACAAGGATCTGGTCCTGAACATTGCCAGTGGGCGAGGCTATGCCGCAGCGGTTCTGTCGCGCCTCGCGGAAACCGTGGTAGGTGTCGAAGCAGACGACAAGCTGGTTGAGAAGGCTTCCCTCGCGCTCAGCGATGCCGGCTGTGACAATGCCGTGGTGATCAAGGGCGACCCTCATGCCGGCGCTGCGGGGCAGGGACCGTATGACGTGATATTCGTGGAGGGTGCTGTCGAGGAAACGCCGCGCGCCTGGTTCGACCAGCTCAAGGATGGTGGTCGGCTGGCCGTGGTGGCCCGCAAGGGTCCTGTGGGCAAGGCGACGATCTACACCCGCTCGGGCGACAGTATCGGTCACCGCGTTGTGTTTGACGCTACGCCGCGGCTGATCCCCGGATTCGAGCGCGAGCCCGGATTCGTGTTCTAGGCCTGACGGCCTGCTTGATTTTGGGTGGGGGCTTACTAAGTGAACGCTGTTCACTTAATTCGGCTTCGTTATAAATCTTACAAAGCCGACACTATGCTGGCGTGCATTGCTGTATAAACTGCGGTGAAATTCGAGGAACCCACATGTTCAAGCAGATCATCTGTACCGGTGTCTTGGCCGCCGCTGTCATCGCCAATCCCGCCAATGCCCAGACTTTCGAAGAAACGCTGGAGCTGACCTACCGGTCGAACCCCACCCTGCAGGCCGAACGGGCCGGCGTCAGGGCCATTGAGGAGAGCGTGACACAAGCGCGCTCTGCCTGGCTTCCCAGTGTGTCGGCGCAAGCCAGCATTTCCAGCACGCGCACCGAACAGTCGGGTGGCTTCTTCGGCAACCGCACTGACAGCGTAACACCGCAGAATTATCGTATTGATGCCAGCCAGGCGATCTGGCGGGGCGGCGAGATCACTGGCGCCATCAATCAGGCCGAAGCCAATGTGCTGGCGGCCCGTGAAGGTCTGAGGACCACCGAACAGACCGTCCTTTTGCAGGCCGCAACCGCATTTCTGGACGTCCGGCGCGATGGCGCAATTGCCCAGATCCGCCGCAATAATGTTGAAGTCCTTCTGGCACAGCTGGACGCCGCCGAAGACCGGTTCGAAGTCGGCGAGATTACCCGCACGGATGTTTCCCAGGCTGAAGCCCGTCTCGCCAGCGCCCGCGCCCAGCTGGCTGCAGCCCTGTCGCAACTGGCCGCCAGCCGTGCCCGCTATGACGCCGTCGTGGGGCAATATCCGGCAACACTGACGCCAGAGCCGCCGCTGCCCGAAATGCCGCAATCGGTCGAGGATGCTCTGGAAATCGCTCTGGATTATAGCCCCGTTCTCCGTGCGGCCGCTTTCAATGAAGATTCGGCGATTGCAAATATTCGCTCGGCCCGTGGCGCCTACTCACCAGATGTTTCGCTGAACGCGTCTGCCAGCCGGACCAATGACCAGAATTTGTCTGGCGATCAGACAGATCGCTACTCCGTTACTGCGTCGGTTTCTGTGCCACTCTATACGGGCGGCCTGAACCGGTCGCGCGTTCGTCAGGCGACCTTCAATGCAGATCAGGCCCGCATCCGGGTGATTGCCGCCCGCCGTCAAGTTGAGGAAGTCGTGACCACGGCCTTCAACACGCTGATTGCCAGCCGGTCGGTGATTGATTCGAGCCAGCGCTCGGTCGAGGCCAATGAGATCGCGCTGGAAGGTGTGCAGCAGGAAGCTTTTGTCGGCCTGCGGACGACACTGGATGTTCTGAACGCCGAGCAGGAATTGCTCGAAGCGCGACTGACGCTGGTCAGCGCAGAGCGTGATTCGTATGTAGCCGGCCTTACCCTGTTGCAGGCGATGGGCCTTCTGACCGCGGAAACGCTGGAAATTTCCGGCGACCCGGAACCCTATCTGAGCGAGCCTACACGCGCGAATTTCGATCTGACGCCGTGGAATTAGCATTGAAAAACTGGTGTTGGCGGCTGGACACATAGCCCCAACACCGGTTTTATTCCCTCAACAGGGGAAGCGATGAACAAGGAATCGCGCGCTTATGACTGAAGCTGCTGAAAACGAACCGTCCATGGAAGAAATCCTCGCTTCGATCCGCCGGATCATTGACGAGGACGAAGACAGCGGCGAGAGCGAAGCTGCTGCGGAGCCGGAAGCCGCAGCCGAGCCCGAACCTGCTGCCGAGCCAGAACCAGAGCCCGAACCGGTCGCCGAGGCTGAGGAAGAACCGGAAGAAGAAGTGCTCGAGCTGACCGATACGGTTGAGGACGAATCGTCCGGGACCGATCCGCTGGCTGTCGATGATGATCTGATGATTGTAGATCGTGAAGACGAGCCGGAAATTGCTGCCGAGCCGGAACCCGAACCGGAGCCTGAGCCCGAGCCGGCCATGGAAGCCGAACCGGAACCGGCCCCTGAACCGGTTGCGGACGTCAGCGAGGATGCCGAAACGCTGGTCGGGGCTCCGGCCGCGACGGCGGCTGCCGGCGCATTTGACGCCCTGGCTGAAAACCTTCGTGTTGCCAGCGCAGACGGCCTGACCCTGGAAGGCATTGTCCGCGAGATGATGCGCCCGATGCTGAAGGAGTGGCTGGACGCCAATCTGCCACGCATCGTCGAGGAGAAGGTCGAATCGGAAATCGAGCGAATTTCGCGTCGACGCTGAGCCTTTTCTGAAACAGACAACAACAGGGCGTCGACGAAACCGTCGGCGCCCTTTATGTATCCGCCGCCATGCTAAACAAGACCTTTGATCCGAAAGCCGCCGAACCGCGCCTCTACGCGGAGTGGGAAAACGCCGGGACCTTCCAGCCGAAGGACGCCCCGAACGCTGAAACGTTCTCGATTGTCATTCCCCCACCCAACGTAACGGGCAGCCTGCATATCGGCCATGCTCTGAACAATACGCTTCAGGATGTGCTGATCCGGTATCAGCGCATGCTGGGCAAATCTGTGTTGTGGCAGCCGGGCACCGACCATGCCGGTATCGCGACCCAGATGGTGGTCGAGCGCCAGCTGGCCGCCGAAGGGAATATCTCCCGCCGCGACATGGGCCGCGATGCCTTCATCGAGCGCGTCTGGGAATGGAAGGAAGAATCCGGCGGCACGATCATGAACCAGCTGCGCCGGCTGGGGGCCTCCTGTGACTGGAGCCGCGAGCGTTTCACCATGGATGAGGGCCTGTCCAAGGCGGTGCTGAAGGTCTTCGTCGCGCTTTATGAAGAAGGCCTGATCTATCGCGACAAGCGCCTGGTGAACTGGGACCCGCATTTCCAGACAGCGATTTCCGACCTCGAGGTCGAGAACAAGGAAGTCGACGGGCATTTCTGGCGCTTCCGCTATCCGCTGGCGGATGGCTCGACCTATCAATTCCCGATTGCCTTTGACGAGGATGGCAAGCCGACCGAGTGGGAAACGCGCGACTATGTCGTCGTGGCCACCACGCGCCCGGAAACCGTGCTTGGCGATACCGGCGTGGCCGTGCACCCGGATGATGAGCGCTATGCCGGCCTTGTCGGCAAGACATTGCGCCTGCCCATCGCTGATGTGGAAATTCCGATCGTGGCCGATGAGCATGCCGATCCGGAGCAGGGCTCCGGGGCGGTGAAGATTACCCCGGCGCATGACTTCAACGACTTCATGGTCGGCGAACGGCAGGGTCTGCCCATGGTCAATCTGTTTGACCGTGAAGCCCGGCTGATCCGCGAAATCACCGATGAGAAAGTCGACGGGTTGGACCGCATTCCCGAGGAATGGCGCGGTCTGGACCGGTTCGAGGCGCGCAAGGAGCTGGTTGAGCGCATGGAGGCGCTGGGTCTGCTGGACGGGGTCGAGGACCGCAAGGTGCAACAGCCCTTCGGTGACCGGTCCGGTGTGGTCGTCGAACCCTTCCTGACGGACCAGTGGTTCGTGAAGGCCGATGTACTGGCGAAAGACGCCATTGCTGCAGTCGAGGGCGGCCGCACCAAATTCCATCCAAAGAACTGGGAAAACACCTATTTCAACTGGATGCGCAACATCCAGCCCTGGTGCATTTCGCGCCAGCTCTGGTGGGGACACCGGATTCCGGCCTGGTATGATGAAGACGGTAATGTCTATGTCGCCGAGAGCGAAGCTGAGGCTATTTCCAAGGCGGGCGGCAAGACCCTGACCCAGGACGAGGACGTTCTCGACACCTGGTTCTCCTCGGCGCTATGGCCGTTCTCGACGCTGGGCTGGCCGGACGAGACAAAGGAACTGGAACGCTTCTATCCGACCTCGGTGCTGGTGACCGCGTTCGACATCATCTTCTTCTGGGTTGCCCGGATGATGATGCAGGGCCTGCATTTCCGCCACGAGATCCCGTTCCATGACGTCTATATCCACGCGCTGGTCCGTGACGAGCACGGCGCCAAGATGTCCAAGTCCAAGGGCAATGTGATCGATCCGCTCGAGCTGATCGACGAATTCGGCGCCGATGCCGTCCGCTTCACCCTGGCCGCGTTGGCCGCGCAGGGGCGCGATATCCGCATGTCGAAAGAGCGCGTCGAGGGCTACCGGAATTTCGGGACCAAGCTTTGGAATGCGGCGCGCTTCTGCCTGATGAATGACTGCCTGCCGCAACAGGATTTCGATCCGAAGGCGGTAAAGCAGACGGTCAATCAATGGTTGCTGGGCGAGGCTGAAGCCGCCAGCGCCGCTGTCGCGAAGGGACTGGAAACCTACAAGTTCAACGAGGCGGCGGGCGCAGCCTACCGCTTTGTCTGGAATGTGTTCTGCGACTGGCATCTGGAATTCGCCAAGCCGCTTCTGTCTGGCGATGATGAAGCCGCCAAGGCCGAGACGCGCGCAACGACGGCCTATGTGCTGGAAGTGGCGTTGAAGCTGCTTCATCCCTTCATGCCATTCGTGACCGAGGAATTATGGGCCAAGACGGCAGGGGATTCTGGACGTGATGGCCTTCTGATCGTTGCTGACTGGCCGAAGCTGGACGGGCTGGCCAATGAGACCGCGCAGGCGGAAATGAACTGGCTGGTCAGTCTGATCACCGAGATCCGCAAACTGCGCTCGGAAATGAATATTCCGCCAAATGCCAAGCCGGATGCGCTGGCGGTGAGCGGCGATGCCGATCTGGCTGCGCGTCTGCAGCGTCATTCGGCGCTGATTTGCCGGTTGGCCCGGTTGGAATCGATCGCGCCTGCGGCCGCAACGCCGGACGGTTCAGCCCAGATCGTGGTCGACGAGGTGACCTATGCGCTGCCGCTGGAAGGGGTCATCGATTTTGATGCCGAGCGCGCACGCCTCGAAAAGGAAATCGAGAAGGTCGCCGGCGAAATTCTCCGGCTCGAGAAAAAGCTGGGCAATGAGAAATTTGTCGCCAATGCGCCGGAGGCCGTCGTCGCCGGAGAACGCGCGAAGCTGGTGGAATATACGGCGCAGAAGGATGCTCTGAGGGAAGCCCGGGCACGGTTGGGATAACGAAATTGGGTTTGACCCTTTTCGCGAGGCCGTTAGCCTCGGCCCATGACCGGGACTCAACAACTATCCTCTGAAATGGAAACCATCTGGCGCGAGGAACTTTCGCCCTTCCTTGCCGAACGTGAATCCCGGCGGAAAGTGGCGGTTCGTGAGCTGTTCATCGGCACCGGCGGCGGGATTGTTGGCGGCGTGGTTGGCCTGATCGTCCTGGCCGGGCTGGGCGTGCCGCAGTTCGGCTTTTTTGCGCTGATCGGATTAGGTGTGCTCGGCGGATATCTCGGTGGCCGGAAATTCACGGCCCTGCGCCGTGAGGTGAAAGTCGGGCTTCTCAACCGTCTCGCAGAAGTATCCTCCATGCGTTATTCGTTGAAGCCGCCCGTCCCGGCGCGGTTTGATGTATTCCGCGAGCATGGTCTGATCCCGTCCTCGGACCGCCGCTCCTTCGAAGATCATTTTATCGGCGAACGCCACGGCTCGGTTTTCGAGCTTTATGAGGCCAAGCTGGAAGAAAAACGCCATTCGGACAAACGCACCTATTGGGTGACCGTGTTCCGGGGGCTGATGATCCGCATCGAGTTTCCCCGCACTGTCGAAGGGCTGACGGTCATTACCCGCGACAAGGGCATATTCAACGCTTTTGAAGGATGGGGCCGGAAGACGTTCGGCAACAAGCTGAAGAAGGTCGGTCTGGTCGATCCGAAATTCGAGAATATTTTCGAGGTCTATTCCACCGATCAGGTGATGTCCCGCTACCTGCTGACACCCACCTTCATGGAGCGGCTGATTGCCCTGGAAAACGCCGTGAAGGGCAAGAAAGTGCGGGCCGCATTCGATGAACGCCAGGGCGGCGGAGAATTGCTGATTGCCGTCGAGACGGGCAATCTGTTCGAGCCGGGCAGTCTGTTCAAACCGCTTGATGATGAAGGCCGCGTCCGAACCCTGCTGCATGAAATCGAGATGGTAACCGGCATGCTCGACCTGATGGTCCGCCCGCCAGAGCTGGACGAGGATGTTCTGGCGGATCAATCAAAGTGACGGCAATTGAAGCCGGCAAAGGTTCCGGGCGCGTTCGAGAAGTCGAGCGCCGCCTGGCCCCATACAAGAAACGCTATGGTGCCGCTTACCGTAATTTCCTGATGTTGAGCCTGGCTTCAGCGGTGGCGACGGCCGCGGGACTTTGGTGGATCGACCTTGTTCCCGCACCCTTGCGCGTCGCTCTCTGGATCTTGATCGCGGGGGCTGCCGCCAGCTTCGCTTATCGCCCATTGGGCGCACTGGAAAAAGAACTCAAACCAATCATCGAACAAACAATCCTTGAGCCCTATGAGCTATCAAGTCAGGGAAGTCAGCGGACCGACCCGCATATGTCGCCATTCAGCGATGCGTTTGGTGATACCGACCGAAATCAGTGTCATTCGCCATTCGACATGCTCGATCTGTTGCCTAGCGGGGAAAAGGTAGTCTATTCGCGACGGTATGCGCGAAGTGCGCCGAATGCTCTTTCGATTCAGGAAATCGAAGTGAAGCAATTGCAGCTCAACAGGGTGAATTATCCTGACCTTTATCGGCGCAACTGGCGGACTGTTTTTATCGGGCAGGGCGTTGAGGCTGGATTGCCGGATTATTCTGGCCCGCCGTTCGTGCTGGTTCCGCGCCGGCGTGAAATTCACAGTCTCGAGCTGTTGGAGCGAAATACATATCTCCAAGAAAAATATGAAAGGCGCGTGGAAGACTCTGCACTTTCAGAAAGGTATCAAATATGGATCCCGGAGAGACTTCGCTCGTTTAAAATTCCGGGCGGAACTGTGTGCGAGGCAGCGCTGAAATCTGCCGATCTGTTTCCATATAATCAGCTGTGTTTGGCCGTAACGCCCGATAATGGCGGCGACTACATGTTCAGACTCACCATCGATATCGGTCGCCTCTTCAGAGACTCTTCAAGCTCTCGCGGTGCCATGGATATGGTCGTGATCGCTGGTTTTGATGAGAAGTTGCACAAGATTATGGAGGCCGTATCGGTGATGACGAAGGCCCTGAATAATCA
The DNA here is from genome assembly GCF_036330345.1 of Hyphobacterium lacteum. Taxonomy (NCBI): domain Bacteria; kingdom Pseudomonadati; phylum Pseudomonadota; class Alphaproteobacteria; order Maricaulales; family Maricaulaceae; genus Hyphobacterium; species Hyphobacterium lacteum. Next base: position 11,960 of record NZ_JAZDRP010000009.1, read on the forward strand.
TGCATCAGACTCGCCCACTCCCTGAGAAAGGTGATCGGCCGTGAGTTCGTAGACATCCGATGCGAGATTGTTCGTCTGCATGAAGTCAGCCAGTGAGCGGAAGGTCACGGTGCGAATAGCGCCATTGTGATCGTCGATCCGCAGGCGCTCGTCCACCGAGGGGCCAAACACCCGCATCATGAATCCCGCACGGATATGAGCTGGGCGGAAATGCGTGTTGATGGCCTCCTGGATGAATACCGGATCATCGGTTTCCCAGACAGCGGCTGCGAGAACCCGCAGAATGAATTCATTGCAGTTCTGATAGCGGCCGTTGAACGGGTTCGAGACCAGCGAGTAGGCCGGGTTATGCATGTCGGAATAGGTCGAAGAGGTCATCACCTCGAACAGGCGCCGCTGCATTTCCGGTGACGGAATAATGATCCCGGCCTCGCCGACCACATCGCCGCGGGCAAAATCCAGCGGCCAGTCCTGAACGAGGTTTGAAACCAGACGATCCTCCTCACCGTGATAGAGATTGTAGACGGCATACCCGTAGAGCGTTTCACCGTCTTCGGTCCGGATTGGCTGGTAGACCCAGAATGCGCCATGCGTGTAACGGACTCCGTCGGGCAGATCTTCGCGGTCCCGCCCGGTCCGGAAGACGAGCGCGATCCGGGCGCCTCTGGCGGCTAGATCGCGTTCGATTTGTTTGGAGAAATCGGCTGCCTCTTCAACTGAGAAGCGGTTGGCGGGCGCCGCACCCGACCCGGCATTGGCGTTGGGAACGATCACCAGAAAGAGGACCGCCAACACTATTCCGGTCAGTCCTGCATAGCGGATTCGCAGCAAGATGGAGCGGCTCATTGTGGTTTGCCTCCCGGCTGCAGGGGATCGTCAGCCGGCTCGAAGGGGACATCCGGTGCCGGCGGGGCGGCGACGATCACTTCGTCGCTGACAAAGAGCGGCCCGGCCTGTTCAAAGCCGAATGACATGATGTCTGCGCCCAGTTCCGCGCCTTCTTCGAGATAGACAATCTCTCCGGTTGCCAGGGCAATCGTCCCGCCGGCCAGAAGAACAGCCGAGCCGAGCGCAACCGGGATGCCGGATTCCACCAGTTCACCCGTTAGAAGGGCCGAGCCTTCAGCAGAGTCACCGGATGCCGCGGCCGAGTCCTGTGCGAATGCAGGTGGGCTTGTCGTGAGAAGGCCTAGGGCTATAATGCCAAATGTAAATTTCATTCACTCCTCCCTCATCTGGGTAGGTATGTGAATGATCACGCACTGAATGCTTGATGAATAAAAGCGTGAATCAAATTTACATTTGAATCTGCGAGCGCTCTATATTTCGAACGTCCCGACTACCGGCACGTGATCGGACGCTTTCGTTTTACCTCGCACCTTTTTATGGATCTCGACCGATTTGAGTTTGTCTGCAGCCTGGGGCGAGCAGAGCAGATGGTCGATGCGGATGCCATGGTCTTTTTGCCAGGCACCGGCCTGATAATCCCAGAACGTGTACTGGTGCGCGCGGCCATCGCATTGCTCGAACGCGCTGGAATATCCCTGGAATAACAGCTCGCGGAATGCGGCGCGGGATTCCGGGCGGGTGAGGGCATCGCCTTCCCAGGCCGCCGGATCATGGACATCGCTGTTACCGGGAATGACATTGTAGTCGCCGGCAAGCACCAGAACTTCCTCATATTTGAGGAGCTCTGTGGCGCGAGCATTCAGGCGCTTCATCCAGGCCAGCTTGTAATCGAATTTCGGCCCCGGAGCCGGGTTGCCATTGGGCAGATAGATAGAGGCGACACGCACCACACCGCTATCGGCCGAGATCACCGCTTCGAGATAGCGCGCCTGCTCGTCCTGATCATCGCCGGGCAAGCCGGCCACGACGTCCTCGATCGGAAATTTCGAAAGAATGGCCACGCCATTATAGCTCTTCTGGCCGTGGGTCTCGACATTATAGCCAAGGTCCTCGATCTCCAGTCGCGGGAAATTCTCGTCCACCGTCTTGATTTCCTGCAGGCAGACAATGTCAGGCGATGCCTCGCGCAGCCAGTCGAGCACATTCTCCAGGCGGGCCTTGATCGAGTTGACGTTCCAGGTGGCGATAGTGAGGGTCATGGGCTCTGCTTATGCCGCGTCGTTTGAGCCGTCAAAGCCCCGGAAGCCTGCTATTTCATCGACGCTTGCCCGCGCCGTGCGCATGGTGTTCAGTGGCGCGTCCGGATCGGCATAACCCAGCGCCAGGCCGCAATAGACCTGCTCGTCTTCGGGCAGATCCAGAACTTTTCCAACCGTGAGGGTAAACCTTGTCCAGGCTTCCTGCATGCAGGTGGCGAGGCCATGGCCTTCGGCGGCGAGGGTGACGGCATAGATGAACATACCAAGATGCGCCCACTGATTGGGGTTCATCTTCGGGTCGATGGTGAAGAAGAGGCCGACGGGTGCATCGAAGAAGTCGAAATTCTTCAAAACTTGGCCCAATCGCCCCATCTTGTCTTCGCGCGGGATGTTCAGGATCTCATACATTTGCTCGCCGACCGCATAGCGGCGCGAGCGATAGGGCTCCCAAAGCTTTTCCGGATAGACCGGGAATGAATTCTCGTCAGCGAAGGGATCGGTCTCCATCTTTGCCTTCACGGCATCAATGACGGCCTGCCTGGCCTTGCCCGCCACGACATGGACTTTCCAGGGCTGGAGATTGCCGCCGGATGGTGCCCAGCGCGCATCATCCAGAATGGCGCGGACGGTGTCTTCAGACACCGGCTTGTCCAGGAAGGCGCGCGTGGAAATCCGCTCGCGGATTGCGGTGAGAATGTCCATCAGATCGAAAAAGACACGCCGCAGCCACACGCCGCTGTGGCATTGGGGTTCTCGATCCTGAAGGTTGCGCCGATCAGATCGTCGGTGAAATCGATCGTGCAATCAGCCAGGAAGGGCAGGGAGGCCGAGTCGATTGCCACCTTTGCGCCGTCGCGTTCCAGAACAGTATCATCGTCTGTTGCCGACTGGTCGAGGTCAAACTTGTAGGAAAAGCCGGAACAACCGCCGCCTTCGACGGAAATCCGCAGAAGGCCGGCTTTCTCGCTTTCGAGAATGGCATTGATGCGCTTTGCGGCGCGCTCGGTCAGTTCGATCTGGGGCGTTGTCACAGGGACGGGCTCCGCTTTCGTTTTATCCTGTGGTGATATATGGACCGCGCAAGGCGGAACGCAAACCCCGCGATGGAGATGCCATGAGTGTCGGTGCGACAGACCGGAGCCGTGCGGCCTATGCCTGCCACCCTTCGCAATCGCGCGGGCGGGTCTATCCGCAAGCCGACAGCGCCTCGCGAACCGCTTTCCAGAGAGATCGTGATCGGATCATCCATACAACTGCCTTTCGCCGGCTGAAGGAAAAGACACAGGTTTTCGTTGCGCATGAAGGCGATCACTACCGAACGCGCCTGACCCATTCACTGGAGGTGGCCCAGATTGCCCGCACCATCGCCCGGGCTCTGAATGCGGATGAGGATTTGACCGAAGCGCTGGCGCTGGCCCACGATATGGGCCACCCGCCTTTTGGTCATGCCGGCGAACGGGCACTGGCCGAATGCATGAAAGATTTCGGCGGCTTCGATCACAACGCCCATACGCTGCGTATCGTGACCAAGTCCGAAGTGCGTTATGCCGAGTTTGAAGGCCTGAACCTGACCTGGGAGACAGTCGAGGGGATCGTCAAACACAACGGTCCGCTGATCACCAAGGCGCGGCCGGAAAGCGCACTCAACTGGGGTATCACTGATTACTCGCACTGGCGCGAACTGGAGCTCGACAGTTTCGCGTCTCTGGAAGCCCAGATCGCCGCCCTGTCCGATGATATCGCCTACAATAACCACGACATTGATGACGGGCTCCGGGCCGGTCTCCTGGATCTGGATGAGCTGGCCAAGCTGGCTCTGGTTGGCCGCACACTGGACCGGGTTCGCGCGCGCTATCCCGCTGCCAGCGGCGAAATCCAGGTTCTGGAAATGGTGCGTGAGCTGATCGGTGTGATGGTGGACGATGTTCTGAAAGAAACCCGCAAGCGCCTGGAAGTGCTGCAGCCCGACAGCGCGGATGCCGTCCGCCATGCTGGAAATGAAACCGCAGCCTTCTCGAATGATATGCTGATCGAGCTGGCCGATCTGCGCCGCCATCTCTTTGCCAACATGTACCGTCATTACAAGGTGAACCGTATGATGGCGCAGGCCGAGCGGGTGGTGAAGGAATTGTTCGAATTGTTCACCGCCGACCCCGGTCTTTTGCCGACCCGGTTTCGCAAACAGGCGGGTGATCCGGGCAGTACGGAGCTGGCCCGGCTGGTTTGTGACTACATTGCAGGTATGACCGACCGCTATGCACTGGAAGAACACCGGCGGTTATTCACAGTTCAGGGCTATTTCTGACCCCCTTTGACACCTTTTATTGGTGTTATCCTGAAGGCAGTCAGGTGATTCGCCGCATGAAGAACGGAACGCCATGAGCGATCGCGACAGCGAATATCCCCACGGGGACGACTATGACGATGAAGAAACCTTCGACGCGCGCGGAGAATCGCGGCGCGGACCCTTGCTATTGACCACAGCCTTTGCGGTTTTTGTTCTGTTCGTCGCCGTGGTCTGGAGTGCTTATCAGCAGGGCGTGCGCGACCGAGATGCTCCCCCGCGAATACTCGCCGATTCCTCGCCCTACCGTGAACGCCCGGCAGATCCCGGCGGTGCAGAGACGCCGGACCTCGATATCGAAGCCTACAATCTGATCTCCGGAGAAGACGGGGACGGCGCCGGTGAAACAACCGTGCGCGACGGGCCTGAAGAACCGGTCACGGACGGCGGCCGGCCTGCGTTGAGGCTGGAGGAGACCACGCCGGATGAGGCGGCAATCCAGACGCCAGCGGAACGGCCGGCCGAAACACCTGACAGCCCGCCCGCGCAACAGCAGGCCGCAGTCGAGGCAGAGGAGGAGACGACGCCGGTTCCGCCGCCACCACCACCGCCTCCGCCGCCACCACCTGCGCAAGAAACCAATACGGCGGCGAGCCTTGCTGTTCCCGCGCCAGTGTCCGATGGCAGCTGGGTGGTGCAGATCGGATCCTTCCGCACCGAGGAAGAAGCTGAAGGTGCCTGGGTGAATTTTGTCACCGGTTTTTCCGACATTGCGGCCGGCGCATCGCCGGATATCCAGGCCGCCGAAATCGAGGGACGTGGAACCTATCACCGCTTGCGTATTGCGGCTTTTGCCGGACGCGATGAAGCGTCGGCCTATTGCCAGGTGCTGCAATCGCGCGGGCAGGATTGTTACGCCACCCGCCGATGAGCGCACGGGCAATGATCTTCGGCCTCAAGGGGCCGGTTCTCGATGAGGGCGAGCGGCGTTTTTTCCACGATGCGGATCCGTGGGGGTTCATCCTGTTTGCGCGTAATGTCGAAAGCCCCAAGCAGTTGGCGAAACTGTGCGTCAGCCTGCGTGACAGTGTGGGCCGCAATGCGCCGGTTTTCATTGATCAGGAAGGTGGGCGCGTGCAGCGCCTGCGCGCGCCGCTATGGCGCGAAGCGCCACCGGCCGCGGTCTTCGGCAAGCTCTACCGTCAGGATCGCGAGGCAGGCATCGAGGCGACCTGGATCAATCATCGCCTGATCGCGCATGAGCTCGCTGCCAGTGGTATCGATGCAGATTGCGCACCCTGTCTCGACCTCGCCATCAAGGGAGCGGATGCTGTCATCGGCGACCGGGCCTATGGCGATGACGTTGAAATGATTGCCGCTCTGGGGCAGGCGGCGATGGATGGGCTGATGGCGGGCGGTGTTGCGCCGGTGGTCAAGCACATTCCGGGGCATGGCCGGGCTGATGCGGACAGCCATTTCCATCTGCCGCGTGTTCGTGAACCACTGGAATTGCTGGAAAAAACAGATTTTGCGCCGTTTGCCGCTCTAAAACATGCGCCGATGGCGATGACCGCGCACATTGTCTATGACGCGTTGGACCGCCAAACGCCGGCGACCATGTCCGACAAGGCGGTGTCCTATATCCGAAACGAAACCGGTTTTGACGGTCTCCTGATGACGGATGATCTCTCCATGAAGGCGCTCAGCGGATCATTTCAGGAAAAGACGCAACGGTCTCTGGAGGCGGGTTGCGACCTGGTTCTTCATTGTAATGGCGACCGTACGGAGATGGACGCCATTGCCGATGCCTGTCCACCGCTGACAGGCCGGGCTGCTGAGCGTGCTCTTGCCGCAGAGGCGGCGCGCGACCGGGGGGAGGGCTATAACTTCGACAAGGGGGTTGCAGCCCTGGATGACCTCCTGTCGGGGGTGGCGGCATGAGCGACGAGTTCGAGGAAGACCTGCCCTTCGAGGCCGCTGAAGATGCCGATCATGAAGCGCTGATCGTCGATCTCGATGGCTATGAAGGCCCATTGCACCTGCTTCTGGCGCTGGCGCGCAAGAAAAAGATCGATCTGACCAAGCTGTCGATCCTCGAGCTGGCTGAACAGTACCTGGCCTTTGTCAATGCCGCCCGCAAGCGCCTTGACCTCGCCGCCGAATACCTCGTGATGGCGAGCTGGCTGGCCTATCTCAAATCCCGCCTACTCTTGCCCAAACCTGCCAAGGACGAGGAAGCGCTCGAACCGGAGCAGATGGCGGCTGCACTGGCATTCCGCTTGCGCCGGCTGGATGCCATGCGCGCGGCGGGTGAAGCACTGTTTTCTGGCAAGCTCTACCGCCGCGACGTGTTTCCGCGTGGCATGCCCGAGGGCGTGCGGACGCTGCGCGCGTCGCGCTATGAGGCCAATCTCTATGATCTGTTGAGCGCTTATTCGAAGCGGAGGCAGGCCACGATACGTGCGAATTACACGCCCAAGCTTCCCAAGGTTTACGCGCTGGATACGGCGCGCGTCCGCCTCGAACGGCTTTTGCCCGAAGTGAAGGACTGGAAGACACTGGAGAGCCTTTTGCCGCAAGGCGCAGAGCTGGGCATGGATCCACCGCCTCGCCGGTCGGTTCTGGCGAGTTCCACACTTGCCGCGCTGGAAGTGACAAAAGATGGCCGCGCCGAATTGCGTCAGGCCAAAGCCTATGATCCCATTGAGGTGAAGGGCAAGGACAGCGGAAAAGAGGCATGACGGACAAGCCGGACCTCATCAGCGAAGCGATTGAAAAACTTCGTGCGCGTGCCGAGCGCCAGGGCGAGGCCGAGACCGGTAGCGAGGAAAAAGGGCCGCGTCTGGCCGTCAATGCCGAGAAGGAACGCCTGCGGCGGATGGAAGCCTTGCTGTTTGCGGCATCCGAACCACTGGATATCGAAACCCTTCAGACTCGTCTGCCTGCAGAATCAGATGTCGAGGCCCTGTTGGCAGCTTTGCAGGAAGACTACGCCGATCGCGGCGTCAATCTGACGGAAGTTGGCGGACGCTGGCGGTTTGAGACGGCGCCGGATCTGCGTGGCCTGCTGGAGGAAATCCGCGAAGAACCGCGCAAGCTGTCGGATGCTGGTCTCGAGACGCTGGCCATCATTGCCTACCACCAGCCTGTGACCCGCGCCGAGATCGAGGAGATCCGCGGCGTGGCGGTGTCCAAGGGGACACTCGATTTGTTGTTCGAATTGAACTGGATACGGCCTCGTGGCCGGCGGCGGTCGCCGGGGCGGCCGGTGACCTATGGCACGACGAACAGCTTCCTCCAGTATTTCGGTCTCGGCGGGATTGCCGATCTGCCGGGACAGGCGGACCTCAAGGCGGCCGGGTTGCTGGATGCCCGTTTGCCGCCGGGCTTTGAAGTGCCGGATCCGGGATTGGGCGGCGCGAGCGATGACGAAGACCCGCTGGACCCGGAAGATGATGCGCATCTCTTCCATGTCGATTTCATGGAAGAAGACGGCGAAACCGACTGATTTCCTGACTTGGAAAATGGACGTGTGCGTTTGGCTCGTCTAATCCTATAAAAAATCGGGCTTCCGGAGGAGGAATGGATGGCGCCGGGTATTTGGCAAATCCTGATCATTGTCGTGCTGGTCGTGCTGTTGTTTGGCGCTGGCCGGATTTCCGGGCTCATGGGTGAGGTTGCCAAAGGCATCACCAGTTTCCGCAAGGGCCTGAAGGAGGGCGCGGAGGGCGAAGAGGAAACCGATAGCGCTTCCGGTTCGATCGAGGCCGATGCTCCCGCCGAGGACGCGTCAGCTTCCCGCGAGGAAGAAACGACGCGGAACTAGGGGCCGGATATGAATCCCGGCATTGGTGCTCCCGAACTAATAGTCCTTGCGGTGGTGGCCCTGATCGTGGTCGGACCGAAGGATCTGCCCATGATGTTCCGCCGTATCGGCCGGTTCGTCGGGCAGGCACGCCAGATGGCACGCGACTTCCAGCGCAGCTTTGACGATATGGGTCGCGAGTCGGAAATGGCCGATCTGCGCCGCGAAATCGAGGCGCTGAAATCCGGCAATCCGGCGAACGACCTCAAGCGTGATCTGGAATCGGTGAAGCGTGACCTGGCTTCGCTGGAACACGAGGATATCGTTCAGAAGAAGATTGCGGCGGCGGAAAAAGAGCCCGTCCCGCCGCAGAAATTCGAGAACACCATCCAGGCGCCCGATGAGACAGCCAAGCCGACGGTGGAGCCCTACAAGAAGGGCGCGTCGAAAAAGACAAAAGCGGCCGACGACGAATGAGCAACAAGATCGAGACCGACACCGAGGATGAGGTCGAGGCCAGCCGGGCACCGCTATTGGAGCATCTGGCCGAGCTACGCACCCGGCTGATCCGCCTGGTTATCGTTCTGGCGATCGGATTCATCGCCTGCTTCATCTTTGCCGAGCCGATCTACAATTTCCTGCTGGTGCCGTTCGAAGACGCGGCCGCGCGCGTTCGCGAGGGCGACCTTGCGCTGGAACTGATTTTCACGGCGCCGCTGGAATTTTTCTTTGTGAAGGTGAAGCTGGCCTTCTTCGGTGCGCTGATCCTCGCCTTCCCCTGGGTCGCATACGAGGTCTATGCCTTTGTCGCGCCCGGGCTCTACAAGAATGAGAAGGGGGCGTTCGCGCCCTTCCTGCTGGGCGCTCCGGCCCTGTTCGTTTCCGGTATGGCTTTCGTCTATTATTTCGTTCTGCCCTTCGTGATGCGCTTTGCGTTGAGCCAGGAACAGATGGGTGATGGCAATGGTGTTTCCATCCAGTTGCTGACGCGCGTCTCCGACTATCTGAACCTGGTGACGACGCTGATCCTGGCCTTCGGTTTGAGCTTCCAGTTGCCGGTCTTGCTGATGCTGCTGGGGGCTGCTGGCATCGTGAACTCGAAACAGCTGGTGAATTTCTGGAAATTCGCACTGGTCGGCATTTTTGCTTTTGCCGCCTTTGTGACGCCGCCGGATCCGATCAGCCAGCTGATCCTTGGCAGCGTTCTTATGGCGCTCTACGGCATGTCCATTATCGGCGTGAGGATGGTCGAGAGACGTCCGGACCCGGATTCTGAAGACGCTGCGGCGTAAGGCATGATTGCCAGCCCTGCCGGGGCTCGCTATCACCCGGCAAAATCCTTGTTCGAGATGGTTCCATGCATGATATCCGCCTGATCCGCGACAATCCCGCCGAATTCGATGCCGGCCTGGCGAAACGATTTCTCCCGCCGCAGGCTGACGAGATCCTGCGCCTTGACCGCAAGCGCCGGGAAGCCCTGACCCGCCAGCAGGAAGCCGAGACCGAGCGCAATGCGCTGTCCAAGCAGATCGGTCAGGCCAAGGCGAAAGGCGATGAGGACGAGTTCAACAGGCTGCGCTCGGAAGTCGAGCGGCTGAAAGGCGTGCTGGAAGCAAGCGGCGCCGAGGCTGGCAAGTTCGACGAGGCGCTGAACATGCACCTTGCGGGCCTGCCGAACATCCCGCTCGACGATGTGCCGGTGGGTGAGGATGAGGAGGCCAATGAGGAAGTCCGTGGCTGGGGCGAGCCGCGGGAGTTCGATTTTGAACCGAAGGATCATGTCGATCTGGGCGAGGGGCTGAAACAGCTGGACTTTGAGCGCGCCGCCGCCATGTCGGGTTCGCGCTTTGCAGTGCTGACCGGCGGCCTGGCCCGGCTGGAACGGGCGCTGGCGCAATTCATGCTGGATCTGCACACCACCGAGCACGGATTTACAGAGGCCAGCCCGCCTTATCTGGTCCGCGATGAAGCCATGTATGGTACCGGCCAGCTGCCGAAATTTGCGGAGGATTCCTTTCATACAGACAATGGCTACTGGCTGATCCCGACCTCGGAAGTGCCGCTGACCAATCTGTTTCGCGAAACGATCCATGCCGAAGCCGATTTCCCGGCGCGGTTCACCGCCTTTACGCCCTGCTTCCGTTCCGAAGCCGGTTCGGCCGGACGCGATACGCGCGGTCTGATCCGCATGCACCAGTTCCACAAGGTGGAAATGGTCTGCATCACGAAGCCGGAAGATTCCGAAGAAGAACTCGAGCGCATGACCAATTGCGCTGAGGAAGTTCTGCGCCGGCTGGAACTGCCCTACCGGGTGATGCTGCTGTCGTCGGGCGATATGGGTTTCGGGGCCCGCAAGACCTATGACCTCGAAGTCTGGCTTCCGAGCCAGAAGACCTATCGCGAGATTTCCTCCTGCTCGAATTGCGGGGACTTCCAAGCCCGTCGCATGAATGCGCGTTTCCGACGTGACGGTGAGAAGAAGCCGGAATTCCTGCACACGCTGAATGGTTCGGGCGTGGCGGTGGGCCGGGCGATGCTGGCAGTGATGGAAAACCGTCAGAATGCCGATGGCTCGATCACCATACCTGATGTGCTGCGCCCCTATATGGGCGGGCTGGAGGTGCTGGGCGCATGAAGAACCCCCGCATCCTGCTCACCAATGATGATGGCATTCGGGCCCGTGGACTGAAATCCCTGCAGAAGATCGCTGCGGAACTTTCCGACGATGTCTGGATTGCAGCGCCGGCGGAAGAACAGTCAGGCGCTGGCCGGTCGTTGACCCTTCATGATCCGCTTCGGGTCCGCAAAGTCGATGACAAGGCTTTTGCCATTAGCGGTACGCCGACCGACGCGGTGCTGATGGGGGTGCAGGACCTGATCACCGACAAGAAACCCGATCTGGTGCTGTCGGGCGTCAATCGCGGAGGCAATGTCGCCGAGGATGTCACGTTTTCAGGAACGGTCGCCGGGGCCATGCAGGGCATGCAGCTGGGCATCCCCTCGATCGCGCTGAGCCAGGTCTATTCCTTCCTGCCGAATGCTCATATCCGCTGGGATGTGGCCGAGACTTTCGGGGCGCCGATCATCCGCAGGCTGCTGGAAGAGGGCTGGCCGGAGGATGTTCTGATCAACATCAATTTCCCGGACCGCGAAATCTCCGAAATCACCGAGGTCGAGGTGACCAGGCAGGGACGCCGCGATCAGGCGATTGTCCATGCCGACAAGCGGACCGATCCGCGCGGCGTGGATTATTACTGGATCGGTTTCCGCGGTGCGCCGCAAAGCCCGCTGGAAGGCGATGATCTGCACGCTGTCATGGGCGGCCGCATTTCTGTGACGCCCTTGCATGTCGATCTCACCCATATGGAAACCCATCATCGCCTGAAGGGCGTTCTGGGTGGGGCGCCGCCGCGCAAATGACCGAACCGGACGCCCGCGTCATCCAGCTCGTCATGAGCCTGCGCGGCCAGGGCGTGACGGACAAGCATGTTCTGGCCGCTATCGAACGCACACCGCGCGGCCTGTTCGTGCCCGAGCGGTTTTCAGAACATGCCTATGATGACCGGGCGCTGCCGATTGATTGCGGGCAGACCATCAGCCAGCCGCTGGTCGTTGGATTGATGACGCAGGCCCTGAAGCTGGATGACCGGCACAAGGTTCTCGAGATCGGGACCGGGTCCGGATACCAGGCGGCTGTCCTCGCCCGGTTGGCGCGCCGCGTTTACACGATCGAGCGTTACCGCACTCTGGCGAAGGAAGCCGAGGCCCGCTTTACCCAGCTGCGCCTGACCAATATCACCCAGCGCATCGGGGATGGCACAAAGGGCTGGCCGGAACAGGCCCCGTTTGATCGCATCATCGTCACGGCGGGCGCCCCGGTCCGGCCTGAAACCCTGCTGGATCAGCTCAAGCCCGGTGGAATTGCGGTTGTGCCGGTCAACAACGCATCCGGGACGCAGACACTGATCCGCTATCTGCGCGATGCTGAGGGCGAGCTTGCAGAGGAAGCGCTGATGGATGTGCGCTTTGTGCCGCTGGTGGAAGGCGAGGCAAAAGCCCTCTGACGGCCATAATTGGCTAACCGGAGCTTAACGCCTGTTGGGCTTACTATCGCCGATTGGCCATCGAGATCGTCGCCTGTGTTGTCTGTTCGCCTGATCCTCTTGCTGTCACTGGCTTCCAGCCTTGCCGCGTGTGCTACGCCAGCGCCGCGCGATCCGGCTCATATCGATTATCGCCGCGCCAATGCCTCCGGGCCATCGAGAGATATCGTCAGCCCGGCACCGCGATGCGAACCGGGATCTCGCTACATTGTCCAGACTGGCGATACGCTTTCCGAAATTGCGGAGGCCTGCAGTGTTTCGACGGCGGCGCTGGGCGAAGCCAACGGGCTCTATCCGCCCTATACCGTTTATGCTGGCCAGGAACTGACCTTCCCCCGTCCGTCCACTCACACGGTGCGGCGCGGCGAAAATCTCTACCGGATCGGCTTGCGCTACAATGTCAGCCATCTGGAGATCGCGTCCCTGAACGGGATCGGCGCGCCGTATTCGATTGAAGTCGGGCAGGTCTTGCAATTGCCGGGCAGCGCCTCTTCAGGCCGGTCATCGCCACCGCAAACACGCCGCGAGCCGCGAACAGAAACTCCGACGCGGACCGCTTCCGTTGATTCCGGTGTCACCATCGAGGAAACGGCCCCGCCGCCGCGCCGGACAACGCCGCGCGATGCGCCAGCATCCAGTGGGCCGGTGACCTTCCAGTGGCCGATCCGCGGCGAGATTCTCTCCACTTTCGGCCCCAAACCCGATGGCCGACGCAATGACGGGGTCAATATTGCTGCTGAAGAAGGCGCCAGTGTGCGCGCGGCGGCAGCCGGAACAGTGGTTTATGCCGGAGGCGAATTACAAGGCTATGGAGAGCTGATCCTGATCCGCCATGATGGCGGCTGGGTGACGGCCTATGCGCACAATTCCCGTTTGCTGGTAGGCGAAGGCGACCGGGTCGATCAGGGTCAACTGATTGCCGAGGCGGGCTCAACGGGCTCTGTCGACACGCCGCAAGTGCATTTCGAGATCCGGCAGGGCGTCACGCCTGTCGATCCTGCAGGTCATCTGCCAGGAAGTTAGCGGTTACCCCTTGTTGCATGGGGCGTGCGTCCCGATATATTCCCGCGACCTTCCAATCAACGGCTCGCTTCAAGGGGCAACTTCATGTTTGACGCAATTCTCACCGCTTCCGCTTCCGCGCCGAGCGGTCCCATGGCTGCATTCCTCAACTTTGCGCCGCTGATCCTGATCTTTGTTGTCTTCTATTTCCTGCTGATCCGTCCCCAGCAAAAGCGGATGAAAGAGCACCGTGAAATGGTGGCCGCGCTTTCCAAGGGTGATGAAGTTGTCACCTCGGGCGGTATTCTCGGCAAGGTCACCAAGGTGGATGATGCTGAAGCCCAGGTCGAGATTGCTACGGGTGTGAAGGTTCGCGTCCTGAAGTCGACCATTTCCGAAGTGCGCTCGCGTACCCAGCCGAAAGCGGCCAATGACACAAAGGCCGACAAGAAGGCCGACAGCAAAACTGTCTCGGAGTAAGAGCTTATGCTCTATTTCGCACCCTGGAAAATCGCCCTGATCCTGGCCGTATCGCTGCTCGGGATCTGGTATGCCGCTCCGAATTTCTCGCCGGTCCCCGGCCAGACCGTCAATCTGGGTCTGGACTTGCGCGGGGGTTCTCACCTGGTGTTTGAAGTGGATCTCGAAGGGGTCCGCGAGGAGCGCCTGACCGGGCTGTCCCAGGAAGCGAATGTCCTGCTTCGCCAGCAACCGAACATACCGGTCGCTGCCAATGCCGTGATCGGCAATGAAGTGGTTATCCGTGTCGCGCGCGATGATGACATGGAGGAGGCGTTCACGCGGCTTCAGTCCTTGTCGCGCCCGATCGGCGATTCCACGGCCGCACTGACGGGCGCTTTATCAGCTCGTAACGTGTCGTTTGTCCGCGAGGACGAGGAGCGGACCATTCGCATCAATCTGACCGATGCGGCACTGGTCGACATTCGTGATCGTACACTCAGTCAATCAATTGAAGTGATCCGCCGCAGGATCGATGCCACAGGAACGACCGAGCCGAGCATCACCCGCCAGGGCGATGAACGCATCCTTGTCCAGGTTCCCGGCGAGGATGATCCCCAATCGATTATCCGATTGGTGGGGACCACCGCTGTAATGACGTTTCACCTTGTTCGCGAGGATGTTGCTGTTGGAGCGGATGGGCAGGCCCGGACGCCTCCAGGCGTTATGATTTTGCAGCAGGAAAATCTGTCAGAGCCTTATATCGCGGTGGAACGCCGGGCGATGGTTCAAGGCGAAAATCTGACCTATGCTGGATCCACGTTCCAGGAAGGCCGATGGGTTGTCGAGTTCCGTTTCGATACAGCAGGCGCCGCGGCTTTTGGCCGTGTGACTGCTCAGAATGTGGGCCGCCGATTTGCGGTTGTCCTGGACGATGTAGTGATTTCGTCGCCCGTCATTCTGGGGCCCATTCTTGGAGGCTCCGGCGTCATCCAGGGAAGTTTCGATGCAGAGAGCGCTAATGAACTGGCGGTCCTGCTGCAGGCGGGTGCCCTGCCGGCCGATTTGACCGTGGTCGAGCAGCGCTCGGTCGGGCCGGGCCTTGGCCAGGACTCAATCGACAAGGGTACAATCGCCGTTGTCATCGGCTTTATTGGCGTCATCGTCTTCATGCTGGCGGCGTATTCATTGTTCGGCGTGTTCTCGAATATCGCCCTGATGCTGAACGTCACCCTGATCCTCGGTGCACTGTCCGGGCTTCAGGCGACGCTGACCCTGCCGGGGATTGCCGGTATCATCCTGACCATTGGTATGGCCGTGGACGCCAATGTGCTGATCTATGAGCGTATCCGTGAGGAATCGAAAAATGGCCGTACGCCGGCCAATGCCATCGAGCGGGGCTATTCCGAAGCCCTGTCCGCGATCCTTGATGCCAACATCACGACGCTGATTGCGGCCGGTGTGCTTTACATGCTGGGTGCGGGTCCGGTGCGCGGCTTTGCCGTGACGCTGGGTATCGGCATCCTGACCTCGGTCTTTACCGCCTTCGTGTTCTCTCGCCTGCTGATTGCGATGTGGGTGAAGGGGCTGAAGCCCAAGAAGCTCCCGATCTAGGAGACGGCCATGTCCCTCGCACTTGTCAATTTCATGCCGGATACCACCACGATCCCCTTCATCAAGGGGCGGCTGGCGGCTTTCGGCTTCTCGGCGCTGATGATTATCGGCTCGATCGCTGCTTTCCTGTCGATGGGCCTCAATTTCGGAATCGACTTTACCGGCGGTGTGACGCTGGAAGTCCGCACCGAAGAAGAGATTGATGCCGCCCGCATCGACGAAATGCGGGGATTGCTGAATGGCCTCGGCCTGGGCGCCATCGAATTGCAGGGCCTTTCGGAGCTGACAGAAGGCTCGGACTGCTATGGCAACCATTGTGCTTTGATCCGGGTGCAGCCGCAGGAGGGTGAAGGCCTTGAGGCTGAAGAGGCCCAGCAGGCAGCCAATCTGACGGTTCAGGGCGCACTGACCGACGCATATCCGGGCATCGAATTCCGCGCCGTTCAGGTTCTGGGACCGAAAGTGTCCGGCGAGCTGGTGCAGGCGGGGGTGCTTTCCATCGTTGTCGCGCTGTTCCTGATGCTGATCTACATCTGGTTCCGGTTTGAATGGCAGTATTCCGTGGGTGCCGTGCTGGCTCTGGTGCATGATGTGATCATCACTATCGGCATGTTCTCGGTGACCCAGCTAGAATTCAACCTTTCGACCATCGCGGCCATCCTGACCATAGTTGGCTATTCGATGAACGATACCGTCGTTGTCTATGACCGAATCCGCGAGAAGCTGCGCAAGTTCAAGAAAGAGCCGCTGGCCGAAGTCTTGAACAAGGCGATCAACAAGACGCTGTCGCGAACCATTCTGACATCGATGACCACGCTGGTGGCGCTTGTCTCGTTGTGGGTTCTGGGCGGCGCGGCTCTCCAGGGCTTCGCCTTCGCCATGATCTTCGGTGTGGTGATCGGGACCTATTCCTCGATCTTCATTGCCGCGCCACTTCTCTTGGTGACCAAGGTCAAGCGCGACAGCACTGAAGGCTGATTTCGCTTTTCACGCGAGCCTGTTATGCTTTCCCGGTAAATGAATCGGGGAGGGTTCAAACATGGCAGGTATCCTGTCGAATCTGCGCACAACCGTGCACATATCACTCGCGCTCGCGATCCTGTTTTTCGTTGGCTATGCATTTGCCTATGACAGCGTCAGCTTTGATGGCGCTTTCTGGATGGCTGTTGCCCGCTGGAGCCACGTTGTGGCCGGCATCATGTGGATCGGCCTGCTCTGGTATTTCAATTTCGTCCAGATACCAACCATGCCGGAAATTCCGGACGAACAGAAGCCGGCGATTGGCAAGCATATCGCGCCCAAGGCACTGTTCTGGTTCCGCTGGGGCGCTGCCTTCACGGTTCTCACAGGGCTGATCGTTGCCTATCTGCGGGGGTATCTGCTCGAGGCGTTGAGCCTCGGCGCGTTGGCTGAAACCTATTCTGCCCAGTATTCCTTTATTGGCCTGGGCATGTGGATGGCGCTGATCATGGCCTTCAATGTCTGGTTCGTGATCTGGCCAAACCAGAAGATCGCACTGGGCCTGATCGAGGCCGATGCGGACGCCAAACCCAAAGCCGCACGGACCGCCATGTTGTTTTCCAGAACCAATACGTTGTTGTCGCTGCCCATGCTGGTGGCGATGGCCGGTTCCCAGACCCTGTTCGGCTAGACCGGCAGTTCCAACAAAAAAAGGCCCGCCAGATGGCGGGCCTTTTGATTTGGGAAAGGGCGCCTTACTGGCCCGATGCTGCCAGATTGTCGGCCGCAAAGTCCCAGTTCACCAGCTTGTCGAGGAAGGTGGTGATGTAGTCCGGGCGCCGGTTCTGGAAGTCCAGATAATAGGCGTGCTCCCAGACATCCATGGTCAGCAGCGGCACAACACCGTCCTGCGTCAGTGGGGTTTCGGCATTCAGCGTCTTGCAAACGTCCAGCTTGCCGTCCTTGACCACCAGCCAGGCCCAGCCCGATCCGAACTGCGTCGCGCCGGCATCGGCGAAGGCTTTCTTGAACCCTTCGAACGAGCCGAAATCCCGGTCGATGCGGTCGGCGAGATCGCCGCTCGGCGCACCGCCACCATTCGGCTTCATGGAGTTCCAGTAGAAGGTGTGGTTCCAGGTCTGTGCTGCATTGTTGAACAAGCCCTGATTGCCATCCTTGGCTGCCTTGCGGACGAGATCTTCCAGCGAGAGCGCTTCTTCGTCCTTGCCCGCGATCGCGTCATTCATCTTCGTCACATAGGCCGCGTGGTGCTTGCCATGGTGAAAGCCGAGGGTTTCCGCAGAAATATGCGGAGCAAGGGCGTCCTGGGCGTAAGGCAGGTCGGGGAGGGTGTGGGCCATCTGGCGAGCTCCATCTGTTAGTGATTGGCGACACCGCCCGGCGGGCGGCCTATCTCTTGCCCCTGATATGGTGAAGCCGCCTCTGTTTTCTACCCGTAGACGATGAAGTCGTGATGTCAGTTACAGCTGAAAACCGATCCGATCGCGAATTGGCGGCGATGTTTGCGCCGGCCGATGTCCGGCAGCGTCTGCTGGGATTTTATGCCTGGTTGGAGGAGATCGAACAGATTCCCGTCAAGGCCAGAGAGCCGGCCATCCAGGCCATGCGTTTTGCCTGGCACCGCGAGGCCGTGTCCGATCTGTTTCTGGAGCCCCCGAAGGTGCGCCGCCACGATGCCTATGAGGGGCTGGCGGGGCTGCTAGAGGTGGATGGTCCTACCCAAGCGGAGCTGACCGGGATCATCAACGCAATCGAGGACGGGCTGGATCCTGATGGCCTGGCCAATGGCGATGTTCTGCTGAGCCTGATTGATGCGCACCATGGTCAAGCCTTGAAAATCGGTTTGCGTCTGGCGGGCGCTGACAGCAATGAGGCGCAAACGCTCGCGGCGGGCCGTGCGGCGGGACTGGCTCATTGGCTTGGCAGTTTTGCCTTCCGCGCCGGGCGGCAGCTGGCAGTGATCCCGCAGGCCGATCTGGCAATGGCCGGGCTGAATACCCATCGCCTGGCGACAGGGCGCGAGCCGGATCTGGCGAAGCTGGCACTGGCGCCGATACTGGATCATCTGGAAGATGCTTCTCAGACGCTACGTCTCACCGGGAAATGCGCGTCCGAAGCCTTCCCGGTTATGGGCGCGGCGCGGCTGGCGCGTGGGATGCTGAAACAGGCAAGGGCCACCAATGACCCTTACCGGTCGCACTTCGATCGTCCGCTTCTGGCCCGGCAGTGGGAATTGCTGCGCGCCTCGATCAGCGGCCGGCTCTAATTGCCGATATGCTCTGCCAGAAAGGCTTCCAACCGGGTCAGCACTTCGGTTCGTGTGGCCTGGCTGGTCAGCCAGTGATCGGCCGTGCGCAACTCGACGTATTCGATGGCCTGATTGTCGTCTTCCATCTCTTCTTCGAAACGCCGGCTTTGCGCGATCGGGACGACTGAATCCTCGCGTCCATGCATCAACAGGACCGGCGCCTGAAAGGCACGGGTGTTGTGGATAGGGGAAACGTCATCGAGACGCTGGCGGTCATCTGCTGTAACGACACCGCCGAGTATCTCAGCCCAGGCATCCGCGACCCAGTTTCCGGCGCCACCGCGGATTTCGGTTTCGCCTAGAAACAGGCCGAGATCAGTGACCGGGGCATAGGCTGCCACACAGGCGTAGAGATCCGGCGTGAATGCGCCGCCAGCGAGCGCTGAGTATCCGCCATAGCTGCCACCGAAGATGCAAACGCGACCGGCATCGGCCCAACCCTGCTGGACGGCATGGTGCAGGGCATCGGTGACATCATGTTGTGCGACGCCGGTGCCCCAGGCGCCGCGGCCGGCATCACGGAATTCCACGCCGAAGCCGTCAGAGCCCCGGAAATTGGGCTGGATGACGAGATAACCGCGAGAGGCGAGAAAGTGCGCGATCCAGTCGAAGCCACCCGCATCAAGTGTTTCAGGTCCGCCATGGGGCAGAATGACGGTCGGCAGATTGCTGCCGCCCGACGCCGGGCGCGTTACAAATCCGGAAATGCTCGCGCCGTCGCGCGCCGTGTATTCGAATGCCTCACGCTGACCCAACGTGGCCGTCTCGAGCTCGGGGTATTCGGCCGCCAGAATGGACAGGTTCCGGCTGGCATCGTCATAGAAATAATAGATCGGTGTGGCGCTGGCCCCATCCGTGCGGACGATGTACCGCGTGCGGTCGCGCGACCAGGATGTGATTGTCGTGCTCGGGTCACCGAGCGCATTGACCAAAGCGTCCTGCAAACCCTGCAATTCATCATCCAGCCAGACCGTTCGCATGTAGTCATCGGCAAATTCGATGCCTGCAATGAAGCCGGTATAGGGATCTTCATGTACGGCGAGGATGTCCCGGCCGGATACGGCTATATCATCGCCGGTAGCATTGCCGGTTTCCAGACTCACCGGACGAAGTGAACCATAGCCGTCGACATAGAGCGAGACGGCGGCTTCTTCCGTATTGAAGAGGCCCCAGACGATCGACTGGAAGACCGGATTGTCGAGATCGAGCACCGTGCTCCAGTCGCCATCGCGATAGGCATCGAAACGGTACTGGTTCCGGTCATCGTCAAAATATTCCCGCGCCAGGGGCGAGCCGTCCGAAGCGACCAGCCATGTTCTCTGGTCGGGGAGGCCCTGCATCTGCCGCCAGACATTGCCGCCATCAGCAGCAACCCGCCAGAGAGAGTATCTCGGCCGCTGCTGCGCGTCGCTCATACGAAAGGAATTGACGCCGCTTTGACGCGGCGCCTCATAGCCAGGGATAAAGACGTTGCCGTTGTCGTGGTCGACAGCGACGATATTGCCGCGACGAACGTCCATGGAATGGATCTGGCGGTCATTCGCCGTCAGCTGGACCACATTGGACGGATTGGCCGCTTCCACCGAGAAAGCAGCCGAAACATCAATCGGGTTCCGACGTTGCAGCAGGGTGAACCGCTCCGTGTCGCTGGCCAGCATGATGACGTAATCATTGCCGGCCCAAACAAGGTCGTAGGGACGAATCTGGCTGGTCCCGACGCCACCGCGATCGCCGGTTTCAAGGTTCAGGATATAGAGCGCGCTCGCATCGCCATCATTGGCGATATACGCGATGCGACTACCGTCCGGAGAGAGCGTCGGATGGGCCATCGCAGGCAATCGGGCGAACGCATCAACAGCGGGCTGTTGTGCCTCCGAAAGACTGCTGAAAATCAGGCACAGTCCGAGTATGGCCGGCAAACGCATCTCATCTCTCCCCTCAACAAGATTCCGCTGATGCTGGCCCAGCCGGCTAGAGAGATCAATCGTCTAAATTGCAGAAACTCACAATGCTCAGACCGGAGCTTGCAGCCAGGAATCGATGTCACGCAGGGCGCGTGCGCTCATGGCGCGCTTGCGGGCGAGCGACTTTTCCTTGCCGCGGATTCGTTTGCCATCCGCGGTTTTTGCCGGTGTCTCGACAGCCGGGAAGAGCCCGAAATTGACATTCATCGGCTGGAAGCTGGCCTTGGGCCCCGACATGTGTCCGCCCGTGACATGGCTGATCAAGGCGCCGAAGGCCGTGGTTTCCGGCGGTGGTGTAAGGGTCTTGCCGAGACGTTCAGCGGCTGCAAAGCGGCCGGCCATCAATCCCATTGCAGCGCTTTCGACATAGCCTTCCACACCGATCACCTGACCGGCAAAGCGCAAGGCGGGCCGCGCCTTCAGGCGCAGCTGATTGTCCAGCAGCTTTGGTGAATTAAGGAAAGTGTTGCGGTGAATACCGCCAAGGCGGGCGAACTTTGCATCCTCCAGGCCGGGAATGGTCCGGAAGATGTCGGCCTGCGCGCCATATTTAAGCTTGGTCTGGAAGCCGACCATGTTGAACAGCGTGCCCAGCTGATTGTCCTGACGCAGCTGGACAACCGCATGGGGCTTTTCGTCTGGCTTGTGCCTGTTGGTCAGGCCACGCGGCTTCATCGGGCCAAAACGAAGGGTTTCCGGTCCGCGTTCGGCCATCACCTCGATGGGCAGGCAGGCCTCGAAATAGGGCGTATCCTTTTCCCACTCCTTGAATTCGGTGTGGGGCGCGGACAGCAGCGCCTGGATAAAGGCCTCGTATTGAGCCTTGTCCATGGGGCAATTGATATAAGCGGCCTTGTCAGCTTCGGTCTCGCCCTTGTCATAGCGTGACTGCATCCAGGCGATATCCATATTGATACTATCGCGCTCGACGATGGGTGCGATGGCGTCAAAAAAGGCCAGAGAATCCTCATCCGTCAGGTCCAGCACTGCCCGGGCCAGGGCGGGCGAGGTGAGGGGGCCGGTGGCGATGATCACGCTGTCCCAATCTGCCGGTGGAAGGCCGGCGATCTCGCCGCGCTCAACCGTAATCAGAGGGTGCTCGCTCAAGGTTTTTGTCACGGCATCAGAAAAGGCTACACGATCGACGGCCAGAGCGCCGCCGGCCGGCACCTGGGTTTTGTCGCCTGTCGTCATGATCAGGCTGTTCGCGCGACGCATTTCCTCGTGCAGCAGGCCGACCGCATTGGTCTCGGTATCATCCGAACGGAAGGAATTGGAGCAGACCAGTTCAGCCAGTCCATCGGTGATATGGGCTTCGGTGCCGCGCACCGGGCGCATTTCGTGCAGGACAACAGGAACACCAGCGCTGGCAAGTTGCCAGCTGGCTTCCGAACCGGCCATTCCGCCGCCGATAACGTGAACAGGTTTCGTCATGGCGCGGGGGTATAGTCGCTTGTCGTTCCGGACCCAAGCCCTCTTCGCAATGGCACGTTTGGCGTGTAATGTCTCTTCGGGAGAAAATTGGGGGGAAGATGCGTTATCTGGTTGGTCTGCTGGCGATTATTTGCCTGACAAGCTCTGCCTCTGCGCAGGACATTCCGGCATCTGTCATGGAAGCCTATGAGGGCTATACGCGAGCGGCCGAGAGCAATGATCTCGAGGCCGGTTTGAGCTATGCCTACACCGCCTGGCAGGAAGGAGAAAACGCCGAAATCGACCGCGCCACGCTCTCGGTACTGGCTTCAAATTATGCCGAGCTGGCGGGGCTTTCCGGACGTCATCGGGAAGCAGCAGAAGCATATCAGCGCGCTGTGGACTTGCACCTTGAAGCCGGCGGCGCTGAAGCAGAGACAGCGACCTTTCGGACCGAGATCGCCCGGTCTTTTCTGAGGGCCAACCAGTTCCGGTCCGCCCGGCTGCAGGCAGATGAGAATATCGAGTTCTTTGAAACGCACTTCGATGGTGAGCAGCGGGATCTCGGCCTGTATTTTAACCGTGTCGTTGCGGCATTAGCTGCTTTTTCTGCCAGCAGTGAAGCCGCGGCCGTCCGGTATGCCGAACCGGCAATTGAATACGTAGAACGTAACAACGGTGTACAGAATGAGGATATAGCCTACCTGGCATTCATTCTCGCCCGATCGTCCTACGATCTCCGCCGGTGGGAGGATGCGGCCTACTACGGCGCGATCGCCTACGTCATTGGCCGCAATGTCATGCCGGATGCCGAGCTGGTGGCGTCCTCTACCGGAATAATCGGTGGCGCCGGACGCCGTGGAGAACAGGAAGGCCGTCTGGATGAATTGCAGGCGCGCGTGCTGGCAAGCAATTTCAGGCCGACGGAGTGCGCATCTGATGATGAGACCTGCCCTGCAACGATCGCTGCCGAATTGGCTGCAGGAGAAACTTATATTCCCTCTATTCCGATGTTTCGGATTCCCCCTGTCTATCCCTCGCGAGCAGCTCAGCTTGGCAGGGAAGGGTATGTAGACGTTGTCTTCTCTGTCGACGAACGCGGCCGAACATTCAATGTGGAAGTGGTGGAATCATCGTCGACGCTTTTTGAAAATGCCGCTCTCGATTCGGTTGAGCGATGGCGATACTGGCCTGCCATTCGAAATGGCGAACCTGTGCAAAGGCATGGCGTGCACACGCGGATCGAGTTCGAGTTCGCATACTAGCGCACATGCCGCATTGCTGAATCTTCGTGCTTGGCTAATTTCGGCACCATGACACGCATGTCGTCCTTCTCTGCCCTGCCGGGTGCGGTTGTTCGAGCCGTTTCTTTCCTGCGCCAAAACGTCATGGCAGCCATGATCGTGGCGATCCTGCCAGGGCTGGCGGCTGTATTCCTGACATATGAAACGGGGCTGGTGACGTCCGAGGCCATGGCGCCGGACTGGACGCGCTATCTGATCGCCCTGGTGTTCTGGTATTTCGCCATGGTGATGTCCCAGGCCGCCATGTTCCGGTTGAGCCTGCGTGGCAAACCTGAAGGCTTTTTCGGTCTGGCAGTGGGCGGAGACGAATTGCGTCTGGCGGCCAGCTGGGCGCTGGTGTTTTTCCTCATTCTTGTGGCGGCTGGCATCGGTCTGGTGATCTATGCCGCCCTGATGGCCGCCGTCTCCATGGTGTCGATGGACACGGCCGGTCTGACACCTGAAAACCCGGTAGAGACCGGAAACATCCCGGATCTGGCGGCCTATTATGGCCCGGTCGAGTGGAGTATCGCGATCATCCTCGGGGCTTTCGCCCTGGTGATGCTGGCGGGATATGCCGGCCGGTTGCTGTTGGCACCTGCTGCGAGCATGGCGCGGCGGAAGGTTCAGGCCTTGTCGGTCATGGCAATGACGAGAAAGCGAGGCTTTGCTGTCGCGCTGGGCTGTGTCCTGGTCTTTGTGCCGGCCGGTTTGCTGGTTCATGGCTTCGGCGTACTCAGTGAGCGCCTCGCGGATGTGCCGGTGCATCAACCGGCGCGGCTGTTTTCCGATAACGGGCTTGTTGCCGGGCTTCCGCTCTATGCCGTTCTGGCCTTTCTGCACGGCTGGCTAGCCGCATTTTTGACCTTGCCCGTCTTCGCCGGGCTGACGACGGCGCTTTACCGGGCCTGGGGCGGGGACGACTGAGCCTGTTTTCCCCCTGCCTCCACGCCGCTTTTCTGGCAGTATAAGCGCGGGTCAGACAGGGGAGGATCGTATGGGCGCGCAGCCATTCGATTTCGGGAAAGCCACCTTTCACTTTTTCAATGTGTTCGGGCGCAAACCCGCCGCCGTCATCTGGATTGCGCTCTGGCAGGCCATGCTGAATGCCGGATTGATGTATCTGGCCTTCGTCACGATCGGAGATTTCTACATCTGGATCCTTGGGGAAGCCTTTTCCGGCACCGGTCCTGATGAGGCGGAAATGTTCAACCGTATGGGCAGCATCATGTCCGTCGGGCCGCTGATTTCCATTGGCGGCATGCTGATCGCATTGATGGCGCAGGGGGCGTGGTTGCGCCTGCTTGTCCGTGACGAAATGGCACCGCTTATTCCCTTCCGCCTCGCCGGTGACGAATTGCACCTTTTTGCGACGAATGTCGGCCTGTTGGGGATCGCTATCGGGCTTTATTTCCTGTTCGCTCTTGTGCTCGTTTTCACAGGCGTTGCTGTGGGCCTTGCGGCGGCCGGTGGCGGCAGTTCGAATGCCGGACTGGCGGGCGGGCTGACGTTCGCCATTGCGGTTCTGGTGATGCTGGGTCTGGCGCTTTTCATTGGGGTCCGGGTTTCGGCGGCCCCGGCAGCAACAGTGCTTGAGCGCCGGATCGCCTTTCCCGCGTGGAGCGTCACGAAAGGAAAATTCTGGCCGGTGCTGGGCGCCTATATCCTGGTGGCAGTCATGCTGATGGTTCTCGGCGGCGCATTCATGATGGTCGTCAATTTTGCTTTTCTCGGCGCGCTGATGCCGGTCTTCCAGGAACTTTTCCTTGCGGCTCAAACCGGAATTGAGCCGAATCCGGAGGCGCTTCTCGGCGCCCTGGAGGAGGCCGTGACCTCTACCGGCGCGCAGATCTCGCTGGTCTCGGCGGGCCTCGTCATGCTCTTCTTCCGGTCCGTCTACGATGCCATCTGGCACAGTGTCGGGGCGTCGGTCGCTATCCAGTCGCAAGCAACGCAGCCGGTCAGTGAATGATGGCTTGAACCCATCACATTGCCGCTGAAGAATGGCGATCCAAGGCAAGCCGGACACCAATATGAAACCTGACTTCAACGCCGGTCGAGCGCTGAGCTTCGCGATCGAGGTTTTCACCGCCCGGCCGGCTGATTTTATCCTGATATCGGTCTGGACCGTGCTCTACGGTGCGGCCTTCAGCGTCATACAGGTCCAGTCGATTGGTGCGGAAATGCTGGCGGTGGCCGGCTATTCCGATCTGTCAGGCGGCGATCCGGCAGAGATGTTTGGCCTGCTCGGCAATTATCTGCGTGCACTCTTTCCCTTTATCGCTGCCGGGATGGTGCTGAGCGTGTTTTTCGAAGCCGCATGGTTGCGCCTGTTTGTCCGTGGCCAGTCGCTGGGCGTTATTCCCTTCCGCCTGGGACGGGATGAATTCGTCTATGCGTTGAGCGGCGTTCTGGTCCTTCTGGCGCTCCTCGCCAGCGTGGTGGTGGGCTTTCTCGGCATGTTTCTGCTGACGCTGATTTTCGGCCTTGGCGGCGCCGGGGGCATGGCCATCGGAACCTTGTTGGGCACGGTATTTTTTGGCGTCGCCGTTGGAGCCACAGCGACAGTCACCCTGCCGGTGTTGGCGCTGGGCGTATTGAAGGGCCGGGTGGCGCTGCAGGAGGGCGTGCGCGGTGCACGCCAGATTTTCTGGCCGCTTCTCGGAAGCGCGCTTGTCGCAATCGTCGTCGCCTTTATTGCGACGGCCTTCTATTCCGCGCTGATCGCCTATCTGCCGTTTGACCAGTTCGGGCAGGGAGCAGACGGCCAGCCGGCCAGCTGGGCTGCGCTTCTCGGATATTATCTGATCGTGCAGATGATCAGTCTTGTCCCGGCGGCAATCCTGCGCGGGGTGGCCAGTTATGCGGCCTTGCGGATCGATGAAAGCACCCGGCCTCTGTCGCAGACCTTCGAGTAATCAGGCGCTTTTCTTGCGCTTCGCTTTCTTGCGGGCGGCATCACGGTCCAGCATCGGCTTGAGATAGCGGCCGGTCCAGCTGGCCTCGACCTCTGCCACCTGTTCGGGCGTGCCGGCCGCGACGATCGTGCCGCCGCCATCACCACCCTCCGGGCCGAGGTCAATCAGCCAGTCGGCCGTCTTGATGACGTCGAGATTGTGCTCAATGACGACAACGGAATTTCCGCTTTCGACCAGCTCGTGCAGGACTTCCAGAAGCTTGCGGACATCCTCGAAATGCAGGCCGGTCGTCGGCTCGTCGAGAATGTAGAGCGTCTTGCCGGTGGCGCGCTTGGACAATTCCTTGGAGAGCTTCACGCGCTGGGCCTCGCCGCCGGACAACTGGGTGGCCGGCTGGCCGATCTTCACATAGCCGAGGCCAACGCGCTTCAGGGTTTCCATCTTGTCGCGCACCGCCGGCACCGCCTTGAAGAAGTCGGCGCCTTCCTCAACCGTCATGTCCAGCACGTCGGCGATGGACTTGCCCTTGAAGGTGACTTCCAGCGTTTCCCGGTTGAAGCGTTTGCCATGACAGACATCGCAGGGAACGAAGACATCCGGCAGGAAGTGCATCTCGATCTTCACCACACCATCGCCCTGACAGGCTTCGCAGCGGCCACCCTTCACATTGAAAGAGAAACGGCCCGGCTTGTAGCCGCGGGCTTTTGATTCCGGCAGGCCGGCGAACCATTCGCGGATTGGGGTGAACGCGCCGGTATAGGTGGCCGGGTTGGAACGCGGCGTGCGGCCGATCGGGGATTGGTCGATGTCGATAATCTTGTCGAGATGTTCCAGCCCGCGGATCCGGTCATAGGGGGCAGGCACATTCTGTGCCTTGTTCAGCTTGCGGGCCGCGGCCTTGTAGAGCGTCTCGATGGTCAAGGTGGATTTGCCGCCGCCGGATACGCCGGTCACGCACAGGAAAATGCCCAAGGGAAACTCGGCAGTCACGGACTTCAGATTGTTGCCCGTAGCCCCCTCGACGATGAGCTTCCTGCCCTTTTTCGGCTTGCGGCGC
Organism: Hyphobacterium lacteum; assembly: GCF_036330345.1. Taxonomy (NCBI): domain Bacteria; kingdom Pseudomonadati; phylum Pseudomonadota; class Alphaproteobacteria; order Maricaulales; family Maricaulaceae; genus Hyphobacterium; species Hyphobacterium lacteum. The sequence continues at coordinate 39,259 of NZ_JAZDRP010000009.1, forward strand.
GTGTCGGGAATATCGATTTCACGTGTGCCGGACAGATATTGCCCGGTCAGGCTTTTCGGATTGGTCTTGACGTCGTCCGGTTTGCCCGAGGCAACGATTTCGCCGCCATGAACGCCGGCGGCCGGGCCCAGATCGACGACGAAATCGGCGGTCAGGATGGCTTCTTCGTCATGTTCGACAACGATGACGGTATTGCCTAGGTCACGCAGGCCGCGCAGCGATTCCAGGAGACGCGTATTGTCACGCTGGTGCAGACCGATCGAGGGTTCATCGAGTACGTAAAGCACGCCGGTCAGCCCGGACCCGATCTGAGAGGCGAGGCGAATGCGCTGGCTTTCTCCTCCTGACAATGTGCCCGAGGACCGGTCCAGCGTCAGATAGTCGAGCCCGACATCGACCAGGAATTTAAGGCGCTCGCGGATTTCCTTCAGAATACGCTCGGCGATGGCCTTGTCCTTCGCCGACATGCCGTCCTCGACATGGCTGAACCACTCGGCAGCCTCTCGGATCGAGACGCGGCTGGCATCGGAAATATCCTGGCCGCCAATCTTCACAGCGAGGGCTTCCGGTTTCAGACGCTTGCCGCCGCAGGTCTCGCACGGCTGCGCCGACTGGAACCGGGCGAGATCGTCGCGAACCCAGCTGGAATCGGTTTCCCGCCAGCGGCGCTCAAGATTGGGTATGACACCTTCGAATGTCTTGGTGGTCTCGAACGTGCGCAGACCGTCTTCATACTTGAATTTGATCTTCTCGGATGTCCCGAAGAGAACGACTTTCTTGAAATCGTCCAGCAGGTCGCGCCAGGGCTCGAACATGGAAGCGCCGAAATGGTCGGCGAGCGCGGTCAGCGTCTGCTGGTAAAGCTTTGACGTGGTCCGGCTCCAGGGGGCAATAGCGCCATCATAAAGGCTCTTGCTGCGGTCGGGGACGACCAGGCTTTCGTCGAATTTCAGTGACTGGCCCAGCCCGTCACAGGCCGGGCAGGCACCGAACGGATTGTTGAAGGAAAACAGTCGCGGCTCGATCTCCTCGATAGTGAAGCCGGAGACCGGGCAGGCAAATTTTTCGGAAAAAATGATACGGCGGGGTGCGTCCTCCCCCTTCGCCTTGTCGGCAAATTCGGCGACGGCAATGCCATCGGCAATATTGAGCGCGGTTTCCAGCGATTCAGCAAAGCGCTGCTCCATGCCTTCGCGGACTATGACCCGGTCGACGACGACATCGATATCGTGCTTGAACTTCTTGTCCAGCACGGGCGGTTCTTCCAACGAATGGAATTCGCCATTCACTTTCACCCGCTGGAAGCCGGATTTCAGCCAGTTGGCAAATTCCTTTCGGTATTCGCCCTTGCGGCCGCGTACCGCCGGAGCCAGCAGATAGAGCCGCGTGCCGTCGTCCAGTTCCATCAGCCGGTCGACCATCTGGCTGACGGTCTGGCTTTCGATGGGCAGGCCGGTGGCCGGCGAGTAGGGAACACCGACGCGCGCCCACAATAGACGCATGTAATCGTAGATTTCGGTGACCGTGGCGACAGTCGATCGCGGGTTCTTGGAGGTTGTCTTCTGTTCGATCGAGATTGCCGGGGAGAGACCCTCGATCGAATCCACATCCGGCTTGGACATCAGTTCCAGAAACTGCCGGGCATAGGCGGACAGACTTTCCACGTATCTGCGCTGACCCTCGGCGTAGATCGTGTCGAAGGCCAGCGATGACTTGCCGGAGCCGGAAAGTCCCGTGAAGACAATCAGCTGGTCGCGCGGGATCTCCAGCGACACATCTTTCAGATTGTGTTCGCGCGCGCCCTGTACGCGGATCGACTTCATGGGATCAGTCATGGACTTGTGCCTCTTGGTGCGTTCAACTGCAGGGAATCGCGCAATTGACCGCGAGAACATTATGTGAACAAAATGGCCGGGTCTACCTCTTGAGGAGACCCGAAGCAGACAAGGAAGATGGTGATATGGCGGGCAGCGTCAATAAGGTCATTCTGATTGGCAATCTAGGAGCGGATCCGGAGATGCGCCGGCTGAACTCCGGCGACCCGGTCTGTAATCTGCGGATTGCAACCTCGGAAAACTGGCGGGACAAGTCCTCTGGCGAACGCCGCGAGAAGACCGAGTGGCACAATGTCGTGATTTTCAACGAGAACCTCTGCAAGGTTGCCGAGAATTATCTGCGCAAGGGTTCCAAGGTCTATATCGAGGGCCAGCTACAGACCCGCAAGTGGCAGGACCGCGACGGAAATGACCGCTACACGACCGAAATCGTGCTGCAGCGTTTCCGTGGTGAATTGCAGATGCTGGACAGCCGGGGCGACAATGCCGGCGGTGGCGGGTATGATCGCGCTGAAGATCGTTCCGGTGGCGGTGGACAGGTGTCCGACAGCCGCGACAGTTTCCGGAATGACGATATGGACGACGAGATACCGTTTTGATCGAGTTTACACGTATTGTTTGCGGCCTTGCGGCCGCTTTCACGCTGTCAGCAGCTTCTGTGGCGCAGGATGAATATGGCGGCACCCGCTATCCCGAGCTGATCGAGGTTCCGGTTGGTGATGAGGGTGTGACCCATTTCGTGGTCGGCCAGTATGGCTGGGGCGAGATGCTGGCGGAAATGGGCAATCTGCGGGCCGAGTCCGCAGATCGCGACCGCGAGATCGCGACCCAGCTCTATGAGGCTCGCGATACGATCCCGGCAGGGATGCTGTTCGAGGCCGCTCGCCGTTATGCTTCGTTTGATGAGGAGCAGGCGGTGTATGTGTTCTTCTTGGCGCGGGCGCGGACCTTCTACGATGCGCTGCGGTGTGTGGACTCGACGGCCATGAATGCCATCGAGATCATCACTGACATGTCAGGTCAGGAAGTGGCAGCGCTGCTGAATATCACGACTGACGGGAATACCGTGGCACGAACCGAGCGTATGCAGCGGGCACTGGAGCGGGTTCTCTCTTCGGGTGAGATCGCGACCGGCCAGTTTTCGCCCTGGTGGATATGCTCGGGTTCGGACTCGGCTTATTTCGCTGCCGTAAACGGAGCTGAAATGCCCGAAGGTGAGTGGTTGAAGAACCGCTCTCTCTGGCCGGGTATCGAAGAGCAGGTGCGCCGCAATATCCGTGAAAACCAGGCTTTGCTCGCCATAACACTGGGCACACGTGAACTCGGAAGCCAGCCGCAATAAACGGGCGGGAATTCCGCCAACCGGAAATTTCCGGGCAAAATGTAATAAAGCAAAATGAAATCAGGGCTGTAGAGCTGTTGCTCTACGGCCCTGTTCATTTGATCCCGGGGCATCAAAAGGCTAGGTTAACAGCTCGATTCTGCTGGCGATTCCTGCGCCGGCTTTCCGTTCGCGCGTGGCCCGTCTTTCAGCCACCTGCGCCAGACGCAAGAGGTTTTCTTGAGCGACGAGAACGAACCGCCAGTATCCGACGAGGCTCCGCAGCCGATGGGGGATGGCGTTGCGCCGATTTCCATCGAAGACGAGATGCGCCGCTCCTATCTCGATTATGCGATGAGCGTGATTGTCAGCCGCGCCATTCCGGATGCGCGCGACGGGCTGAAGCCGGTTCACCGGCGCATTCTCTGGTCGATGCATGAGCAGGGCTATACCCACGACAAGCAATACCGGAAATCGGCCCGCGTCGTCGGTGATGTGATCGGTAAATACCACCCGCACGGCGATCAGGCTGTTTATGACGCGCTTGCGCGGATGGCGCAGGACTTTTCCATGGGGCTGCCGCTGCTGGACGGGCAGGGCAATTTCGGTTCGGTGGATGGCGACCCGCCGGCTGCCATGCGTTACACCGAAGTCCGCATGGACAAGCCCGCCGAGGCGCTGCTGGCAGATATCGACAAGTCGACCGTTGATTTTGCCGAAAACTATGACGGCTCGGAAAGCGAACCCGTCGTACTGCCGGCCCGTTATCCCAATCTGCTCGTGAATGGCGGCGGCGGCATTGCCGTGGGCATGGCCACCAACATACCGCCGCACAATCTCGGCGAAATCGTGGATGCGACTGTCGCGCTATTGGAAAATCCGGAAATCGCGGACCTCGATCTTCTGGAAATGGTGCCGGGACCGGATTTCCCCACTGGCGGACAGATCGTTGGCCGTGCCGGCGCGCGGGCCGGCCTGGCTACGGGGCGTGGTTCGGTGGTCATGCGGGCCACAACCTCCATTGAGGAAGTCCGCAAGGACCGTAAGGCGATTATCGTCACCGCCATCCCCTACCAGGTGAACAAGGCCTCGATGATCGAGAAGATTGCCGACCTGGTACGGGAAAAGCGCATTGAGGGTATCGCTGACCTTCGCGATGAAACCAACCGCACTGGCATGCGCGTGGTGATCGAGTTGAAGAAGGATGCGAATGCCGAGGTGATCCTGAACCAGCTTTACCGCTGGTCTCCCATGCAACAGAATTTCGGCGTCAACATGCTTTCGCTGGTTGGTGGCCGCCCTCAGCTGATGGGCATGCGCGGCTATCTGCAGGCTTTCCTGAGCTTCCGGGAAGAAGTGGTCGCCCGCCGTGCCCGGCATGATCTGAAGAAAGCCCGTGATCGCGCCCACGTCATCGTCGGTCTGGCATTGGCTGTGGCCAACATCGACGAGGTTATCAATCTTATTCGCAAGGCGCCGAACCCTGCCACGGCCCGTGAGCAATTGATGGAACGAGACTGGCCGGCCGCTGATGTGGCATCGCTGGTCGCGCTGGTGGCAGACCCGCGCTCGGTCCTCAGCGACGGTCAGACACTGCGGCTGACGCTGGAACAGGCACAGGCGATCATGGATCTGCGGCTTGCCCGCCTGACCGCGCTCGGCCGCGAGGAGCTCGGTGATGAGGCCAAGGGACTGGCCGAGAAAATTACTGACCTCCTCGACATCCTGAAATCCCGCGCCCGGATCCAGGAGATCATCAAGTCTGAATTGCTCGAGGCGCGTGAACAGTTTGCGGTGCCGCGCCGGACAGAGATCCTCGATGTGGAGCTGGAAGTCGAGGACGAGGATCTGATTGCGCGCGAAGACATGGTCGTGACCGTCACGCATGGCGGCTATGTGAAGCGGACGCCACTGTCGGATTACCGGGCCCAGCGCCGCGGCGGCAAGGGCCGCTCGGGCATGTCGATGAAGGATGAAGACTTCGTGGCGACGCTGTTTGTCGCGAACACCCATGCACCGCTTCTGTTCTTCTCCTCGGACGGTATGGTCTACAAGTCCAAGACCTGGCGTCTGCCGATCGGGGCGCCGAACACACGCGGCAAGGCGCTGGTCAATCTTTTCCCGCTGGATGAAGGCGTGACAATCACCTCGGTGATGGCTCTGCCCGAGGACGAAACGGAATGGGAAAAGCTGGACGTGATGTTCGCCACCACGGCCGGCACGGTGCGCCGCAACAAATTGTCGGACTTCGTCCAGGTCAATCGCAACGGCAAGATCGCGATGAAGCTGGAAGGCGAAGACCAGATCGTTGATGTCCGGCTTTGCACCGAAAACGACGATGTCCTGCTGCACACTTACAAGGGGCGCGCCATTCGTTTTGCCACGACCGATGTAAGGGTCTTCCGGGGCCGCAATTCGGTCGGCGTCCGCGGGGTAAAACTGGCCAAGGGCGATCATGTGATCTCGATGGCGATCCTGCATCATGTCGGCATTACCACCGAGGAGGCTCGCGCCTACCTCAAGCACGCAGCCGCCATGCGGCGGGCGATGTCCGGACTTGAGGAGGGCGAAGAGGCCGAGGAGATCTCGCTCGAAGACGGCGAGGAAGCGGCCCTGTCGCCAGAGCGGATCGCCGAACTGGGTGCGGCCGAGGAGTTTGTTCTGACGGTGGCAGCCGATGGTATCGGCAAACGCAGTTCGGCCTATGAATACCGCACCATGAACCGCGGCGGGCAGGGCGTGGCGGGGCATGACCTTTCGCGCGGGGTTCCGCTGGCCGCCAGCTTCCCGGTCGAGGATGCCGATCAGATCATGGCGGTCACCGATGGCGGACAGCTCATCCGGTTCCCTGTCGACAGTGTGCGTATAGCGGGCCGTGCCACCAGGGGCGTGACGCTGCTGAAGCCACGAGAGGGAGAATCCGTGGTCTCGGTTGTGCGGATTGCTGAAAGCGGCGAGGATGACGACGAAGCGGTCGAGAGCGACACCGAAGAATGACCCAGCGCATTGCGCTCTATCCGGGCACGTTTGATCCCATCACCAATGGTCATGTCGATATTATCGGCCGGGCCGTGAAGCTTGTGGACAAGCTGGTGATTGGCGTGGCGATCAATGAGGACAAGGGGCCGCTCTTTAACCTCGATGAGCGTGTGAAGATGGCCCAGGATGTTGCCGACCAGCTGAAAACCTCTACCGAAATAGAAGTGAAGCCCTTTGACGGGCTGTTGATGCATTTCGCGGAGGAGGTCGGGGCGTCGAGTATTGTACGCGGCCTTCGCGCCGTGTCCGACTTTGAATACGAGTTTCAGATGGTGGGCATGAACCAGCGGCTGAACTCGAATATTGAAACCGTCTTCCTGATGGCCGATCCAAGGCATCAGGCGGTAGCTTCGCGCCTGGTCAAGGAAATTGCCCGCCTCGGCGGGGATGTCAGTGCGTTTGTCTCACCTTCGGTGAAGGCAATGTTGATGGAGAAGTTCAAACGATGAAACGGTTCTGGATGTCAGGTGTATTCGGGCTGGCACTGGCGGCAGCGGCTTGTGCCGACAACTCCGCTGACGAAGCGGCCGTGACCGGTGATGCAACAGAGACCAGTGAAACGTCCGGGTCGGTCGGCGAAGTCGAGATGGCCAACCTCGTGCAAGAGCCAGCCGCGGAGCCGGTAGAAGAGGTCGAGCCGTTCGAGTTTCCTGAAGACGCTTGGCGCGAGGTGCCGCAGGACAGGCTTCTCTATATCGAAACCGACCACGGCATGATCATTGTCGAGATGGCACCGGAATTTGCGCCATTGCATGTCGAGCGCATGACAACGCTGGCGAATGAGCGCTTCTACGATCTTCTGGTCTGGCACCGCGTGATTGATGATTTTGTCGCGCAAGGCGGTGGTAGCCGTTCCAACCCGTCGCATTCGACGACAATGGACCGCGTGCCCGGTGAGTTTACAGTGCGCCGCAGCCCTGCCGAGATCGTCATCTACGAAACCCAGGACCGGGTGATCAATCCGCGCAGCAACCCGTCTATTGCCCGTGCCGGATTCTGGAATGGCTTCCCTGCAGGAACGCAGGCAGCGGCTCTGGCCGGCATTACGGCGGATGGACGCGTGGAAAGCTGGCTTCTGCATTGCGAAGGCGCTGCCGCCATGGCGCGCACCAGCGATCCCAACAGCGCCGGCAGCCAGTTCTATATCACTCGCGGCAATGCCGAGCATCTGAACGCGCAATACACGGTCTGGGGACGTGTGCGTTCCGGGCAGGATGCCGTGAATGCGATTGCGGTTGGCACGGCCGGTCAGGATGCGGGGTTCACGCCGGATACCATCCGCTCGATGCGGGTTGGCTCGGACGAAAGCTTTGACGGCCAGGTGAATGTCGAGGTCGTCGACACAAATTCGGATGCCTTTGCCATGTGGCTGGGGCCGTACACGGACGAAGGACTGGATATCTGCGACATTGATGTCCCGGTCCGCATCACGGAGTAGGACATGGCTGATAAAAATCTGGTTTTCCAGCTGGATGGCGGCGACGTCGTCATCAAGCTGCGCGACGATCTGGCGCCCAAGCATGTGGCGCGGATTTCAGAGCTGGCCGAGGACGGCTTTTATGACGGGCTGACCTTTCACCGCGTGATCGATGGCTTTGTCGCTCAGGGCGGCTGCCCTGACGGCAATGGCATGGGCGGCACTGGCCAGAAGATAGACGCGGAATTCAATGCACAGCCGCATGCCCGCGGCGCTTGCTCGATGGCCCGGACGTCAGATCCGAATTCGGCCGATTGCCAGTTCTTTATCTGCCTCGATGAAGTGCCGTATCTGGATAACCAGTACACGGTTTGGGGCGAGGTGATCTCGGGCATGGAACATGTCGATGCGCTGCCCAAAGGCGAGCCGCCTGCCGATCCGGGCAAGATCATCAAGGCCAGCCTCGTCGACGCCTAATTGGCGCTCTCGGCCTCCAGAAAAATCATTCTGCTGAATACCGGGCGGTGATCCGACCCGGTATTCGGGCCGACCTCGACCGTGCCCGTTATCCAGCGCTCGCCTGCATAGATATGGTCGATTCCCGCGAACATGGTCGGTATTGCGACCGTGTTTCCTGCTTCATTCGTCCAGCGGCCCTGGGACGGCCAGGTCGGCATTGATTGGGTGCGCCTGACGGGTATCAGGTCACGATCGAAACGGGAAAGCGCTGAAGAGGGCGTGGCGGCATTGAAATCTCCAAGAATTACAAGGCTTTCCTGATCGAACATTTGTGCGATCTCGGCGAAATTGATGCGTTCCTCGTTTTGCGAGCTCAACGGGTTCGGCCAGGTGAAATGGACCGAAATCACAACGAAGGTTTCACCATCCGGTAGTTCGATCCGGGCCCAGACGGCGGCCGGAAAATCCCAGCGCCAGAGGGGCTCCCCCGCGCTCCGGTTCTCGTCGAGGATGTCGCGTAGGCAGCCCGATTCGGTAACGGGAAGCCGGGAGAAAATGCGGACCGGTGCTCTGTTGCAGGTTACTTCGTTAGCGTAATGATTAGCCAGCGCCTGGTGGATGGACCGGGTCCGGATGCCGGATTCCTGCAGCGCCAGAATATCGGCGTCCATCCCGATCAATACATCGGCGGTCAGATCGTGCGCCCGGTTTCGTCCCCACAGATTATGGGTGGCGAACGAAACGTCCTGCCCCCGATCATTGCTATTCCAGTTTTCGCCGCGCTCAACGAAAAAGACCGGGCCAATCGCCGGAACGAGGATCAGAAATGCAAGGCCACTCACGAGGATGCGCCTGGGTGCGCGCAACAGGAAAGTCGAGATCGACAGGGCCAATGCCCCTGCCATCCACACCGGCCAGACTTGCCGGAAGAGGTCGGCAAACGACCAGAAAGGCGCCATCCAGACCATCAGGGTGACGATCACGAAGCCAAGAATGGGAAGGTCGATCAGATGGACTTGCCGGGGCTGGGTCCTGAACCGGTAATTCACGCAATAACTCCCTTGATCGACAGCCAGAAACTTGCCGTCGATTACGGCAGAATATAGACCCCGCCACGATGAAACTGAGCGACTTCGATTTCGATCTGCCGGAAGACCGGATTGCCCTGCGGCCTGCAAGACCGCGGGATTCGGCTCGCTTGCTGTATATCCCTGCCGAGGGGCCGTTCGGAGATCTGGGCGTGCTGGATCTGCCGTCGTTGTTACAGCCCGGCGACCTCTTGGTGTTCAACGATACACGGGTGCTGCCGGCGGCCTTGAGTGGCATCCGTCCCGCGCGCGATGAAGGCGGGCAGGATGTGACGGTCTTGGTCAATCTCCATCAGCGGTCGGGGCCGGATGGCTGGCGAGCCTTCGTGAAGCCGGGCAAACGTTTGCGGCAAGGGGATGTCATCCGCTTTGGAGCGTTCGAAGCGCAGCTTGAATCAAAGTCCGAAAGCGGCGATGTCATCTTGCGTTTCGGCCTGTCCGGCCAGGAACTGGACGCTGCGATCGAAGCCGCCGGCGCACCGCCGTTGCCACCTTATATCGCGTCAAAGCGCGGCGTGGATGTGGCCGACGAGGCCGACTATCAGACCATCTTTGCCGATCCGGAAAAGACCGAGTCGGTGGCAGCTCCGACGGCTGGCCTGCATTTCACCGAGGGGCTGATGGAAGCCTTGCGCGCGCGCGGTGTGGCCATGACCAAGGTCACGCTGCATGTCGGCGCAGGCACCTTCCTGCCGGTGAAAACCGAGAACGTGTCCGAACACAAGATGCATTCGGAATGGTGCGAGATTTCGGATAGTGCGGCTGCCGCAATCAATGCGGCCAAAGCCAGGGGAAAGCGGGTTGTACCGGTTGGCACGACCGCGCTGCGGACGCTGGAAAGCCTGGCCGAGGGATACGGGGTTCGCGCCGGTACAATGGATACCGACATCTTCATCACGCCGGGTTATGAATTCCGCGTCACCGATGCGCTGATGACGAATTTCCACCTGCCGAAGTCCACGCTCTTCATGCTGGTGTCCGCTCTGGCGGGTCTGGACCGCATGCAGGCCGCCTATGCCCACGCCATCGCGCGGAATTACCGCTTCTTTTCCTATGGCGATGCCTGCCTGATCGAAAAAGCCTAGCGGCCGGAACAGCGGGGCAATGAGCTTCACCACCTGGCGATCAGCGCATGAGCGTTCAATGAGCAGGCGTCTTTGCGAATGGTCGCTGGACGTTTAGAAGCCAGCGCATGTCGCAGATCAGATTTGAACTCCATGCCAACGATGGCGCTGCCCGGACCGGCGTTCTCAAAACGCCAAGAGGCGATATCCGGACACCGGCTTTCATGCCGGTGGGAACCGCCGCTACGGTCAAGGCGCTCTATCCTGAACAGGTGCGTTCTGCCGGGGCGGATATCATCCTCGGGAATACCTATCACCTGATGTTGCGTCCGGGTGCAGATCGCATTCACCGCCTTGGCGGCCTGCATGAATTCATGCGTTGGGATGGACCGATTCTGACCGATAGTGGAGGGTTCCAGGTCTGGTCGCTGGCGGGTCTGCGCAAGCTGACCGAGGAGGGCGTCGACTTCCAGTCGCATATCGATGGATCGAAATATCACCTCTCGCCAGAGCGGGCGATCGAGATCCAGGCTGACCTGCTGGGCGCTGATATTTCCATGCAACTGGATGAGTGCACCAACTTCCCTTGCACAGAGGAAGACGCCCGGTCGTCCATGGAGTTGTCGTTGCGCTGGGGCGCGCGCTGCAAGGCCGCTTTCGGCGCGCGAGAGACGCAAGCGCTGTTCGGTATCGTGCAAGGCTCGGTGTTCGACGATTTGCGCAAGGAGTCGGCGGCCCGAACGATCGAGACCGGTTTTGATGGTTACGCGATTGGCGGGCTTGCTGTGGGCGAGGGGCTGGAGACGATGTGCCATGTGCTGGATATCACCGTGCCGGCACTCCCCGCGAACAAGCCGCATTACCTGATGGGCGTCGGCAAGCCGATTGATCTGGTCGAGGCGGTGTCACGGGGGATCGATATGTTCGATTGCGTCATGCCGACGCGATCCGGTCGCCATGGTCAGGCCTGGTCGGATTACGGCCCCGTCAATCTGAAACGGGCAGAGTTCGCCGAAGACAACTCACCTCTGGATCCGGACATTGATTGCCCGGCCAGCCGGGACTACTCGAAGGCTTATCTGCATCATCTTGTTCGCGCTGGTGAATACCTGGCGGCCATGCTGCTCAGCTGGCACAATGTCGCCTATTACGAACATCTGATGGCGCGCATGCGGGCGGCTATTCGCGAAGGCCGGTTCGACGCGTTTGCCAGCGAATTCCGCGCGCGCTGGGCGCAGGGAATGTCCGCGAAAGACTAGCTGCCGTCGTCTTCTTCGTCCGGCGGCGTCAGCCCATATTCATTGAAAGCCCGTGTCAGATAGCTTTCGCCGCAACCAAAGCCATCGAACAGTCCGCGCAAATACGCCCGGCGGTTCAATGCCGTCATGCGCTGCTCCCGCGCTTCGCGCTCGATCTCTCCGGCACGCCCGACGAAACGGATCACGGGACGGGCAGGATTCAGCCCGACAATGGCCGAATGATACAAATCGCGTGCCCCCTGGGTCACGGCATTGCCGCCGCGGCTGGCCCACATCGAGCTTCGCTCGCGCCAGCTCCGTTCTTCCTCGGTTTCGCCTTCCCGTTCCTCTGGCACATAGATACGCTCCGCACCAAGAACCGCTGTTAGCCGGGCAATATCTCGCGCTGTCGTCGAGCAGACCCGGCGAGCGCCTTCACCACCATAGGGCGTAGGCACGGTGACATTGCCTTCATCCACCATGATTTCTCCCGGCCGTTCTTGCGGCAGGCCAAGAGCGTCCGAGACAGCACTTTGTGTTGTTTCCATGCTGCCCGACCTCATTGCATCGCGGCTGGTCGACGAACAGGCGCCCAGCACAAGCGTGGCGAGCAAAACCGGAAAGATTGCATTTCTCATGCCGGCGATTTTATCAGCGCTCCACAAAAACTGCACCCGCGAATTCGAAAGGCATGAGAGATTATTGACCTTGCGCACAGGGTCCTATACGTCGAGCCTTCCTTTCCGGGAGCCCGTAGCTCAGTTGGTAGAGCAACTGACTTTTAATCAGTAGGTCCAGGGTTCGAATCCCTGCGGGCTCACCATTTCCTTCACCTGACACTCAGCCGTGCGAATTCGACAGAATGCCTGGCCAGACGTGTTGCGAATCCATGTCGCCGACCAGACGCGGAAGGCTGTGTCTGCTGATGGAAAGCGCAGCCGGTTTTCCAAATGCCCGCCGGACCGGTGCGATTATGCAACACCGGAAAAGGGCGGGATTTGCGTTCCTGATCGCAGTTCGCAGCATGTCGAAGTCGCATAGATAAAGGTTCTACCGGATAAAAATCGCGCTGCAGGGGAAAAACACGCGTTGATCTCGTCTCTGCCGAACGTCGTCGAAACCTGTCAGGCAAAGCGTGCTTAGGACTGGCATCGCAGAAAAATATCCTGTAGTTATTTCAACAGCGCGTATCGTATTGCGCTTCACCTGTGTCTGGATTTTTTCCAGACCTTTAGTTCACGCGATGGAGGCATTTGCCTCCGGAGGGGGTAAAATGAAAAAGTGGCTTCTCACAGCGGCCGCGACCGGTGCCATCGCGATGGCGACCGCCGGTACTGCGTCTGCTGACGAAGGCTGGTATGCCAGTGTTGGTATCGGGAATGGCGGCTTCGGTGATGCCGAAGTTGAGGGCTACTTCCCGGGCGATGAAATTGATGGCCGGGGCGATTGGCGCCAGAACGTAGCCTTTGGTTACGACTGGGCTGACGGCTGGCGCGCCGAACTTGAAGCGGCTCACCGCTACAATGATTTCGGTGCCATTGGTCATCACCTGAATTCGTCCAGCTCCATGCACAACTGGTCGGCAATGGTGAATGTGTACCGTGACTTCGGTGAAAGCGGTTTCGCTATCCCGTACATCGGTGCCGGTATCGGTGCGGCCTATATTGATGGCCATCTGGAAGGTTTCACGAGCGGCGCAACCCCGCAAACGACCATTCCGGGCGGTGTATTTGTGAGCCCTCCGGGGACCACGTATAACGTGATCGACGATACGGACATCACGTACATCATGAACCTGATTGCGGGTATCGGCTGGCACCTGTCGGATCAACTGATCCTCGACACCCAGTATCGTTACCTGATCGTTGGTGAGTCGGACTTCTCCGGTCTGGCTTACCGCAGCTCGGCTCTGACGGGCGGTAATCAGGCTCAGGCCAAAGTCGATCGCTACGCCGGACACGAAGGCTGGATCTCGCTGCGGTATCTGTTTGCGGCTCCGCCGCCGCCGCCGCCTCCGCCGCCTCCGCCTCCGCCTCCGCCGCCTCCTCCGCCTCCTCCGCCTCCGCCGCCTCCGCCGGCTCCGGTGTGTGAAGACGTTGGTTTTGTTGTCTACTTCGAGTGGGATCGCTCGAACCTGACAGACCAGGCTGGTGCGGTGATCAACCAAGCGGTCAACCAGGCCCGTAACTGTGGCGTTGCAAGCGTCTCGGTTGATGGCTTCACCGACCGTTCGGGTTCTGCAGCCTACAATGTGGGTCTGTCCGAGCGCCGTGCACGTGCGGTCCGCGACGAACTGGTACGCCTCGGCGTTCCGGCCAGCGCGATCTCGCTGCAAGCCTTCGGTGAAACCCGCACCGCGGTTCAGACGCCGGATGGCGTTCGCGAGCCGCTCAACCGTCGCGCCGAGGTCCTCATCGACCTTCGCTAATCTGACGGTTGGCTTGAACAAGGAAGCGGTCCGGCCTTTGGCCGGGCCGTTTTCTTTTGCCCGAACGCCCGGTACAAAAGGGCTCAGAGGGCCCGGGTTGACCTACAGGGCAGGCCCAATAGAAGTGGGGCTCACGTCCGCTTTTCCAATCATTTCGTATCCGGCACGCTCATGACCAAAACGCTTGCGCTCTCCCGACAGGAACAGGACATCCTCGCCTGGATCGATGGCGAGGCTGATGCCATGGTCGCGACCCTGAAGGATTGGGTGAATATCAATTCGGGCAGTCATAATGCCGAGGGCCTGGAGGCCATGCGGGCCCAGCTTGAGGCGGCGTTTGCTCCGCTGGGTGGGACCATAAAGGCCGAAACTCTCGCCCCGACCAAAACGGTCCTGGCAAATGGCGAAGTGACCCTGCAGCATTACACGCCGTCTTTCCGGCTGACCCAGCGTCCCGACGCTCCCATCCGGATCGTTCTGACCGGTCACCATGACACGGTTTTTCCGAAGGATGACAGCTTCCAAAGCTGGACGATGCGGGATGCCGACACCATGAACGGGCCCGGCGCGGCCGACATGAAAGGCGGGATTCTTGTCATGTTGCATGCCCTGATGGCTTTGGAAAAACACCAAGACCGCGACCGGATCGGGTATGATGTTCTGATCAGCCCGGACGAGGAGATCGGTTCGCTCGGATCGGGGCCCATCATTCATGATCTCGGCTCGGCAGCAGATATAGGCATGACCTATGAGCCGGCCCTGGCCGATGGATCCCTGGCGGGCGCCCGCAAGGGGTCAGGAAACTGGTCGCTGAAAGTGGGTGGCCGCGCGGCTCATGCAGGCCGCGAACACCATCTCGGCCGCAATGCCATTGTTGCTGCGGCACACTTTGCTTCTCGGCTGGATTCTTTGAACGGCCAGCGGGACGGTGTCACTTTCAATGTGTCGCGTATTGACGGAGGTGGGCCGCCAAATGTCGTGCCTGCAAATGGCGTGGTCCGTTTCAATGTGCGGGTGGGTCAGGAAAGCGATCAGGACTGGGTGCTGGAAAAACTCGAAAGGCTCACGCAGGAGACCGCTTCACGCGACGGAATATCGGCCGAATTGTTTGGCGGCTTCACGCGCCCCGCCAAGCCCATGACGCCGGCAAATGCGCAAATGTTCGAATGGACGCGGGCGGCCGGCTCGGCGCTGGGGCTGGATATAAAATGGAATGCGACCGGGGGTGTTTGTGAGGGCAATAATCTCTGGGCCGCCGGATGCCCGAATGTTGATACGCTTGGCGTATGCGGAGCGGATATTCACTCGCATGACGAAATCGTGCTTCTGTCCAGCCTCCCGGAGCGAGCGAAATTATCGGCGATCATGCTGATGAAATTTGCCACCGGTGAATTTGATGCCAGGGCGGCGCGCGCGCTGGCAGCGGGAGCGCAGACATGCTGAGAGTCCGGGCGGCACGCCGCGATGACGTTGATGCTTTTGCAGCGCTGGCGGAAGCCGCAGGAACCGGCTTTACCAGCCTGGCGCTCGGGCGCGACGAATTGGCAGAGAAGCTGGAGAAATCCGAGCTGGCTTTTGCTTCGACGGCCGGTGCGCCTCGGGAAATGGCCTACCAGATGATGCTGGAGGATACTGAAAGCGGCGAAATTGTCGGCTGTTCCGCGGTCAAGGACGCGGTCGGATTATCCAAGCCCTATTACGACTTCAAGATCGTGACCCTGGCGCAATCCTCGCATGAGGCTGACCGTCGTTTCGATATGGAAGTGATGTTTCTGGTCAATGATTTTGCCGGATGCACCGAAGTCGGCACGCTGTTTGTTGGCGAAAAAGCCCGCGGCAATGGAGCAGGACGGCTGGTGGCCCAGACCCGGTATCTGTTGATTGCTGCGGATTACAGCCGCTTTGGTCCGCGCGTCCTTGCAGAACTCCGCGGAGTGGTTCGCAAGGACGGTTCGTCACCCTTTTTCGATCATGTGACGCGCCCCTTTTTCCGGATGACGTTTGACGAGGCCGACCGGATGAGCGCGGCGTCGGACAACCAGTTCATCCTGGATCTCATGCCCAAGCACCCGATCTATCTGGATATCCTTCCGGAAGCGGCGCGCAAGGTCATTGGCAAGACCCATGAACACGGCAAGGGCGCGCGCGCCCTGCTGGAATGGGAAGGCTTCACTTATGACCGCTATATCGACATTTTCGACGGTGGTCCGTTGATGTCCGTCCCGACGCGGCAGGCGCGGACTGGCCGTGAAAGTCAGGTGATGGAAGTGACCGCTGGTGGCGGCTCCCATGATGCCATCGTGACAACTGACCGATTTGATGATTTCCGGGCCATCCGCGCCAAGGTTGCCTTGAATGGCGGACGCCTGGGTTTGTCTGCCGACGCACAAAGAGCGCTAGGCCTGGCCGAAGGTGATAAAGCACGCGTTTGGAGCAGAACATGAGTTTGACAGGCGATTGTCTGATTGGCGGAAAATGGGTTGCCGGCAGCGGCGAGGCTTTTCGTTCTCTTGATCCGTCCAATGGCGATACGGTCTGGTCCGGGCAGGCCGCCGGGCCTGACGACGTATCACGCGCCTTTCAAGCCGCGCGCAGTGCGTTTTCGTCCTGGGCGAGGCGCCCGCTCGCCGAGCGAATTGCCATTGTTGAACGGTTTGGCGCGCTGCTCGGTGAACGCATGGCCCAGATCGCCGAGCTGATTGCCCGCGAAACCGGTAAGCCGCTCTGGGACTGCATGGGCGAAGCCGGCGCCATGGCCGGCAAGATTGCGATTTCAATCCGGGCCTATCATGACCGGACCGGCGAAACCCGCGATGACACCGATTTCGGCGCCGCCGAGCTGCGCCACAAGCCGCTAGGCGTCATGTTTGTTCTCGGCCCGTATAATTTTCCGGGCCATTTGCCGAATGGCCATATCGTTCCGGCGCTGATTGCCGGGAATACATGTGTATTCAAGCCGTCCGAGCTGACCCCGGCGGTTGGCGAATGGATGGTGCGTGTCTGGCAGGAGGCCGGTCTTCCGGACGGTGTGCTCAATCTGGTGCCGGGTGCGCGCGAGACCGGTGCGGCGGCACTGGACAATGCCGAGCTGGATGGAGTCCTGTTCACCGGCTCTCACAATACCGGCCAGTTCATCCACAAGAAGTTTGCCGGACGGACCGGTATCCAGCTGGCATTGGAGATGGGCGGTAATAATCCGCTGGTCATCTGGGATGCTGCCGATGACGAAGCCGCGGCACGGATCGCGGCTTTCTCGGCGTTCATTACATCTGGCCAGCGCTGTTCCTGTGCGCGCCGCATCATTGTCGCCGAAGGCGAGCGTGGCGATCGGATTGTCGAGCAGCTTGTTGATATGGCCGGCCGATTACCCGTCGGCGCCTGGAATGATGAGGTGGAACCTTTCATGGGTCCTCTGGTCTCTGCACAGGCTGCAGAGCAGGTTATCAAGGCACAGGCCGGGCTTGCCGCCGCCGGTGGCAAGACATTGCTGGAAAGCCGGCTGATGGAGCGCGGCGCTGCTTTCGTAACGCCGGGCATCGTGGACGTGACCGGCACAGATCATCCTGATGCCGAAGTCTTCGGCCCGCTTGTGAAGATTATCCGGGTTGCTGATTTCGACGCCGCCATCAGCGAGGCCAATAATACAGCCTATGGCCTGTCGTCCGGTCTGGTGAGTGATGATGCCGGGCTCTGGGACCGGTTCCGTGTGGAATCCCGCGCCGGGATCGTCAATTTCAACCGGCCGACTCCGGGCGCGGCTTCCAGCATGCCCTTTGGTGGTCCGGGCCATTCCGGGAATTTGCGTCCGTCTGCCTATTATGCGGCGGATTATTGCGCCTACCCCGTGGCCAGCCAGGTCGCCAGCAAGCCGGAACGGATTGCGCTGAAGGGCCTGTCATGACGGCTGTCGAAGCCAATTTCGACGGGCTGATAGGTCCGACTCACAATTATGGCGGGCTCAGCTTCGGCAATATTGCATCCGATCGGAACCGCGGAGTCGCGTCATCGCCACGCAGTGCTGTCCTTGAAGGACTGGGCAAGGCCAAAGCGCTCGCCGATGCCGGACTGGTTCAGGGTATTCTGCCGCCGCAGGAGCGCCCGGTTATCGGTTATCTGAGAGAGCTGGGCTTTTCCGGAAATGATTCCGCCGTGATCGAGGCGGCTTTCCGGGCTGACCCCACCCTGGTCCGCAATGTCTATTCGGCTTCGCCCATGTGGGCGGCAAATGCCGCCACGGTGTCGCCCTCTGCCGATACCGGGGACGGGCGATTGCACATGACGCCAGCCAATCTCGTCACCACGCTACACCGTTCACTCGAAGGCCCCGCCACGCAGCGCGCCCTGGGCCGGATTTTTGCCGGCCGGCATTTCGCTATCCATTCGCCTCTGCCGATGCAGGCCAGCTTTGCAGACGAGGGGGCCGCCAACCATGTCCGGCTGTGTGCTTCTCATGGTGAGCCGGGGGTCGAGATCTTTGTCTACGGACGCGATGCGGGAGAACCGCAAACCAGTGGTTTCCCCGCGCGTCAGACACGTGAAGCCTTCGAAGCCATCGCCCGCCGGCATGGACTTGACCCCAAGCGCTGCGTTTTCATCCGGCAGTCGCAGGCCGCCATTGATGCGGGAGCTTTCCACAATGATGTGGTCTGCGTCGGCACTCTGAAGACGCTTTTCTTCCATGAGAAAGCCTTTGCCGATCCCCAGCAGGCCTGCCATGACATCCGCCGGGCTGCGGAGGGCCTGTTTGATCCGGTTTTTGTTGAGGTGCCCGAGGATGAAGTGCCCATTGGCGATGCTATCTCCAGCTATCTCTTCAATTCGCAATTGCTGGCGATGCCGGGCCAGGACCGCTTGATGCTGAATGCGCCGATCGAGTGCGAAGAGACAGACAGCACGCGGACTTATTGCGAGCGGCTGGTCGCGGGTAATGGTTCCATTGGCCGTGTGAATTATGTCGATGTACGCCAGTCGATGCGGAATGGCGGCGGGCCCGCCTGTTTGCGGCTGAGGGTCGTACTGACCGAACGCGAGCTGGCGGAGGTCAATCCGTCCTGTTTGATGGATGATGGTCTGTTTTCGAAGCTCTCGGACTGGGCCAATGCGCATTATCGCGACCGATTGCGCCCAGAAGATCTGCGTGACCCGGCCCTGATAGAAGAAAGCCGGTCAGCGCTGGATGCGCTCACCGGCCTTCTGGGTCTGGGGTCGGACTTTTATCCGTTCCAGAAACTGGCTGCCTAGTAAGGCCGAACCGAAGTGATCCGGTTGCCCAGCCCGTAGGCGTTCAGATTGTTGACCCGTCCGGAAATTGTTCGGCAGGGTGTACCGAAATTGGCATCTTCGCAGACCGTCCACTGGCCATAGCCGTTGACGATGGCCGACATGGCCCGGTCATTCCAGCCTTGGCTGGTGAGGTTGTAGGTCTCGCGGTCAATGACAATCGAGGGGCCGGAGAAGTTGGGGCCGGCAAACAGGGTCAGGGTTCCGTCCTGACCGTAATTGCCGCCATAGCCACCGCCGCCGCCATAGCCGCCGCCATTATTGTTGTAGCCATCAGGGCGTGCCGACGTGATGCGATTGCCCAGACCATAGCTGTTGAGATTGTTCACCCGTCCGGAAATCGTGCGGCAGGGTGTGCCGAAATTGGCGTCCTCACACACCGTCCAGCTGCCATAGCCATTGACGACGGCAGACATGGCGCGGTCATTCCAGCCTTGGCTGGTGAGGTTGTAGGTCTCGCGATCCAGCACGATCGACGGGCCGGAGAAATTCGGGCCGGCATAAAGCGTCAACGTGCCGTCTTGCCCGTAATTGCCGCCATAGCCGCCGCCACCGCCATAACCACCACCATTGTTATATCCTTCAGGACGCAGGGAGGTGATGCGATTGCCAAGCCGGTATTGGCTGAGATTGCTCACGCGTCCCGAAACCGTGCGGCAAGGCGTTCCGAAATTGGCGTCTTCGCAGATCGTCCAGCTGCCATAACCGTTGACGACCAGAGACATGGCCCGGTCATTCCAGCCCTGATTGGTCAGATTATAGGTCTCGCGATCAATATTGATCGACTGGCCGGTGAAATTGATGCCGGAATACAGCGTGATCGAGCCATCCTGATAACCTCCACCGGGACGGCCACCGCCCGGGCGTTCGCCGCCAGGCCGGCCATTATCTGCAATTCGCCGGACCGAAGATACCTGGTTACCGAGATTATAGACCCGCAAGCCAGGAACATCATCGCTGATCGTGTAGCAGCGGCCGTTATAGAAGCCGTGCTCACAAATTTCCCAGGTTTCGCCGCGAGCAACCTGGATGGACTGGGCGCGATCATTGAAATTGCGGCCCATCAGGTTCGGATTATCGCTGCGGATTTCCACCGCCTCGCCGCGATAGCGCGGGCCGTCATAGAGAATGATGCCGTTGCGGGGACCATATCCGCCACCACCGGGATATCCGCCGCCACCGGGGCGTCCGCCGCCACCCGTATATTCGCGCCGCGCCGAGCTGATATTGCCGGCCAGCTGGTGTGGGTTGAGGTTGGCGACGTCGTCGGAGAACTGGCGACAATGGCCATTGAAATTCGAATGGTGACACAGCGTCCAGGAGCCTCTTCCATTGATCCGGATCGACTGGGCCCGGTCATTGAAATTGATCAACTGGAAATTGACGACATCCTGATTGATGGTCACCGACTGGCCCGTGAAGTTCAAGCCGGAATAAAGGGTCAGGGATCCGTCGCGTCCGCCGCGCTGGGCATCGGCGGCTGCCGTGAGCAGCAAGGCGCCGCCCAGAGCCATGATCAACATGTTCACTTTCATCGATATCTCCCGGTTTCGGGCCCCAGCCCATTTCACATTGCCAATCTGGCTCCACTTTCCTGAACCTGCGGCAACAGCTAGTTCTGCCCGCCGTCATCATCGTCATTATCGTCGGAGTT
The DNA here is from genome assembly GCF_036330345.1 of Hyphobacterium lacteum. NCBI lineage: Bacteria > Pseudomonadati > Pseudomonadota > Alphaproteobacteria > Maricaulales > Maricaulaceae > Hyphobacterium > Hyphobacterium lacteum. The sequence continues at coordinate 60,082 of NZ_JAZDRP010000009.1, forward strand.
CGTACGGCCGCGGCCGAACAGACCCCTGATAAGTGTTTCTGCCGGATCCGTGGCCTCTTCACCATTGTCATTATTGTCGCTGTCGCCGGTGTCATCCTGATTATTCCCGCCAAGACCCAGCGCGCTGCCAAGCGCGTTCCGGATGGCGTCTTCCGGATTCTGGCCATTGACCGCGCCCTGAACGGCACCTTGCAACAAGGCCCGGCCGACAACATCCCAGTCGATGCCGACGCTGGGATTGTTGAAACTGCCGCGGATTATGATCGGCACGACCACGCCCCGCAGATCCCGGTCGCCGCCTTGACCCTCAATGCTGGCGACGGCTCGCGGACGCAGCCGGTAATCCATGGTCTGACCGCCGATATCGATCGTGCCCGCACCGTCGACGCGAACCAACGGGCTGAGCAGGATCAAATCATTATTGGTGGCAACGCCATTGCTGACCGTGAATGTCCCTTCCAGCGCCGAGAAATCGGTCTGTTGCTGTTCGCCGAACCCGTCAGGAAGCTGCCGCGTTGTCAGCGCGCTTTCGATTCCCCGGATGGCCCGGGCGAGGTTCACGCCGCGGATTGCGCCATCTGCAAAAGCAAAGCTTCCATTGCCGCCAAGCGCGTTCATCAGTTCAGACTGGCTATGCCCGGATGTCAGGAGATCAATATTTATGCGGCCGGTTCCGGAAAGCCGGTCAAATCCGGCGGCTGCCTCCAGCAGGGGGCCTGCGGCGATCGACTGGAGGTTGGCCGCAATACGGAAGGACGGCGTGGCCGTCCGGTTGTTGGCAACAATCGTGGCCGTTCCGCTACCGTCGTATAAAGAAATGCGCGTCAGATTGGCTTCCAGCCTGGAATTGACCAAAGCCAGTGTGAGGGCAGCGTCCGATATCTCGATATCCTGGATTTGCAGTTGATCGACGGACAGATCCAGATTGGCATCCACCAGCCCCAGCGAGGACAGATCGATGCGTTCTTCTGACCATGGCGGCACGCCCGAGGATGAGCTCGATGTGTCCGGTGCTACGGGGATATAGCGGGTGAGATCCAGCTGAGGAACGTTCAACGCGCCGGAAAGGGATGGGCGCGCGCCCGACAGGTCGGCTGCCAAGCGCCCTGTGGCGCGAATATCATCCAGCCGGATTCGTCCATTGCTGCCGGAGGCATCAAGCGAGATCGTTTCGAGGCCACCGGACAATTGTCCCGCGAGCTCGAAGCGCTCCAGTCCATCGCCGTCCGGCAGCGGGGAGCCGGCGAAACTTGCCAGCGCCCGGATAGAGGGGATGTTGGCATTGAGGAGGCCATTATACCGTAAGTCCTCGCCAGCGGGGATGACACCATCAAAGCCCAGATCGATCAGATCACCGCCGAGATCGATGCGGGCAATGACCTCTTCTCCCTCGAAAAATCCGCGTAATGAACCCAGATAGGCGGCCAGCGTCATGGCTTCGCCATCAGCTGACAATCCGCCGCTGATTTCCAGCGGCTGATCGAGGCCTGGCATGTGGATTCGCACATCCAGCCCCTCGATCTGGCGCTCCTGTGCCCCATCCGAATAGCTGATAAATCCGTCAATGATCCGGATATCACCCAGCGATGCTTCGAAGGGCAGGGCGCCGGGACGACGGACAAATCCTTCAGATGCGGCCGGCGGCGCCTGGGCTTCATCCGTCACAGGCCCGAGCGACCAGTTATTGCGGCCGCCCCGTTGCTGGAGGCGGATGGTTGGCTCTACCAGCACGAACTCCTCGATCACGACATTGCGGGAGAGCAGAGGCCAGAGCTGAACGCCCACACGCATTTCGGCCATTTCAGCGAAGGCGGCCTCTCCGAAACCGTCCTCATTGGCAATGGTGACGTCTTTCGCCTGGATCTCGACGCGCGGAAGAATGCGCAAGCTGACATCGCCCGACAGCGTAACGTCCCGCCCGAGATTCTGACTGGCCGCCTGCTGCGCCTGATCCCGGTAGACAGATTCGGGAATAACGAAGGGCAGAATGATCGCTGCCAGTACGATCAGTACGGCGAGAAATACGACAAGGGACAGAATGCGACGGATCATAAACTCCTCCCGGCCTTCGATTCGCGGCTATTTTTCAAACGGCATTTGCGTTTACTATAGCGCCAAGAATGACAGCCGTTCAGGGGGAAGGCATGAGAATTCGAAAAATTTCGATGAATCGGCGGGATATCGTATTGGGCCTGGCCGCCGGATCGATCATTCCGGTTTCAGGTTGTGCGCAGAATGATGCGCTCGGGCGAAGCCAGCTTCAGCTGGTGTCGCAGAACCAGTTGATGTCGCTATCGCAGCAGGCCTGGACCGATGCTCTGCAGCGCGAACGTGTCTTGCGCGACCCGGGCTATAACCGGCGTTTACAACGGGTTGGCGCCAATATGGTGTCGAGTACAGGGATGACTGATCTCGATTGGGAGTTCGTTGTGATCGACTCCGATCAGGTCAATGCGTGGGTCCTGCCGAATGGCAAGGTCGCCTTCTATCGCGGTATCCTCGATATCATGGAAGAAGATGGCCATATCGCCACGGTCATGGGCCATGAAATGGGCCATGTCGCCGGGCGGCACGCTGCCGAACGGGCCAGTCAGCAGCGGGCCAGTCAGATCGGACTTCAAATTGCCGGCGCGCTATTGCAGCAGCAGGGTGTGAATTTTGATCAGAACATGGCTGCTGCGCTGGGGGCGGGCGTTACTTACGGCGTGATCTTGCCATATTCCCGTCAGCATGAGTTCGAGGCTGACCGTCTCGGTGTCGATTACATGGTGGGTGCAGGATACGAACCTCACCAGGCGATTGATTTCTGGCTCGCCATGTCGACCCTGCACCAGGATGCATCCTTCGAATTCATGTCGACGCACCCGTCTGATGAAGCCCGCGTTGACGCCATGCGCGCCCACATTGCTTCACGGGGCTACAGCTAGTCGGTCTCGCCTTCAGCGTCAGCTGCTGCCCGCTCCTCGATGAGACTGCGGGCGGCATCGACGCTGTCGACTTCCTCGACGCTATCAATGTAGCAACGAAATCCGCTTTCCGGGGTGATGTATTCCATTGCTGGCGGGCAAATGGTGGCGCTGCGGCCAAATGATGTGGTCAGTTGCACACCGAAATTCAGGTCCGGGCAGCGATTGCGGAGCGTTGCCAGGTAATGGCGGCTGGCGCCTCCGCGAAACACAACGTGCTGCCGGTCAATGACGCTATAACCATTGATGTTCGTGAGGCGCACGCACCGCGGAGCTTCTTCGCCCTCATCCTGCGCCATGACCGGAGCGGAACAGATGGCCAGGGCGGCGAAAGCTGCAATTGTCAGATACTTCATCTCGCACTCCTCCCAAAGATAGCTAGTTTGCCCTATCCCAGATGAAGCCGGACTGAATGAGCGTCAAATCAAATTCCATTGACCATGTCGCGGTCATCGGCGGCGGAATCGCCGGTCTGGCTTGTGCGTTTGCGCTGGTCAATCGCGGTGCCAAAGTCACCGTGTTTGAACGCGATCGTGCCGGAAAAGCAGCCTTGTGGGCTTCTGGCGGGATGCTGGCGGGCGTATTCGAAAGCGCCGAGGCTGATGCGATCGACCCGTTTGTCATGCTGGCGCGAAGAGGTCTGGAGCTGTGGCGCGACTGGGCGGCCGAACTGGGGGCAGAGGCGATCGGTTATCAGTCTTGCGGAACGCTTTCGCCCGCGCTCGGCAAGAAGGAGGGTGTGTGGCTCGAAGGCCTCGTGCGCTCGGCCCGACAGCAGGGATTTCGCATTGAATCGCCAGGGCCAATGCCGCCCTGGCTCAAGGCCGATGAATCTGTGCTGTTTCCGGATGATGCGGCGCTGGACAACCGCAAGCTTGGTTCTCGCCTTGTGGATCACCTGCGCAGCAGAGGCGTGGAAATTCGCGAGGGCGTCCGTATCGATGAAATCAGCAGCGACGTTGCCGGCGAAGTATTCATCAAGGCAGAGGGTGAACTGCACCGCTTCTACCGTGCTGTCAGAGCGACCGGGTATGATCCGGCGGAACAATCCTCGAATGAGTCCGCCAGCCGTGCGGTATTTCCGGTCAAGGGTCAGATGGTGTCCTTGCGGGCACCGGGGTTGCGGATCGAACACTGCGTCCGCGCGCGCGATGTCTACATTTCACAGAAAACCGATGGCCGTGTTGTCATCGGCGCAACCAGCGAGCCGCGCCGGGATGATTTGACGGTCCGAAAGAGTGCGATCAACGGCCTTCGAAAGCGGGCCGCAAAGTTGATCCCGGCCTTGCGCCAGGCAGATGAGATCGAGCGCTGGGCCGGCATCCGGCCGGCAACGCCGGATGGTTTGCCCATCATCGGTTATGGGGGAATGCCGGGCCTTTGTCTTGCGACCGGATTGTACCGGAATGGCGTCCTGTTTTCTCCGGCCGTCGCGGAGCTGGTTGCGGCTTCGGTTTTCCATGAAGGGAAACCGCCGGAAGCCTTTTCGCCCTGGCGCTTCACTTAGCATTAACGGCAAGTTAGCGGCTGGCCGGAAGACTGCGTGAAAAGCTGACTGAGTCGTTTGATGAGCACTATCTCACCTGCCGCAGAATCGACCCATGCCCTGATCGCGCGGGCATCACGCGAGACTGGCGCGGATTTCGACTTCATGGTCCGGACAGCGGCGCGCGAAAGCAATTTCGATCCGAATGCCCGGGCTTCCACGTCCAGTGCGGCTGGCATGTACCAGTTTCTTGAGCAGACCTGGCTGGCCATGATGCAGCGCCATGGCGGTGATCACGGTCTGGGCCGCGAGGCCGGGATGATCGAGCAGACCGAGAGCGGCCGTTTCAGCGTCAGTGATCCGGCCCAGCGCCAACGTATTCTCGACATGCGTTTCAATGCCGACATTGCTGCGCGCATGGCAGGCGAGCTGGCTGCGGAGAATGCGTCCATACTGGAATCGCGGATCGGCCGTCAGCCGACATCCGGAGAATTGTATGCGGCTCATTTCCTCGGGGCAGGGGGCGCCTCCGAACTGATCAATGCTGCGAGCCAAACGCCATCAGTCCGTGCCGATCAGCTTTTCCCGGCCGCTGCGGCTGCCAACCGGAATGTCTTCTATGAAGGCGGTCAGCCGCGGAATGTCCGTGACGTATTGGCTGGCCTGACTCGCGAGGAAGCCGTTTCCATTCCGTCCCGGGATGTACCCGCCAACACTTTGCCGCAAAGATCGCTACGGTTTGAATCGCCGACATTGGACCAAGCGGCACCGTTTCTGTCGCGGCGGATCGGATTGGCGGGAACGGGCGAAACATTGTCGCCCGCCGTGGTCGCAATCCTTGCTTCGCTGGATGCGCCGGGCGGACGTGATGAACGTGAAAGTTAACGTTTTAGCGGCGCATTCAAGGATTCATTAACGCGAGAGGCGGAGCCTAGTGGGTGAGGCGAATCGTATGTGTGCGATCGCTCAGAGACAGGATTAGATTCATGAGCATCTCCGCGATGCGGTCCCGGCTGACCGATGAAGACATCCGGCGTCTGGTAAAGGGCGAAAATGCCGAAGACCGGGCCTTGGCGGCGCGCAAGATCTGCCAGCGCATCGACGCGCCTGATCTGACGGCTGAGGAAAGACAGGCAGCCGATGCGATCATCATGATGATCGCGCAGGATGCGGCGACACTGGTTCGGCGCTCGCTGGCCGTAACATTGCGCCAGTCCGAGCATCTTCCGAAAGATGTTGCGATGAAGCTGGCGATGGATATCGATTCCATTGCTGTGCCGGTGATCGCGGGCAGCCCGGTCTTTACCGATGAAGAGCTTATCCAGATTGTGCGGACCCAGCCGGCCTCAAAGCAGTCCGCGGTGGCTGCACGAGAGGTGGTTTCGAAGCCCGTCGTCATGTCACTGATCGATCATGCCGATGAGACCGCGATGGGAATTGCTGCGGCCAATGACGGCGCGGAATTCGATACCGAAGCCTATGAGCGCACGATCAATCGATTTGCCGACTCGCGGAATGTTATGGATTCCTTCGTTTCCCGCTCTGCCCTGCCGATCGAGATCACCGAGAAGATTATTGCGCGTGTCAGCGACGATGCATTGCAGCGCCTGGTGCGCCGTCATGCCTTGCCGCCACAGATCGCGGTCGATCTTGCGGAGGGCGCTCGGGAGCGGGCGACGGTCGATCTCGTTGATCAGGCAGGCGTTGCGCCAGATCTGCCGCGCTTTGTAGAGCAATTGCAGACATCCGGCCGTCTCACGCCATCGCTGATCCTGCGGGCGTTGATGCGGGGTCATATCGGTTTCTTCGAGCATTCCTTGGCGCGTCTTGCGAGTGTGCCGCATTCGAAGGCCTGGCTGTTGATCCACGATGCCGGACCGCTGGGCATGAAGGCGATTTTCGAGCGCACCGGTTTGCCGCCGCGTATCCTGCCGGCTATCCGTGCTGCGATTGAAACCTATCATTCCATCGAAATGGGATCGGGTGAGGAAGGCCGCATCGTGTTCCGCCGCCGCCTCGTCGAGCGGTCGTTGACCCAGTTTCAGGGCGTTCCGGAGGAAGATCTGGAATACATCCTGTCAAGGCTCGACCAGGATGAGGCGGAAATTCAGCCGGCGGCCCTTGCCGGCTGATCTTCGAAGTCGGCGACCAGTTCAAGAACCTGGCGTTCCATCTCTTCGGCAAGCGCACGGCCAACAGGATCGTTTTCGTCCTTGATGTCCTGGCGCAAAGCGGCGCGGATGGCATTTGTATGTGCCAGCGCCAGCTTGGATGTGGCGATCGCGCGCTTTTCCGGGGTCTCGATCAGCTTTGACAATGATGCGGCCATCCGGGTGATGATCGGGAAATTGTAGGTCGTCCCCATGCCGCGCAGATCATGAGCACGGGCAAACAGCTTTTCGCCGGCTTCGCCATCGACACCCTCTGTCTGAACTCGCTTGGCGGCGTCTTCAAGCTTTGCCACTTCTGCTTCCAGCCATTCGGAAAACACATCTTTCATGTCGTCGAGCGCTTTCTCGGCACGAGCGATCGCCGCTTCGTCGACAGGACCGATGCGGCCACCCACCTTCACGCGAAGCATGTTCGGCGGTGTGATCATCTCGATGGGCTGTTGCTTGTTGGCCATGTCAGATGTCCTTCGGTTTCTATGAAGATGCAGCCAGCGCATTGCCGGCAGGGCGTTGCACGCAAGCCAGCATGCTCTCGGCGAGGTCGGCCGGCCGGAACGGCTTTGTCAATTCGGGTTCGTTCCCGCATGGCTCACAGGAAAGTCTGAGGGCCGGAACAGGCAAGGCCGAGAGATCATTGCGGCTGGCCTTGAAGCTGTCGTCAATCAGCGCGAGATCGTGATGCTGCGAGGCCAGCTGTTCGCGGGCGGAGGCTGTCGTGTCAGCGCCTGATACAATCTTGCAGCCCATGGCGCCCAGCAGCGCTTCAAGCGATTGTTGGAGCGGCCGGGAAGAACTGCAAATCAGAACGGACATGTCCAGGCTGCCGGAAAACGTTTTCATATATTCCACCCTCAAGCCGCATCTCTCTGGCGATCTTGATGAAATACGTAGCAAAAGATGCTTAACGGCGCGCTAAACGCTCAGGCGAGGAATTGCTCGATCAGAATACGCTCGCCAAGAGCCCTGCCTTCATCGAACAGCATGTGCAGGCTGACATCGTCGGCTTCTTCGATGTCGACCATGACGACATCCCTGAATTCCTGATTGTCGGCGACCGCCGAGACCGGCCGGTTTTCCGGGTCCAGAACTTCGAAGCGGACCTTGCTGTCATGGCTCAGCAGAGCGCCCCGCCAGCGGCGTGGACGAAAAGCGCTGATCGGAGTCAGGGCCAGTGCACGGGACCCCAATGGCAGGATCGGGCCGTGTGCCGAGGCGTTATAGGCGGTCGAGCCGGCGGGCGTTGCGACCATGATGCCGTCGGCCGCCAATTCCTCGAGCCGGACCCTGTCGTCGACAGAAATCCGGATCTTGGCTGTCTGACGGGTTTCCCGCAGCAGGGAAACCTCATTGATGGCGAGCGCGAAGAAGGTGTTGCCCGCCATGTCCGTCCCGGTGGCACGCAGCGGGTGGATGGACGTCTGTTCGGCGTGACGCAGATGGTCCAGCAGTCCGTCCTCGGACGGATTGTTCATCAGGAAGCCGACCGAGCCATAGTTTATGCCATAGACCGGCGTTTCCTGCCCCATTACAGCGTGCAGCGCTTCCAGCATCATGCCGTCACCGCCGACAGCGACCACCACGTCGGCTTCGCTGATGGCGCAATTGCCATACCGCTTTGCGAGGCGTTCGACGGCCTCCAATGCCTCGGGGCGCTGGCTCGCCATAAAGGCCAGTGTCGGCTTTTCAGGCAGGTCTATCGGGCTCACATATCCCTCCGGAACCGGAAGGTTTCATTCAATCGTCTGGAGCCAGCCTGCGCAAGGCATCGTGCGCTTTGCCTGGTGTGTATTTCTGAAAAACATTGGCTGCTGTCAGCATCGCATCCGACGGCAGATCACCATGAACCCGTCCGGCGCGCTGCATTCCACGAAGCACGGAGGGGAAGAGCGACTTTTCTATCCGCGCAGCACGGCAGGCGAGCGCCGTGGCTCTGACGCCAGCCATCCCGATGGCAGCCCGCCATTGCTCGACGGTAACGCCACACAGGTCAGCTATGGCATAATCAAAGAGGACAAGCTTGCCATCGGTGACAGCGCGGACAGCGACGGTACCCGTCAACTGACCGCTTGCCCCCATCTGCTCGACTAGTTTTCGGGCCTCTGATTCCTCATCGATATCACCATTGAAGATCCCGGCATCTGCGCCAATCTGGTCGAGCTGGCCCTTGGCGAGACCAAAATGGTCCTCGACCTGGGAACGCACAGCCTGTGAAATCCTTTCGGTCAGTTCGCGTACGAGTGTCGGCGAGATATCATCGCGGTCCAGCAAGGCGCGGGCGAGATCGTCATCGTCCCGCGCCATATGAATAGATTGTTCGATGGTCGCGTCCGACAGTCGCGCGGTGGAATTGTCGATCAGGGCGCGGATCACCCTGATTTCGGATTTCCCGGCCAGGGCATCGGTGACACGCAGGCCAATATGCTTCCGGTTGGCGATCTGTATTCTGTGCTCCTCGCTGCCGTCTTCAGCCAGTTCGATCAGATCGTCCGTTGCCAAGACCGGACTTTGGAGGATGACCGATTTGGCAACAACCGGCGCGTCGAATGCCAGGAAACGGACGATGCCACGCGGTGCCCAGGCACAATTTGCGAGACGCGAGGCCATCGTGATGCGCACCGACTCCTCGACCTTGTTGGCCAGCGCCAGCAGAATGTCGTTTGCCAGCGGCTCGGTCCTGTTGGTCAAAGGTTTCGCGACGCAGATATCCGTGACACCCAGCGCGAGTGCGGCGCGGCTGGCGGGGTCCCGCACGCGTGCGAGACTGGTCAGGGCTCTGCCGATATCGCTCATTGTCCTGCCGTTTCGGCCCAGAGTTTCCGATCATTGAATGTCAGTGCTGACGGTTCAGGGTTTATGCCGGGTTAAGCGCTGGCCACACCTCTGCGATTGACGCAGCGGTTGAGAGGTTCAATTTTAGGGCAAAAGGGAGGATGTCATGGACGATCAGTCGACACCCAGCGTGAAAGATGTGGTTTCAGAAGAAGAGTGGAAGGCGCGTTGCGACCTTGCTGCGCTCTACCGGCTGGTGCGGATGCATGGATGGGATGATTTGTTCTTCACCCATATTTCCATGCGGGTGCCGGGACCGGACGAGCATTTCCTGCTCAATCCGTTCGGGTTGCTGTATGAGGATGTGACGGCATCCAATCTTGTGAAGGTCGATCTTCAGGGGAATGTCCTGCCGCCATCGACCTATGGGATTAATCCAGCCGGCTTCACCATCCACTCGGCCATTCACGCCGCCCGTCCGGACGTGAAAGTGGCGTTGCACCTGCACACCGACCAGGGTGTGGCGGTCTCGGCGCAAAAGCGTGGCTTGCTGCCCATTTCGCAGACTGCGATGACCATTCTGAATGATGTGACCTATCACGATTACGAAGGCATCGCGCTTATCGAAGACGAAAAGGCGCGGCTCGTCGCCGACCTGGGCGAGAAGAATTTGATGATCCTGCGCAATCATGGCACTCTATCTGTAGGTGCAAATGCATTTCAGGCCTATCTAAGGATTTTCAATCTCGAGCGGGCCTGCAACATGCAGATCATGGCGCAATCGGGCGGGGCCGAGTTGATTGAATGGGACCAGGACAAACAGGATCTAGTTTTCTCCCAGGCCAACGAAGGGGTCACCAACGAGTTCTTCGCCGAAATCGCCTGGGCCGCTTTGCTGGACCGGGTTCGCCGGGAATCGCCTGGCTTCGATCAGTAGTCCTTTTTTTCATACTGGCGGCGCCGGCCGAGGCCGGTGCCTGGCCGCAGGACAAAGGCCGGGGATTGATCATCTCCGGCCTTTTGCTGTCCGGCGCAGATTATCTGATCGACGCAGATGGTGACCGGCAGGCCGGACTTTATTTTTCGAAATATGAATCCTCCATCCACGCGGAGTACGGGCTCACCAGCCGCTGGACGGTCGTGCTACAGCTGGCGGTTCAACAAATCAGTCAGGACAATAACGGCGCAGCCGATACGGCGTCCGGTCTGTCGGCCAGCCGGATAGGCCTGCAGGCTCGCGTCTGGCAACACGACCGCTGGGTTGTCTCTGTTCAGGGTTCGGCGGTCATCCCCGGCGGCGGCGAGAATGTCGCCGACCGGCCTCTGGGCGACGGTGCGAATGGCGTCGAGATCCGCGCGCTGGCGGGACGGTCCATCAGCAATGCCGGATTTGCGGATATCCAGTATGGCTACACGCTGCGCAGCGATGACTATCCGTCCGAACAGCGCCTTGATCTGACGGCAGGCTGGCGGTTGGCGGATCGCTATTCCGTTATGCTCCAGTCATTCAACACAATCAGCGGTGCCGACCGGCAGCGGAATAACAGGTCTTTTTCACAGCATAAGCTTCAGTTGAGCGCCGGTATCCGTATCCGCAATGGCGAATTGGTCGTCGGTGCCTTTACCACGATTCATGGGCGCAATTCGATAGACGAATCCGGCTGGACGGTCAGCTGGTGGCGGCGCTTCTAGTCGTCTTCAGCCGCGGTCTCGTGCAAGAGATAAGCGATGACATTGCGCCGGTCTTCTTCCTCGCGCAGGCCAACAAAGGACATGCGGTTGCCGGGCAGGAATTCCCGCGGATTGGCCAGCCACTCATCAAGCTGTTCTGGTGTCCAGATGAAACCGGCGCCCGAAAGAGCATTCGAATAATTGAAATTGTCCGCTGAACCGGCCTCGCGGCCGAACAGGCCGTAAAGATTCGGACCCACGCGATGGCTGCCATTCTGATCAAGCGTATGACAGGAACTGCAGCGCCGGAACTGACGCCGGCCGGCGTCATAATCAGCGGTATCGTACGGTGCGGGCAGCGCTGACAAATCAACCGAAGGCGGGGGCGCTGGCGGCGCAGTTTCATCTGACGCATTGCTGACAGAAGCGGCGGGTTCAGGGGCAATCGCAGTTGCGCCTGTATCCTCGCCAGAGCCTGAATTTCCGCAAGCTGCCAGGAGGCTGGCCATGAAGGCGGTTGCTATCCAACGCATTGGCGGTCTCCCGTTCGAATCGCTATGGAAAATAGAGGATAATCCAAGGGTTTCCAGCCGTGCTGCATTGGCGGGTTCGTCTCGTATGCGATTTGTCTCATATTACGGTGTCTAAACCACGCTGAATTGGAATGGGGCTCTTCATGATCCGGTCTGTTCTTGCATTGATGATTGCGTTTCCGGCTGCGGCGTTGGCACAAGTCGACCAGTCGGTCGGAGATTTCGAAGACCTCTTCCGTCAGTTCGAAGGCGAAGTCTGGCCGACACCGGATGAAATCCGCCCGGCGCATGGCGCACCCGGCCCGGATTATTGGCAACAGCAGGTCGACTACGACATTGATGTCAGCCTGAATGAAGATCAAAACCGAGTGATCGGCGGCGCGCGTATCACCTATACGAACAATTCGCCCTATGAGCTGGAATTCCTCTGGTTCCTGATGGACCAGAACCGGTTTCGCCGGGACAGCTGGGGCAATCTGACGTCGATCGTCTCCGAGACCGACCAGGTCAGCCAGAGCCAGGCCCATGCGATGATGCGTTATCGCGAATGGGAAGGTGGCTTCAATGTGTATGCCCTGACCGATGAACGTGGCGTGCCGATGGATTACACCATCGTCGATACGTTGATGCGGATTGATCTCGACGAACCGCTGGCGTCCGGCGACTCAATCTCTTTCTCGATTGCCTGGGATTACAATCTGGTCGAGGAAAACGTCATTCGGGCGCGTGCCGGTTATCAGTGTTTCGAGGAAGAGATCGAGAACGGCGACTGCATCTACCTTGTGGCGCAATGGTTCCCGCGTGCTGCTGCTTTCACCGATTATGAGGGCTGGCACAATCTGGCCTTCCTCGGCAGTGGCGAGTTCACGCTGGAGTTCGGGAATTACGAAGTCGACATCACGGTGCCGGCGGATTTCATCGTTTCGGCAACCGGAGAGTTGCAGAACCCGGAAGAGGTTCTCACCGAGGCCCAGCGCGAACGCCTCGCAACGGCCATGACGTCGGAAGAGCCGGTTTTTATCGTTACTCCAGAAGAGGCGCTGGAGAACGAACGCGAGGGAACGGCCGCGACGGCGACCTGGCGTTTTGCTGCCACGAATGTACGCGACTTTGCCTTTGCCGGCTCCCGGAAGTTTATCTGGGATGCGCTGGGCGTTCAGCAGGAGGGAGAGGGCGATGCGCCGGACGTGGTTCTGGCCATGTCCTTCTATCCCAACGAGAATGAACCCATCTGGTCAGCCTGGTCCACCCGCGTGATCGAACATACGCTGGATGTCTATTCCGGTTTTTCCTTCCCCTACCCATACCCGACGGCGCAGTCCGTTTCCGGTCCGGTGGGCGGAATGGAATACCCGATGATTACTTTCAACGGTCCGCGTACGGTCCGCGACGAAGATGGCAACATCACCTATTCCCGCGGCACCAAGCGCTTCCTGGTTGGCGTGATCGCGCACGAGATCGGACATATCTATTTCCCGATGACCGTGAACTCGGATGAACGTCAGTGGGCCTGGATGGATGAGGGGATCAATTCTTTTCTCGATTACATGGCGCAGCTGGCCTGGGAAGAGAATTACCCGTCCACGGAAGCCGAGCCAGATTCCATTATTCCCTACATGATCTCTGAAGATCATCAGCCGATCATGACCCAGCCGGACTCGGTTCGCAGGCTGGGGCCGAATGCGTATGCCAAGCCGGCAACGGCGCTGGTCATTCTGCGTGAGACCATTCTCGGCCGCGAACTGTTTGATGAAGCCTTCCGGACCTATTCGCGCCGCTGGCGCTTCCGCAGGCCGACGCCTTATGACTTTTTCCGCACAATGGAAGAAGTGTCAGGCCATGATCTCGACTGGTTCTGGCGTGGCTGGTTTTACTCCACTGACCATGTCGATCTTGGAATCTCCAACATCGTCCAGGGCACAATCAATACCGAAGATCCGGAGATTGAAAACGCGCTGGAGCGCGAGGAAGCCAACGCTGTTGAATCGATGACGGTGCGCAGCAATCGGGAGGCCGGCTATCGCACCTATTCAGAGCGCAATCCCGAAGTGCGTGACTATTACACGATCAATGACGCCCACACGGTGACCGAGCGCGAGCGTGAAGCCTATGAGCGTCTCGTCGCCGATCTGGACGAATGGGAAGCGGAATTCCTGAATTCCGGACTGAACCTCTATTTCATGACCTTCCGCAATGATGGCGGGGTGGTGATGCCGGTTATTCTGGACATCACTTTCACCGATGGAGAAACCGAACATGTGCGCATCCCGGCACAAATCTGGCGCCGTCATCAGGATGAGGTGATCTGGCCGTATCTGACGGAGCGCGAGATCCTCCGGGTGGAACTGGATCCGCTGCATGAGATTGCCGATGCCGACCGCAGCGACAATGTCTTCCCACCGCAAATCCAGCGTTCGCGGATCGAACTCTATCGCTCGTCGTCTTCCACCAACATGCTTCAGGACCAGGACCTGACTGTGGGGCAGGGCTCTCTGGAGACGCGCCCTGAAAATGAAGGGGATGATGATTGATGCGCATCGGCTGGCTGGCTGCAGGACTGTTTCTTTTCCTGACCATTGGGCCAGCCAACGCTCATCGCGTGCATGAAGCTGTGACGGAAATCCGTTTCAACGAGCGGACCTCGGAAGTGGAGATCGTGCACAGGCTTTTCGCGCACGATTTGGAATTTGCCATGGTCGAGGCGGGTATGAGTGAAGACACCGTGCCCGGCAGTTCAGAGTGGAATGCAGCTGCCGATGATTTCCTCAGCGCGGCCTTTTCCTTCGGCATGAATGGTGAGATCCGGGAGCCGGATTTTGTCGGGCTCGAGCTCGAGGGCCGTTTCGTCTGGGCATATTATGTGGTCCCGGCGCAGGAGGCCTATTCGGAAGTGGCCGTCGATAATCGCCTGATGATGAGCAGTTTCGAGGATCAGGCCAATCTGACCAATGTCTTCTTCGGAGAGACAGTCCGCACCGCGTCCCAGACGCCACAAAATGCCGATTGGGCCATTCTGACGCCCTGAGAAATATTGGCGCAAGGCGGGAACAGGACTAGTGTTGGAGTACAAGGGGAGCCTCGCATGATTGTTCTGCTAGTCCTCCTGCAATCTGCTTTGCCGCCGGCGACGTCCGAGTCTACCAATCCGGAAACGCGGACTGACCGGTTTGAGTTCCAGTGGGAATGGTCGAGCAATAGTGGCGAGCCGGAGGACACGCGCTCGGAAATCGAATGTCAGAACGAAGACCGGGCGGGCCGGACCGGTGGCTGGGTCGAGACGGCACCGGGGGTGTATGAGTTTCGTGCCCCCGAGCCGGTTGCTGAAGCGGACGATGATTGGGGCTTCGGTGAGATGGATTTCAGCCGCGGCGGTTGTTCTCGCGATGAGCTGGCCGATCGTGCCCGCCTTGCTGCGGCGCTAGGCGTTGACAATCCCGGTTGCGGGCGCGCGGCTTATGACCCCGAGGCTGATAATCCTGAGCTAAGCGATGATGCGGTTCCCTCTGATACGCCCCGCTGAAACGGCCAGGTTCAGCTGGCACCGGAAAATCCCGACGATCCGGAAGACTAGACCCTGAATTGATGTCAGCATCACGAAATGAAAGTTGGCTCAGACCGGCGTTTGATGCGGTGGTCATGGATGATGATGGCCGCGCCTGTACCGACATTCCCGAAAGTGCCTGTCGCGAAGAGGCTGGAAATTTCTTTCGGCATGTCGGTGCTCTCGCCTTGTCCAAGACCGCTGACGGTTTGATCGATCCCAAACTGGTTCTGAGCTGGCTGATTTTGCAGGTTGGCGCGCCGCCTTCACTGGTGGGGTTGCTTGTCCCAATACGCGAGGCCGGGGCTTTGTTGCCACAATTGTTGACGGCAGGCGCTCTTCGGCGCCTGCCACAACGCAAATGGGCGTGGGCGGCAGGGGCTGCCGTTCAGGGGCTTGCCGCGCTGGCGATTGGCACAGCAGCGATTTTCCTGTCCGGACAGGCTGCCGGACTTACGATCATTGCGGCCCTGGCCGTCCTGGCACTGGCTCGAAGCGTCTGTTCTGTCTGTTACAAGGACGTGCTGGGAAAAACTGCCGACAAATCCCGTCGTGGAACGGCGACGGGCATGGCCGCCAGTCTGGCCTCTGCAGTCGTTCTGCTTTTCGCGCTGCTGCTGACCCTCGGACTGATAGAGCGCCTCTCGCTCGTCACGGCAGCTGTGTTTCTGGCGGCCCTGGCCTGGCTGACAGCCGCCGTTGTCTTCGTTGGGCTCAAGGAGGCACCCGGCGCGACAGAGGGTGGCAAAGCGGCAATTTCAGCCGCCCTCGAGAACCTATCCTATCTGGTCAGCGAGCCGCAGCTTCGGCGATTCATTCTTGTGCGCTCATTGCTTACAGCGACGGCTCTCGCTCCACCCTTCATGATTGCCGCTGCACCGCCCGTCTCTGCACTTCCACTCGGTGCAATGGTGATGGGGGCAGCCCTGGCGGGAATGTTGAGCAGCTATGTGTGGGGGCGCCTTTCAGATCGCTCCAGCCGTAAAGTGCTGGTCTTTGCTGCCGCCAGTGGCGGGTTCGCGCTCGCCATGACGTACGCGCTGGCGATCGCTGGCTGGTTACATCCGCTCTATGCTCTGCCCTTGATGATATTTGCGATCATGGTCGCATATCAGGGCGTTCGATTGGGCCGTGTGACACATCTGACCGACATGGCGACACCGGAAAAACGCGCGGGATTTACAGCGCTCTCGAACACGATTGTGGGGCTGGTTTTGCTGGCCGGTGGCGTGTTTACGATTATCGCAGCGATCGCCGGGGCCATCGTTGTTCTGGCCATTATGGCCGGGATGACGCTGATTGGCGGCATTCTGGCTCTGGGTCTGGAGGAAGTGCAGTCTTGACCGGCAGACAAGCTTGCGGCCTGCTGACATCAAGGAGCGCAACATGAAAAACGCCGTCGAGCCAAATGACGATCAGATTAACGCATTTCTCGCGATGGGAGATGCCCCGGTTTACATGGTGAACCTGCTGAAGTTCAGGGAAAAGGCGAACTATCCAGACGGTCGGGATGCCGATATTTCCGGGCGTGAGGCCTATTTCCGATACGCAGAGCCCATGACGCGTCTGGTTCTGGCAGCCGGCGGGTCGCTGGATTTTTCGGGGGATGTAGGCGGGCTGCTGATTGGTGAGCTCGACGAGAATTGGGACATGGTTGCGATCATGACCTACCCCTCACCGAAAACTCTGGTGGATATCAGTCTGACACCGGAATTCCAGGAGATCGCTGTGCATCGCAAGGCCGGTCTGGAAGGCCAGCTGCTTCTGCCGTGCCGCGTGCCCGGCCGATGAGCGCGCGGACACTCTTCACGCAAATACTGACCAGCCGGCGCGTGCGCAGCTTCGCGCGTGGCTGGCGGGCCATTGGCCGGACGCTGAACGGCGGATCGAAGACATTGGTCTTCATCTACGAGGCTAATGATCCCTATTCGGAATTGCTGATGGACGTAATGCCCGGTTTTACCCGGCATTATGGTCTGAATTTGCGTGTGTTGGAGGTCGGACCGCCGGAAAAGTCTGCCGCCCCGGAACCGGAAATGCTGGCGAGGTGGGCCCAGCGGGATGCCAATTCCCTTCGGGACGCCTACGGCATTGATCGACAAGACACCCCGCTTGCCGTTGAAAGCGATCGAGAGGCCAATGCCGAATGGCGCCGCAAGCACGGACATTATGGCAGTGGCATGATCTGGTTCGAAGGCGAATGGTATTGGGGTCTCGACCGGCTGCATTACCTCGAACGCCGGCTCGGTGCGAGAGAGGATGAACTGCTCTATCCGCCGATTGACGAACCGGACGGGCCGACCGGTGGCTCATTCGACATGTTCTTCTCTCTGCGCAGCCCTTACAGCTATATCGCGATGATGCGTGCGCCGGAATTGGCAGAACGCTGGCAAGCCGAGCTGGTATTGAAGCCGATCCTTCCGATGGTGATGCGCTCACTGCCGGTGCCGCGCGAGAAACAGTTCTATATTGTTCGCGACGTCAAACGCGAAGCCGAACGTTTCGATATTCCTTTTGGGAAAATCGAGGATCCGGTTGGCGCCGGCGTGGAACGCGGCCTTGCCATTCTGAACCGTGCCATTCCGGACGGGCAGGCGATCACCTTCACGCAAAGCTTCTACAAAGGCGTCTGGTCCGAAGGGCTAAAGGCATCAAGCGACAAGGATTTACGAGTGATCGTGGAGCGCGCCGGTCTCGACTGGGCCTATGCACAGGATGCAATGGCTGATGAAGGCTGGCGTGAGACCGTTGAGGCCAATCGTCAGGAGATGTTCGGACTGGGTTTGTGGGGTGTACCGACTTTCCGGGTCGGTCAAAACAGCGCTTTCGGCCAGGACCGGCTCTGGCAGGTCGGCCGCTGGCTAGGTGAAGGCGCGGCCTAGAAACCAGAAGCTTCCCAGACAGGCGAGCACACCGATCATGGCGGCCCTGCCCAACGGCAGGGCATTGTGAGCGAAAAATTGGCGGATGAGTGCCAGCACGGCCAATGCGCTGATCACAATGGCCAGCTGACCGAGTTCCACCCCCACATTGAAGGACAGGAGCGACGGAATCAGTTCGGGGCCGGAGATGTCGACTTCCAGTAATATTCCGGCAAATCCCACGCCATGTACCAGACCGAAGCCGGCGCTGAGCGCAGGGGCGGCTACATCGGCCCGGCCCCCCGCTCCCAGCCACTGGAAATAGGTGATGGTCAGGATGATCAGTCCCAGCCAGACGGGCCAGGCGAGCAGCCCACCGGTCAGGGCCGAGATCAGTGCCAGTGCCAGAAGAAGTGCGCCGCCACTCCAGCCGGCCAGGACGAAGTCCGGTCTTCGGGACAGGGCCGCTTCGCCGGCGATGAACAGGATCGAAAATCCGATCAGGGATTCGATAGCGGCGCCCGGGGGCGACACCCATCCCAGGACAGCCAGCGCCAGCGTGATGGAATGGCCGAGTGTGAAGCCGATTGTGACAAGCGCAATGCGCCGCCAGCCGCTGACGAGCAACATCAGGCCCAAGACAAAAGCCACATGGTCGGGACCGCCCAGAATGTGTTCGAAGCCGAGCGCAAGGTAGCCCATCCAGGCCGTCGGCGCGGCATAATGGTCTTCGTTCGGGCTAAAAGTCGTGCGGCCTCGGGAAAGCACCTGCTCGACCACACCGTCATCGGTTTGCCAGCGGATAAAGTGCACATGATTGGCGGACAGGGGCGAGAAGACCTGCACACTGATCTCGACCGGGCCGGCACGCGGGCAGGTCCAGCTTCCTGAGCCTTCGAGGCGTCCGTCCGGCCGCAGGGAGATGGCAGGTGGTGCGTCCAGCGCGCAGGCCTGCCCACCGCGTTCGATGTGTATGCCATCAACAAGCCGTTGCCGGTAAGCGGCTTCGAGGCTGCCGCTACCCTCATTCAGAGCGAGGAGGAGCGTAGCCTGCCGGGCCTCAAGATAGATCCTGCCTGCCACCCCGGCATCCGTCGGCGTCCACACGGAATTCGAGCGGCTGCGCTCGTGCGCCATTGCATGGCTGGCGACCAGGACTGCCAAGAGAAAAGCAACCAGTGACCTCATTGGTCAGGCAGAGGCTGGCGCTGGATGTCGGCGGCCCGTCGTAGCTCCGCAATATAGGACTCCAGCGCGGCTTCCTCGGCGCGCTCCTGCCATAGGGCCTCGACGCGCCGCCGCTGGTCTTCAAACACAGGGGTTCCCGCAGGCGAATATTCGGTGATACTCAACCAATGAAACCGGCCTCCGGTCTCGATCGGGCCGATGGTCTCGCCGGGCGTGGCTGATTGTACCGCAAATGTGAGCGCATCGCCCAGATACCGGCGCAGATCTGTCGCGGTCAGCATGCGATTGGGCGGGTGAGCCGCCGGTCGGCGGCGTTCGCCATCGCGCGTCGGGGCTGATTCCCAGCGGACACGGTAACGATCCTCGGCATCGAAAAATTCGACATTGTCTTCGAAGAAGGCCCGCAATTCGTTATCATCAGGCAACGGCGCCGCATCGGCGCGGGCAAAATCGATCATCGACATGACAATGGACCGGCGCACATTCGAGGCATTGCGTGGCATATCCAGAGCCATGCCGCGCTGGAAGAGGAGCTCTTCGTCGATCAGTCGCTCGATGGCGCGATCCGTATCCTCACCGGTGAGAGGATTGCGGCTGTCGCGGGAAATGGCTTCCAGCGCGATTTCGACATCCTCGACCGGGATGGGTTGCCCGTTGACGATTACCGCCACTTCGCTTCCGGGCGGGATGGAATGATCACCGGGCCAAAGCACGCTGACGAGGACGATGACGCCTCCGGCGAGGGCGCCGGCGCCCCACGCCCATTTTGCCAAATTCATTCGGTGTCCTCGATGATCGCTTCCGGCTGCAGATGGGTCAGATAGATCGGCGAGGACCAGGCCCTGTGTTCGACATCGGCCACGCAATCCTCTTCCATATCCGTACGGTAATCGCCAAAGCACGGATTGACGGCGATGCACTGTCCGTTCTCGTCATAGGTACAGCGCAGATTTTCCGCATTCACCTGACCGGAAGGCTCCTGGATGGCGCGGACATAATAGACCGTATCGCGGCCGGTTTCGGCAAAGTCCGGGTCCGTGAAGGTGACTTCACAGCCTTCACCATGATCATCGCAGGGCAGGATGCGCCAGGCATCCTCGATCAGGCCGTCCAGCGGCTCATCCTCGCTGATCTGCGGCCGGATGCGGACGACTTCGACGCGCGTGATGTGGTAGCGCTCATTACCGGGATTATAGCACTCGCCGCGGCAGAGCTGTTGCAGGCGGTCGGGCGACAATCCGCGCACCGCGTAATCCGGACAGCCTTCATTTTGGCGGAAGGACCCTGCCGCCCGCACCCGGAAGACCGGATTGTCCGAAAGTTCGGCGTCGGCCCCCATGCCCGCGAGGCTGTTGCCGTCTTCATCGATCATGTCGAACCAGAGAAGCTGACGCAGGCCGGACGTGGCATAGACCTGCCGGTTTTCGAGCGCCGTCCAGACGCCGTCGCGTGAGCGCTCGCTGACATGGGCCGCGACCAGCCCGCCACCGGTGAAGAAGCTGGCCTGGCGCTCGACCTCGGTCATCTGGAAGCCGGCATTATTGATCAGGTCCTGACGCGTGAGTCGGATGGATTCTGCGGGCGAACTGCCATCCGGCGGCATCAAATGCTCGGCGACATTCTGCGTGGTCGCACCGCCGGCATCGGTCATGTAATGGCGCTCGAACGGCTTGTAGCCGATGCCGGGGCGGGCGGTATGGGTATCGGATGATCCGACAAATCCCCAGCGAAAGCGGTATTCATTCCCGTCTTCATCAAAATGCGTTGTTGCCAATCCGGCCTGAATGCTGGTTGTCGGCACCAGGTTGAAGGCCGGCAGGAAGCAATCCTGGCACTGGCCGGAATTCAGCCAGTCATCGACATCTTCACCCAGAATGGTCAGATGCCCGGCAAGGCCAACAAAGGCGGCGTTTTCACGCGCGGTCACCGCCCGGTCTTCGCAGATATCGTCCGGCAGGCCTTCTGCCTCACACCGCTCGCGGATGATTTCTCCCGCGCGCCAGCAAGAGGGCAGATAATTGTCGCTGGGTTCCGGGCAGACAATGTTATCGAGATCGCCAATGGTCGGGTGCCAGGAGCGGTATTCCTCGGAATTGCCATGCCCGGAATAGATCTCGATCAGGCGCATCATGTCCGGATGCTGTTCGGGTTCCAGCTGTTTGTTCCAGGTCGTGCCGGGCGGCGTGTAGAAGCCCCATGCCGTACCGTGCGGAATGATCAGAGGCTCCAGTCCCTGGCTCTCCAGCCGGGTGACCAGCTCGGCAGGTGTCGCGGCCACTTCGTAGCATTCGCGCGGCAGGTCACCGGATGCGACATTCTCATCGCACATGGGTACATCGCGGACATCCTGAACGAAGCGGCCGAAATCATAATAATCCTGCCGGTTGGCGAGATCGAGCAGGGCGATCTGCGGCGGCAACATGGCCTGGGCATTGTCGCGCAGAGCCCGAACGGTGACCCCCGCTGCGGCAATGGGCCGGGCGGCGATCTCGGACGGGTCCAGCGAGCGGAAAATGACATTCTTGTGCCCGTAATGATCTTCCGGGAAGGGGGCGACCTGTGTCCACTCGAAGCCGACGAAGGGAATGACGTCGGGAATGCCGTCCGCGTCAGAACGAGCGGCACATTGCTGGACGGTCTGGATAATCTGGTCCCAGCGCGTCGGCGTCAGGGCTTCGGCGTGATCGGTGGCAGCCCAGAAGTCCAGCGCCGAACAATAGCGCGCAAAGTCACAGGCATCGGCTAGCGGGTTGGCGCCTTCGCCCCGCAGCAAAGGCAAGGCCCAGACAAAGGCGTCAGTCGAGAATGTGGAGTGAACATGGAGATCACCAAACAGGATTTCAGTGTCGCCGGGTTCGCCCAGGGCTTCCGCGGCGGCATTGATCCGCGCTACCCGCTCTTCGATGGTTTCCTGCGGGATGGCGGCTCCGGCGATCTCGCCCGGACCGCGGGGTTGCCCATACCAATTGTGGAATATGCCGAACACGTACAAAGTGGCGGCTGCGGCGATTGCGAGCACCAGCCCGGCACCAATCCAGACATAACGCATGACATCCTCCCCGATCTCCCGGCCAGCCTAAGCAGAATCCGGGCGGGGAGGGAATAGGGACCATAGAAAGTGGTGCCGGCTGAGGGACTCGAACCCCCGACCCCCTGATTACAAATCAGAATGTCTGGCTTTCTCGGCATTTCCGCGAGTGCTATAAAGTAATATATATAATGCGATTTTGACGTATTTACTTCCCTCTAGTCCCCTTGCGTTTCCGGTAGCACGGTAGCAGGGTGGTAGCATGTGAACAGGAGCTACCAGTCATGGCGGGACATATAACCAAGCGCATTGTGGATGCAGCGAAGCCAGGCGAGACCTTATGGGACGGTGACTTGCCGGGCTTTGGCTTGCGCGTTACCGCGAAGGGCGTGAAGTCCTATGTTCTGAAATACCGGGCGAGAGGGCAGCAGCGCTGGCTGACTATTGGCCAGCATGGCAAGCCGATGCCTGCGGACGTGGAAGCGGTTGGCGCGAGCACCTGGACGCCCAGCGCCGCACGCAACGAAGCCATGCGGCTGCTCGGCCGAGTGCGGGATGGTGCCGATCCGGCGGGCGAAAACCAGACAGCTCGCAAAGCTGAAACGCTGGCGCAATTCGCCAAGCGATACGAGCGCGAGCATATCGAGGCGCACTTGAAAAAGCGCACAATCGAAGACGCCAAACGTAATTTGAAGAAACACATATTGCCTGCGCTGGGGAAGTTGAAAGTGCGCGATATTACACGCGATGATGTTGCCCGCTTTCATAGATCCATGCGCGAGACGCCCTACGCAGCCAATCGGTGTCTTGCGCTCATCTCCCACATGCTTTCTTCGGCAGAACGCTGGGGTGTAAGCCCGAACGGTTCAACGGTTTGCCGCCATATCACGAAATACAAGGAGAAGCAGCGAAAGCGCTACCTCTCCGCCGACGAGCTGAAAGGGTTAGGCGTGGCTCTTGGTGAAGCCGATGCCAAGGGAATGAACCCGCAAGGTCTTGCGATAATCCGGCTGCTTATTTTTACCGGCGCAAGGCGGTTAGAAATCTCTGCCTTGCGCTGGGATGAAGTTGATTTCGAACGCGGTGCAATTCATCTCCGCGATTCCAAGGCGGGACAAAAGTCCGTCCCGCTGGGACCGCCCGCTCTCGCCATTCTAAACAAACTGGAGCGCGTTGAAGGCTCGCCGTGGGTGTTTCCTGCCATCAGTGGCGATAGCCATTATCAGGGGCTTGGAAAACTATGGCGCGAAATTCGGAAGATGGCGAAGCTGGACGATGTTCGTCTCCACGATTTGCGGCATACGTTTGCCAGCTTTGGCGCTGCCGGTGGCCAGTCTCTCCCGATAATCGGGGCGCTTTTGGGCCACAAGCAAAGCGCCACGACTCAACGCTATGCGCACTTATCGAACGATCCACTCCAACTGGCGGCAACCCGAATCAGCATGGAGATAGACGCGGCAATCAGCGGGAGGGCGCCTGCTGATATTGCTCCAATCCCCAGTAAATAAAGAAACAGTAGCGGCGCACCGCCTGTTTTTTTGCGCAAAATTATTCTTTTTCTGTGGGCGAACTCGAAAATCCCAATGTTAACTCCGTTTCCCGTAGTTGCGCATTCTGCCCTTGAGTGTTCATTATTTGTTCGCGGACTGATTTTGGGTCCGTAAGTAATCGAGAGCAAAAAATGACTTTGTTGAATGTTGCCGCCCTTGCAGAAAAAACGGGCATTTCAGTCAGCACATGGAATAAGCGCCGCCTGAGCGGGGACACTCCCGCATTTTTGAAAGTAGGCCGCCGCGTTCTTTACCGCTGGTCCGATGTCGAGCAATGGCTCGACGGCAAGACTAAGGGGAGCACTAGCGATGCCTGAATCCACAAAAAGAGAAAGCCCCGACGGCAAGTTTGGACACTTCGTCGAGGCTTTCGAAACCAACCCACTAACTAATGGATATGGAATACGATGAAAATATACTGCGAGCGCTATAAGCGCAACGGGCTTGACCTGCCGCTATTCCGCTGGGCCGACACTCGTCAGCCGGTCAGGCGGCGCTCATACGCCGAGCGTCACTTGATGCGACGCTATCACCTCAATCCTCATCACGCCTCGACCATTGCCGAGCTGATTGGGTTCGCGTGGGAGGGTCAGGATGATGCGTAAGCGCAGATACCCTCGGGTTTTGTTCCGCCGACCCGGCAGAAATGGCGGCATGCAGCAGGCAAACGGACGAGAAGGTGAAACCTTGCTGCTGCTTGTTGCGAGGGGCGCTAAGGGCATCACGGCTTTAGACTTCACGGGTGGCCCCGCCTACCGCCTGAGCGCGTATATCAAGAACCTGCGAGATATGGACCTCGATATCGAAACCGTTCGCGAACCGCATGATTGCGGCTGGCATGGGCGCTACATTCTTCACTCATGGCTTGACGTGGAATCTATTGATAGGGGGGTGGAAAATGTCAGCCCCTAACCTGCCCTACACGGTTGCTGAATGGCGCAAGAACGCGAACGAAATAGTCCGGGTTCGCCTGACGATTTTTGAGGGTCACAACCTGCTTGAGATCCGCGCATACTTTCGAGAGCCTTGCGGTCGATACCGGCCAAGTCGCAAGGGTATCAATCTCTCCGTCAGCCACCTGCCCGCTATTTTAGAGGCGCTTGAAGACGCTCGACGGGCGGCCCGTTCGCGCGGCTGGCTGCAATAAGGGTGTTGGGGCCGGGGCGTCTATGCACGCCTTGGCCCCGGCCATTTCAATTATGAGCAACAATCATGGTGGCCGACGAGGCCCGTCTCATGCCCGTTTTCTGGCGGGATGGAGAAAATTGCCCGCATTCCAGAGCCTGTCCGCACCGGCAATTAGGCTGCTTCATCATTGGCTTTGCGAGTATCGACCTGGGTGCTCGAATATATGGCAAGCCGACGAAACGACGGTGGCCCTGACTTTGGATGTATCAAAGCCGACGGCAGGTCGCGTGGTTCGCGAGCTTTTGGAAAAGGGCTGGATTCGCCAAGAAAGAGCCGGAGGCCTGACCGGGCCGCGTCGCTCCCGAACGCGGCAAGTTAGCCTTTCACAATATCCCACCGCCGCCAAAATATCTGAGAGCTGGCGCTATGAGCGGTGGATTGCCCCACAAAATCCGAACGCATAAAAAAGCGATTGAATACACATTCGTCTGTGAAGCGTTAGCGGTCTGGTCATTCAGCTTTGACTTGAAAGCTTAATCATTGAATTGACTTTGTAATTTTGAATTTGCTCTAGTGGGTTCGGGACGGTCGAATGCACCATATGAGTAGATATAATAATAGTTTGGGGTGCGCGGAGACTAAATTTCCCGACTATAAAAAAGCGCTTTTCTCTCCAGTCACTTCAACAATTAAATTGGCCAAGGTCTTTCGGCCGGTGTCTGTCTATGGGACCCAGCGCCGGGAGTCCCAAAGAGGCATAGCTAACCCTGGCCCCCTCGAATAAGGGACCCAAAATTGCCCCAGCATACTTCTTCTAACGCGGAAGGGTGCCCTCTGTAGTCGAAAGTTCTGATACATCGACATTGCCGCAAGTCAGGTCAAATAAGCCCAAATCTGCCGAGCCCGCGGCTGGAATGCGGGTGCGCGGAAGCCCTTGGTCGAAAATGTCCGTGGTCTGAAAGCGTTCGCCATTCACGACGACCCAGTTCTCTCCATCATGTCGAATTGGCCGATAAACAGCATAATCATCGGTAACTGTTCCCCTCTGACAATTCACATAGAAAGCGCGAACAACTTGCACGATTTCCTCGTCACAGGAGTCTCGGAAATTGAAGCAATAATCTTGGCGAGAAGCGTAGGCGCGCAGCCTTGTGCCCCTTTGTTCAATAGCTGAGTAAAAGTCAGCATCGAATAGCCAGCCTGTGTTCAGCCTTATCCAAGGCCCGCCTATATCGGGCTGAGGAGCGCGCTCAGGCCGCGCAGTTAAAACCTGCGCAGAGTAGAGGAGTCCGACCAAAATTAGCATGAATCCAATCAGTGCGGCTACGACGCGTATATCATGTTGCATAAAATAAGACCGTCGGAATTTTTGGGTCTTGTCGCTCAAGTTGAGACGCGAAAACCGCCTTGATAGGCCCGCAGAAATTTCTTCGATTTTCGCCTTAGCTAGTATCCACCACATGTTTATTGCCCCCCCAAAAACTACCAGTAGCTGCTTGGGCTTTAACACAGAGCCTCGGAGGGCGCCCATCGGATAGCGAAAGAAGCTCAAAATCCATCTATCCAAATCTGTCCGTCGGGCTGAGTGTTCCAATCAACGCTTCATGTTAAGTTACGGAATAAAATTAGCGGAGTGCATAATGGAAGCGCGTTGGAGATGGGTTGATGTCTTGGTAACGAGCTTGTGGGTGTGGATTCCGTTGGCTTTGTTGATGAACATCACAACCATTTTTGGCTTTGTTCAGTCGCAAGTCGCTGTGGACCAAATTGTGGCTTACTTAATCGGCAGTTTGCTGGTGCTGGTCGGATTGGGCTTAGCCGCCGCGCTCGTGCTGAAGGTGTGTCGTGACCTCCTCGTTCTCGCGATTCTCAAACGAACAATATCAAGTGAAGCTGGAAGGCTAGCGGTCTGGCAGGTCGCCATCGCTGGAGCTTCCCTTTCTTTCCTTGTTTACCTCGTAATACTCATTTTCTCACTGCAGGGCGGAGACCCAACAGTTTGGTTATGGCAAGTATTTTTTGCCCCGTTATTTTGGGGTGGCTTTTCAGCGCTAATCGCGGTCGTGAACAATTTTCGCGTCGGAAGAAGGCTGGCAGATTCAATCGCCGCGAAAAATCTGACAGACACCTTTGAATGACTTCCAACGATTGGCGCTCGGGGTTTTCGAGTCTCTTCACCGAGTCATCCGGTAGCGCAGTGGTAGCTTAATGCTGAGGCGTTCGGTTATGTGTCTGTCTAAGCCATTGATTTATATGGTGCCGGCTGAGGGACTCGAACCCCCGACCCCCTGATTACAAATCAGGTGCTCTACCAGCTGAGCTAAGCCGGCCGACCAAGGCGCTGCTTATAGCGAAGCCGCGCCCGCCTGCAAGCAGGCTGTGTGCCTACTTGCCGAAACTGATGATGGCGCCTGCCACACCATAGCCAACGAGGATATGTCCGCCATCGATCCACATCAGGGCGAGCGGATAGCCGACGTCATAGGCCAGCGCGTAGAGATTGGTGGAAACGGCAAAGAAAACGGCGATCGCCAGCGCCGATTTCACACAGCGCATCATGCCGACCTGATTGAATTTGTTGAAGGCCCAGCTCAGGCCCAGCACGCTGAGCAAGGGAATGGCGAGGCCAACGCCATACATGCGCCAGGGTGCGGTCGGCGTTTCCATGTCCATACCGGACAGGGCCTGATAGGGTTCTTCGAAGATGATGCCGTACCAGGCAAAGCCGATCAGATACATGACGATGAAGGCGGCCAGCACGAAGAGCGAATTGTGTCCGAATATGCGTGGCATGTGTTTCCTCCCCGGGAAATCGCGCGTATGTCTCGCGCCTGTTCGGGATGCGGCTTGCCGGCGCGCATCCATTGGGAAATCCTAGACGCAATCCGGAATTGAGGCGAAGCGAAAATGGCCCGTTACCTGATCACAAGCGCGCTGCCCTATATCAACGGGGTGAAGCACCTCGGCAATCTTGCGGGCTCGATGCTGCCGGCCGATGTCTATGCCCGTTTCCAGCGCCTGCGTGGTCATGATGTGCTGTATATCTGCGCGACTGACGAGCACGGCACGCCGGCCGAACTGGCGGCGGCGGCGGCCGGTGTCGACGTCAAAACCTATTGCGACCAGGAACACGAGATCCAGCGCGCGGCCGGTGACGGCTTCTCGCTGAGCTATGATTATTTCGGCCGCACCTCGAATGCGCCCAACCATCGCCTGACCCAGCATTTCGCGGCGGTTCTGGAAGACAAGGGGCTGATCGAGGAACGCGCAGACGAGCAGGTCTTTTCCATTGATGATGACCGCTTTCTGCCGGACCGCTATGTCGAGGGCACTTGCCCGCATTGCGAGTTCGAGCGCGCGCGCGGCGACCAGTGCGATAATTGCGGCCGCTTGCTGGAGCCGACGGACCTGATCGAGCCCTATTCGAAGATTTCCGGTTCCAAGAATCTCGAAGTCCGCGAGACCCGCCATCTTTATCTGCTGCAGACGAAGATGGAACCGAAGCTGCGCGAATGGGTCGATGCCGCGGCGGACAGCTGGCCGTCGCTGGCGGTGTCCATCGCCAATAAATGGCTGGATGAGGGCCTGCGCGACCGCTCCATCACGCGCGATCTGTCCTGGGGTGTGCCGGTGGCGCGCGATGGAAAGGTGCGGGCCGGGTTCGAGAACAAGGTCTTCTATGTCTGGTTCGATGCGCCCATTGGCTATATCGGCGCAACCGAGGAATGGGCGCTGGCCCATGGTGGCGACTGGGAAAGCTGGTGGCGCACTGACAAGGGCGCGGACGATGTCACCTATGTCCAGTTCATGGGCAAGGACAATGTGGCCTTTCACACCGTGTCTTTCCCGGCGACGATCCTGGGCTCTGAAGAGCCGTGGAAGACGGTGGACCGGCTGAAGGCGTTCAACTGGCTGAACTGGTATGGCGGCAAATTTTCGACCTCTGAAAAGCGCGGCGTCTTCATGGACAAGGCGCTGGAGCTTTTGCCGGCGGATTACTGGCGCTGGTATCTGACGGCGAATGCGCCGGAAGGCTCGGACACGCAGTTCACCTGGGAACATTTCCAGGGCGTGGCGAACAAGGATCTCGCCGATGTGCTGGGCAATTTCGTCAACCGCATCCTGCGCTTTACCGGCTCGCGTTTTGACGGGCAGGTGCCGGCGGGCGGAGAGCCGGGCGAGCATGAGGCCTGGCTGGCGCGCGAGGTTGATGAGCGCCTGGCCGCGATTGCCGACAATTACGAAGCCATGCGCTTCCGCCCGGCGGCGGCCGAGACCCGCGCCCTGTGGGCGGCGGGCAATGAATATCTGACGCGCGCCGAGCCGTGGACGCATTTCAAGACCGACCGGGAAAAAGCCGCTGTTGGCGTGCGCACCGCGCTGAATCTCGCCGTGCTGATGGGCATTGCCGCCCAACCGATCATCCCGAACACCGCCGCCACTATCCTTGATTGCCTTGGCGTGCCGGAGGGGAACCGCAACTGGCCAAACGAGCCGGCAGCGGGCCTGCTGGATGTTCTGCCCGTGGGCCTGAACGTCACCCCGCCGGACGTGCTCTTCGCCAAGATCGATGATGATCAGGTGGCGGAATGGACAGAACGGTTTGGCGGCGAGGGGTAATCACGCTTTTCTGATCCGCCGCACGATAAACAGGACCACCACGGCGCCGATTAGGGTGGCCACAGACGCACCGGCGAACGCGCCCGGAATGATGACTCCAAAGGCCGCAGGTAGCCAAACGCCCAGATACGCGCCAATCATGCCCAATAGCATGTCGCCCAGAAGGCCGATGGGGCGTCTTCCTTTCGTGATCAGCCCGGCCAAATAGCCAGCGCTCAGGCCAATTGGTAGAAAAACGATCTGAAAGATGATTTCCGTGCCCATGTTCAGGCGCCTCGTGATGGTTAAGTCGAAAGCCAGACCTGCCCCGTTCCTGCCGTTTACCGGTATAAAATGACCCTTGAACAGGGGCGTGGACCGGATTCCGGGGATAGCGAATTTCGACTCCTACTACGACGACTACGACTACGACTACTACTACGACCAAGCCTCCGGCCCCGGCCCGGACGATATTTCCGGCACCGCGGCCAGAGCACCGCCATTATAGGCGGGTCCGCCTGGACGTGGAGAATGTGGGCTTGCCTGACATGCCCGCTATCGTATGATGCTCGCCAAGGTAGAGTTGGCAGGGGCAGGGGACACATACTTGTTTCCCGTACAAGCAGCCGCGTATCGGAGCAAGTTAAAGGGTGTGTGTCCCTGTTTCCTCCGGTGGCTCGTTCCTTCAGCCACACACGGACGAGATCGAAGAATGTGGTCTGTAGAATATTATGATTAGGGCGCTCAAATATATCGCAGCCTTAGCTGTTCTGGGTTTGATGCTTGCGGTTATAGTCCACATGATAATCGTTCGCGATTATGCCATGACGACCGCACTGGGCTTGTTGGTAATATTGTTCAGCTATTGTCTCCAGTGGCTGATCAAGCGTATCGGCGTCGTGAAGTGATGATGGCGCTATTACTGCATTCCTGCATTCTTGAAACGGGGACACCCCCTCGTTTCCCGTGCAAGCAGCCGCGTATGGAGGCAGGTTAAAGGGGGTGTGCCCCTGTTTTCCCCAGCCCCAACAGGGAGGTGGAATATTGTTAGTTCTACTCGCCATGACCGGAACATTGTCGTGTCCCCCGGAGCCCATTTATCCTGCGGCTGACTCCTTTCCACTCGCTTCTGATGCACGAGAGATAGAAAATACGGTTGAGGCCGCCTTTTTCGTTCAGTCGGGTTGGAATGTGCTCAGCGAGTACGCCGGTGGGTGTTTCGATATGGCGCCAAACGCGCACAGATACGCTGGGCTAGTGGATGACGAGTACTATTTTATCCAGTACGCAGCACCCATCGACCCCAACATTGACGACTCCCTGCCAATCATTGCCGATGTTGCGGTTGTTTGCCGGAAAGACACGCGGACCTGCGCCATCGATCAGTTTCAATATTAGCGGTTATGGAATGGTTGCGCCTACAGTGTACGCGCCAATGGCCAATTGTCGTCGTTCATTACGCCGTCCTCCCCCTTGACCCTTTCCCCCTTGCGTCCTCCTATGCGGGCAGAAATTTTCCAAGGGGATGTCTTCATGAAAACGCTTCTGGCTTCTGTTGCCGCTCTGGCCCTGTCTGCGGGCGCTTTTGCGCAGGATGATCTGCGCAGTGCGGTCGAATCGGACTGGTCGGCCAATCTGGAAAGCCTGTACGAGCATTTCCACGCCAATCCGGAACTCTCGCTGATGGAGACCGAGACCGCGGCGCGGCTGGCCGAGGAGATCCGTGCGCTGGGCTATGAGGTGACCGAGGGCGTGGGCGGCACCGGCATTGTCGCCGTCATGGAAAATGGCGAGGGCCCGACCCTGATGCTGCGCGCCGACATGGACGGCCTTCCGATCGAGGAAAATACCGGGCTGGATTATGCCTCCACCGTGATGGGCACGGACCGGCGCGGTCTGGAAAGCCATGTCATGCATGCCTGCGCGCACGATACGCACATGACCGGCCTGGTCGGCACGGCCCGCCAGCTGGCCGAGCGCCGCGATGAATGGTCGGGCACGCTGGTGCTGATCGGCCAGCCGGCCGAGGAGCTGGGCCTGGGCGCGATGATGATGCTGGATGACGGGCTTTATGAGCGCTTCCCGCTGCCCGATGCGGTCGTCGCCTTCCACACCTTCGGCGCCATTCCGGCGGGCATGATCGGCTATGTGCCGGGCTATGCGATGGCGAATGTGGATTCGGTGGATATCACGGTGCGCGGTATCGGCGCGCATGGCTCTACCCCGCATGTCGGGCGCGATCCGGTGCTGCTGGCCTCGCAGATCGTGGTGGCCTTGCAGACGCTGGTCAGCCGCGAGCTGAACCCGCAGGAAACCGGAGTGGTGACGGTGGGCGCGATCAATGGCGGCACCAAGCACAACATCATCCCGGACGAGGTGCATCTGCAGATCACGGTGCGTTCCTACACCGATGCGAACCGTGAAATGCTGCTTTCGGGCATCGAGCGCATCGCGCACGGGCAGGCGGCATCGGCCGGTATTCCCGAAGAATTGTGGCCGACCGTGGAAGTGGAAGAGCCCTACACGCCGGCCACCTATAATGATCCGGACCTGACCGCGCGCGGCGTGGCCGTCCTGCAGGAGCGTTTCGGTCAGCTGGCCGTGCGCCAGCTGGACCCGGTGACGGGCGGCGAGGATTTCTCGCGCTTTGGCCGGACCGAGGAAGACATCCCGATCTTCATGTTCTGGGTGGGCGGTACGCCGGAAGACACGCTGGTGGATTACCAGTCGCGGGGCCTGTCCGCGCCGGGCAATCACTCGGCCCTGTTTGCGCCGGATGCCGAGACCGCCATCGTGCAGGCCACGGAAGGCCTGACGGCGATCGCGCTGGACTTCCTGCAGCCGGACGGCGCCCAATAGGCATGGTGGAACGCATCTCCTCCGGCGCGGTCTGGGAGGACCGCGTCGGTTATCGCCGTGCGGTGAAGGACGGTCCGCATATCTGGGTCTCGGGAACCGTGGCCGTCGGCGAGGACGGTCAGCCTTTCGCGCCGGGCGATATGGAAGCCCAGACGCGGCGTTGTCTCGCCATCATCGAAGCCGCACTGGCAAAGTTGGGCGCGAAAATGAGCGATGTGCGCCGCACCCGCGTTTTCGTCACCGATATGAGCCCGGAAGCGCAGGCCGCGTTTGGCCGGGCGCATTCTGCCGTGTTCGGTGAATTTCCGCCGGCCTCTGCGCTCTATGGCGTTTCGGCGTTGGCGGCGCCGGAGTTTATCGTTGAAGTCGAGGCCGACGCCTATCTGGGAGGCGAGGGGTGAGGGCGCTCCTGCTGTCAATCGCCCTGATCTGGGCGTTTCCGGCCTTTGCCGACGAGCCCCTGGTGCCGTCGGTCTGGGAAAACCAGTCCGGCTCCCTGCTTTATCTCGACGAGATGGATGGCGAGGGCCGTTTTACCGGGCGCTATGTCAACGGCGCAGCGGGCTATCGCTGTCAGGGGATCGAATACCCGGTCGAAGGCCGCGTCTTCGATCCGCTGATCAGCTTCACCGTGGTCTGGATCGCCGGGGCCGAGACCTGCCACACCATCACCAGCTGGACCGGTGAGATCGAAGGCGATGTCATCACAACCGAATGGTCGCTGGTGCGCTGGAATGACCCCGGATCGGAGTCCGGGGCAGGAGGCTTTGCCCGCTTTACCGGCGAGAGCCGGTTTGAACGCCGCGACTGATCGCGCGCAAACGAAGGAAGACACGTCATGGAATCGCTGATCCCCGCCGACAATAATTTCGCGCTGATGGGCGCTTTGTTCGTGATCGCCGGTCTTGGCTTTCTTTCCGAAAAGACGCGGATCGGGGCGGTTCTGACCGGGGCGGTCGTGGCCATCTTTCTGGCGATCTTCTTTTCCAATTTTCCGGTGCCGCTTCCAGCGTCTGGTGGGGGCTGGCACTGGGGGACGATGATCCCGCAATCGGGCGACGCCTATTCCTTTGTCTTCCGCTATTTCGTGCCGCTGCTGATCCCGCTCTTCCTGATGAAGGCGGACATGCGCAAGATCCTGTTCGAGACCGGCCGCATGACCGGCGCCTTCCTGCTGGCGGCGCTGGCGACCGTGATCGGTGCCATTGTGGCGTTCAGCGTGCTTGATTTCGGTGATCTGGAAGCCGAGCTCGCCGGACTGTTCACGGCCACCTATATCGGCGGATCAGTGAACTACGCCGCCCTGGCGGATGTCACCGGGCTGACGGAGAGCGATCCCGGGCTGATCTCTGCGGCCACGGCGGTGGACAATCTGTTCTCGGGCGTGTTCCTGGCTTTCCTGGCCATCATTCCCGGCGTCAGCTTCATCGCCAGCCGCTTTGTCCAGAAGGATCATTCCGAGGGCGATGCCGCCGAAGACAGTGCAGGCAAGGCAAGCGCGCTGACGCTGACCATCACGATTGCCTATGCACTGGTTCTGGTGGCGCTGGCAGATTTCCTGACCGGGCAGCTGGGCCAGCTTCTGGCAGGCATGGGGGTGGAGAATGCGGCGGGCGCTGCCGGGAACTGGCGTTATGCGATCCTGACCGTGATCACGCTGATCCCGGCCACCTTCCTCGCTGGCCAGATGAAGAAATTGCACGGCGGGTACGAGCTGGGCGTGGGCCTGGCCTTTGTCTTCTTTGCCGCGATTGCCGCCGGGGCCGACATTCCCTCCCTGCTGCGCGATGCGCCGCTCCTGCTGGCGCTGGTGACGCTTTTGCTGGGTGTGCATGCGATAGTGCTGTTCGGGCTGGGCTCGCTCCTGCGCTTCTCGTTGCCGGAGCTGATCACCGCGTCCAATGCGGCGATTCTCGGTGCCACCACGGCGCCGGCGCTGGCCGCGGCCAAGGGCTGGAAAGAGCTGATCACGCCGGGCGTGCTGGTCGGCGTGCTGGGCTATGTGATCGGAACCCTGATCGCCACGGCCGTCTATCAGTTCTGGCCGGGCTAGCGGCCCTTCGGTTTGGAGAACGGCAAAGCGTCTTCGGTGAAGACGTCTCCCTTGGGCGTGTAGGTTTCCGGCTGATCAAACACGCCGATCAGGATATGGGTCTCATCCGGCCATTTCTCGCCCTGATAGGTGAGGGGCGTTCCGCATGTCTTGCAGAAGCCGCGCTGAACGCCTTCAGAACTGGCGAAGCGATCGGGCTCGCCTTTCCATGTGATCTGATTGCTCTCGAAACCGACCCAGGTAGAGAAAGCGGCACCTGTGGCCTTACGGCAATCGCGGCAATGGCAATTGGCGATGAAGCGCGGCTCGCCGCTAGTTTCAAACCGGACCCGGCCGCACTGGCAGCCGCCCGTGGCCATGCCTACTCCCCGTCCCACATGCGGCGCAGATTATTGCGCAGATATTCCATGCGGGTGCGGTTTTCCCAGCTGACATTGAAGCCTTCCTCGGCGATCAGCTCGTTGAGCTCGAACAGAAGGTCGCGCTTGATCGGATCCTTCACCAGGCTCTCGATGAAGGCGATTGCGACAATCCGCTCGCCCTTGGTGACGGGTTTGACCTCATGATAGGTCGTTGACGGATAGATCACGGCCGAGCCGGGCTTTCCCTTGACCGTGATTTCACCATTGCCCAGATGGGCAACCAGTTCGCCGCCCTCATAGCTTTCGGGATCCGCCAGGAAGATCGTGCAGGATACATCCGAGCGCACCGGGTTGGGCTGGACGGGAATGATGGCAGCATCCGAATGCACGCCGTAATTCATGCCCGGCTTGTAGCGGGAGATCATCAGCGGCGTCATGCGTGCCGGGAAAACCGCGTCGTTGAAGACGCGATGCTGGGTCAGCGCCTGCATCAGAAGGCGGCTCGTCTCCTGGAAGCGCGGATCGCCGAAATCGATCTGCAGATTGTTCTTCGCCTTGTTGTGCGGGTTCGACGCCCGGCCATCGGCGAAATTCGCCTCATCGGCCAGTTTCAGAATGTGCGCCACCTGATCGGCGCTCAGAAGATCCTCGATGATCCGGAACATGATGGCTTCCTCGCAGTGTCAGGGCAAACCACCACAGGGGGGCGAAAGCGTCAAACCTTGCGGTCAGGCCGCGCAGCATAGGCGGCATAAAGGGCGATCGCGGCGGCGTTGGAAATATTCAGGCTCTCAATGGCCCCGGTGGTTGGGATGGAAACCAGTGCGTCGCAGTTTTCAGCCACACGCGGGCGCAGCCCCTTGTCCTCGGCGCCCATCACGATCACCAGGCCGGCCCCGCCATGCTTCTGGATGGCTTCCGGCAGGGCGAGTTCGCCATCCCCGGCGAGGCCGATCACGAAGCGGCCGGCCTTTTTCAGCTCGATCAGCGTATCGGCGATATTGGTCACGCGCACGTGGCGCACGGTTTCCGTCGCACCGACCGAGGCCTTGGCCGTGGCGCCGAAGAGGGGCGGGGCCTTGCGGTCCTGCAAGATGATGGCGCGCGCGCCAAAGGCGGCTGCCGAGCGGAAAACGGCGCCGACATTCTGCGGATCTGTAACCTGGTCCAGAACCACCAGAATGCCGTGAGTCGGATCGGCAACGGCTCTGACGGTTTCGGGCGCTGGTGCCGTGGCGCGCAGGGCGAATCCCTGGTGCACCGCCCCTTCGGGCAGGGTCGCGCTGATCGCGTCCGGTTTGGCGTCTTCAAACGCGGTGCCTTCGGGCACTTCGCGCTGGGCATTCAGCGTCAGCAGCAGGCGGCGCTTTTCCCGGCGCGGATTCGCCAGTGCGGCCAGCACGGCATGCCGGCCCCAGATCCAGCCTTCACCGTCAACTGCAGAATCTTTCGATCTATTTGTTTTATATGGTGGTTTCTGGCGGTTGCGCCCCTTATCCATCGTCATTATAGTCCGCGCTCCGTCGATGAGGGATGCCTGTTTCGTCAGCCAGTTTCGACCTGCTGCGCTGATCCGGCATCATGACCTTGTTGATCGGGGGTTCTATCGCTAGATAGGGCCGCTGTCGCGGATCGATATCCGTGGAGGGGTGGTCGAGTGGTTAAAGGCACCAGACTGTAAATCTGGCCGCGAGAGCGTACGCTGGTTCGAATCCAGCCCCCTCCACCATATCGCTGCGATACCGAGTGCGGGTATAGCTCAATGGTAGAGCAGCAGCCTTCCAAGCTGAATATGCGGGTTCGATTCCCGCTACCCGCTCCAGCTCTCGCTCGCGAATGCGAACTTCGGCCAGGCAAGCCAACCATAGAGCAGGCGAGGGCTGTCGCGCCGTAGCTTTGGCGGAGGCGGACCAGCATTTCCAAAATACAGCTGGCTTCGGACGGTCACAGTCCGGCCTATCTTGCAGCTACAGAACGGCTGCCCTCTTGCCTTTGCGGGCGGCTGAGTCTATCCCCCGCGCTCAGTTTTATTACGCGAGCGAATACGCTGCGTAATTTCCGGTCATATCGAAGGGAATAATAGGATGGCCAAGGAGAAGTTTGAGCGGACTAAGCCGCACGCGAACATTGGCACGATTGGTCACGTTGACCACGGCAAGACGACTTTGACGGCAGCGA